>JBEKKN010000014.1:0-43555 GCA_050010675.1 Verrucomicrobiota bacterium | reverse complement strand
CCGACGCAATAGGTGTTCACGTCGCAGGTGAGATATTGCATCGTGTCGTAAATCGCCAGCCCGGCCGTGACGCTGCCGCCCGGCGAGTTGATGTAAAGATGAATGTCCTTCTTCGCGTCGGACATCTGGAGAAACAGGAGTTGCGCGATGATGATGTTGGAAACCGTGTCATCCACCGCCGTGCCGAGAAAAATGATGCGGTCAACGAGCAGGCGCGAATAAATGTCCCACGTCCGCTCGCCGCGGCCCGTCTGCTCAACCACAATCGGAACCAGAAAATTGCTTGCGTCTTTCATGGGGACATAACTAACCCATTTTTCGCACAAGTAAAGGCGGGAAAAGAAAATCGTGATGCGTTAAATGGTTAAATTGTTGAACCGGTGATGCTCGTTGAACGATTTAACAATTTAACCATTCAACGATTTAACTTCCACCATATCGACCGGAACGCGCCCGCAAAATCATCCGGCTTTTCGACAATCCAGCGCGAAATCTCATCCGGCGTGAACCAGCCGCCGCATTCGATTTCGTCGGGATGCAACTGAAACGGCCCTTCGGCCTGGCAGCGATAGACCCAGACGCAGCGATAGACCCAGACAAATTCCGCATCCGTTTCCGGGCACGCGGCGATTTTGAACAGCCGCTCCGGCGTCTTGGTGACGGCCAATCCGATTTCCTCGCGCAATTCGCGCACGGCGCAGGTGTCATAATCCTCGCCGGAATCCACATGCCCTGAGCTTGAGGAATCCCATTTGCCCGGCTCGCGGTCCTTTTTCATCGAGCGCTTTTGGAGAAAAACCCCGCCGCCCGCATTGAAGACCAGCACGTGGATCGCCCGGTGCTTTAATCCAAGCCGATGCACCTCGCCGCGCGTATTCTGGCCTACCACCTCGTCGCGTTCGTTGACGACATCGAAGATTTCTTCGCTCATAAAACGAACCTGTGTTTCATCTGTGGCTAAACAGTTTTTCTGTCAGTGCCACAAACTGTTCCAAGCTCAATTTCTCCGCGCGTTCCTGGGGCGAGATTTTCAGTTCTTCAAATGCGCCCGTCAGTTTTTCTACCGGCCAGTCTTCGCGCAGCAGTTTCAGCATCATCTTACGCCGCTGTGAAAATGCGCGCTTCACGATTTTCACAAAAGCGGCGCGCTGGTTTTCGGGCAAAAGCGGCTGGGCGCGGCGAATCAATACCACGCAGGCTGAATCCACGTCCGGCTCCGGAAAAAAGCAGCTTCTGGGAATTTTGAAGGACCGGCCGGGGGCATAATCGAATTGCACCAGCAACGTCAGCAAGCCGAACTCTTCCGCTCCCGGTTTGGCCATGAGCCGTTGCGCGACTTCGAACTGCAGTGTCGCGACAATCTTTTGAGGGGCGCGTACGCCTTGCGCCAGTTCCACCAGAATCGGCGACGCGACGGAATACGGCAGATTGGCCACGAGCTTCCACCGGTTCCAATCCCGTGGTTCGCGTTTCAGAAATTTCAAGGCATCGGCGTGGAGCAAAGTTAATTGCGGACCAAAGCGCTCGCGCAAAAAGCCCACCAGTCTGGCGTCTTTCTCAATGGCGAGAACCTCGCCGGCGCTTTCCAGCAGCAATTCCGTCAGCGGTCCCAAGCCGGGCCCGATTTCGAGGACCTGATCGCCCCCGGTCAATTCCGCGGCGGCAACAATGCGTCGCAATTGATTGCCGTCGTGGAGAAAATTCTGGCCGAGGGATTTGGTCAGTTGAATCCCGCGTGCCGCCAGCAATTCCCGCATCTCCGAAAGTTTCATTCAGAAAACAGCCACAGATAAACACAGATGGACACGGATGAGAAATAAAACCAAATATCTGTGATTCATTTGTCCCGATCTGTGGACAAAACCCCGGCCAGCGCGGCCACGGCCTTCGCCAATTGACCCTTGGTGATGGTCAATGGCGGGGTGAAGCCGATGACGTTGGCGTGCTCGCCTTCGGGCAAAAGAATGAAACCACCACGCAACATGGTTTTGACGGCCTGCATGGCGGCGGCGCCCGCCGGTTTGTCGTCGGGCAGCCGTAGTTCGAGGCCGGCCATCAAACCCAGACCCCGCGCTTCAATCTTGAGCTTTGGCGTTTTAACCTCGGACAATTCGCCGAGCAAAAATTCCCCGAGCTCCGCGCTTCGCCGGCACAGGTTGAGCCGCGCGATTTCTTCCATCTGTGCCAGCGCCATGGCGCAGCCGACCGGGTTGCCCAGAAAGGTGCTGGTATGCAGCGCTTCACCGTGCGACTCCGGCCAGGCAGCATCCATGATGTCGGCGCGGCCGACGCAGGCCGAGAGCGGGAAGCCGCCGGTCAGTGCCTTGCCAAGACAGATGAGGTCGGGCACAACGCCGCTGTGCTCGCAGGCAAACCATTTGCCGGTGCGGCCAAACCCGGTGTAAATTTCATCCAGAATCAGCAGCACGCCATGTTCGTCGCACAGCCGGCGCAGCATCGGCAAAAACTGTCTGGGTGGAATATTAATGCCGCCCCGCGCCTGCACCGGCTCAACCAGAATCGCGCCGATTCGTTCACGTCGCAGAACCCGGTGGATGCCCCATTCGACGGCGGCCAGGTCGCCGGTCTTCGATGGAAACTGAACGAAATGACCAAATTCGCGAAGCTGATATTGGAACGGGCCGCGGAAAAAATCACGGTGGGTCACGTTGAGCGCACCGTAGCCGAGCCCATGATACGCGCCGGAGAAGGCGACGACACCGTGCTTGCCGGTGGCGAGCATGGCGGTCTTGAGCGCGGATTCGACCGCTTCAAAACCCGAATTGCTGAAAATGACCTTGCCTTTTTTTTTGCCGCCGCTCCAGCGTTCGAAGGTGAGGCGGCTCAATGCGCGCGCGAGTTCGGCCTTGCGCGGGTGGGGATGCACATCACCCATCGCGTGCGGGAGACGGGCCAGCTGCCTCTGCCCGGCCTTGACCACGCGCAGATTGGCATGACCGGCGGCAGCCACGCCAAACGCCGCGGTCAAATCCAGATACTTTTTCCCATCGGCGTCCCAAACGTGCACATCCCGGGCGTGTTCCCAAACCATCGGCCAGGAACCGTCGGATTCAATGTGAACGATGTTCCGCGATTCGTAGTCGCGGAGTAATTGAAGCGTCTTCGTTGTGGTCACGAATTTACGATTTTGGATTTACGATTTACGTGCTCGTCCGAAATTCAGGAACCATCGTAAATCGTAAATCATAAATCGTAAATTTCTAAACCCCGCGCTGTTCCGGCGGCCAAATCATCTTGTGCAACTGGGCTTGAAAGCGCACCGGCAGCGCGTCGGCGATGATTTTTTCTGCCAGTTCGCGTCGCGAAATCGGGGTCTGGCCCGTCGGAACTCTTTTCAATGATTTGTCCTGCTGTTCCGGCAACAACGGATGCACCCACGACATCAGCAACGGACAAATCGAATCGAGTTTATGTCCGGCAATGGTCTGCTTCGCCCAGTCATAATCCTGCGTGGTGCCGATGACGAATTTGATTTCATCGGTGGCGGTGAGGTGTTTGAGGTTTTCCCAGCAGTTGCGCTCCCCTTCGCCGCTGCCCGGGCATTTCAAATCCATGATGCGATGGACGCGCGGATCCACCTGTGAAATGTCGTGCGCACCGCTGGTTTCAAGCAGGACCGCAAACCCGTCATCGCACAGTGATTTCATCAACGGCAAACATTTTTTTTGCAGCAACGGCTCGCCGCCCGTCAGCTCCACCAGGGGCAATTTCGAATTTCGGATTTCGGATTTCGGATTTAAAAAAGGCGCGGCCAGCTCGTGAACCTTCGCTCGAACCTCCTCCAGCGATTTCTTTTTCCCTCCGGTGAAAGCGTAGGCGGTGTCGCAATAGGAGCAGCGCAGGTTGCAGGCGGTGAGCCGGATAAAGATGCAGGGCAGGCCGGCAAAGGTGCTTTCCCCCTGCAGGCTCAAATAGATTTCGTTGATGACGAGTGTGTCCGGCACCTTCCAAAGTGTACTGCGTCGGCTTAAAAAAGAAACCGCGCTTTGAACCGATTACGATCTTGGGATTCAGACGAGCCGGAAATCCCGAAAACCTTTAATTCTGACTAAAAGCTCGACTTTTGAGCACAAAACCTGCTTAATAGCGTGGAGCCCATGAATAAAGCGCGTTGTTTGCGAGTAATCCGGGTTTTGTTGTTCCTTCTGGGGGTATGGCACGCGGATTTGCCCGCCCGGTCCTCGAGTCTCGACGCCATAGGAGTCACTTTATTGCGGGAGGTGACGACGAATGTCGATGGCACCGGCATTCGGGTGGCACAGCCCGAGGCGGGCGCTCCATACTTTGAAGTGAATCCGGCCGATGCGTGGGTACAACAACCGACCAACCTTTTCACCTACATCACCAGCAGCGGGACGACCAACGATTTTCCCAACTCCCTGGGCAACGACTCGGCCCATGCCGATGAAGTGGCCTCGAACTTTTACGGGCTGCCGGTTGGCGTCGCCCCCAATGTCGCGCACGTGGACAATTACGACGCAAATTTCTTCATCCAGGTTTCTGAACAAATATTTGGCTCTTCGACCAACTACATTGTGACGCTGCCCTCCTCCAATATTGACGACCCCGTCATCAATCAGAGCTTCGTTTTCACCGGACCAACCGTTCCCGAACAACAGGCGGTGGATTCGGCCTACGACAATTATGCCGTGCGATACAACACGCTTTTTGTTTCTGCTGCCGGGAACGTCGGTCCGGTAGGCCCACCGGGAACAAGCTACAACGGCATAGGAGTCGGCGATTATGGTGGCGGTTCGAGTTTCGGGCCAACCTTGGACAATGGCCGCGCGAAACCGGACATTACCGCACCCGAAGGCTATTCGAGTTTTTCCACCCCGGAAGTCAGTGGGGCCGCGGCGCTGTTGATGCAGGCGGGTTTGCGTGGTGATGGTGGCAGCGACACCAATTCCCCGGCCGACATTCGCACGGTCAAGGCTCTGCTCCTCAATGGCGCCATCAAGCCGGCGGACTGGACCAACAATCCCCCGTCACCGCTCGACCCGCGTTACGGAACGGGTGTGCTCAATGTTTTTAATTCTTACAAGCAACTCACCGGCGGCAAGCACGGTTACATCGTCGCCAGCACTGTTCCTCTGGGCAATCCGCATCCGCCCACCGGCGCGGGTGGCACTGTCGGCGCGCTGAGCGGTTGGGATTTCAACACCCTTACGAGCAGCGCCACATCCGACGAGATAAATCACTATTATTTCAACGTCACCAACGGCTCGAGCAACGCCGCCTTCACCGCCACCGCGACCCTGGTGTGGAATCGCCAGCTGAACAAGACCAACCTCAATAATCTTGATCTTTTTTTGTATGACGCCGTGTCCAGCAATCTTGTCGCCGCCAGCACCAGTGTCGTCGACAATGTGGAGCACCTCTGGCTGCCGCAACTGCCGCAAGGCCGTTACGATTTGCAAGTTCTGAAAAACGGCGGCCTGAACCCTGCCAGCAACACCGAAACCTACGCGCTGGCATTTGAATTCTTCTCCCTCTCGCTGAAAGTCACCCCAGCCGGCACAAATGTACTACTGACCTGGCCCATTTATCCGACCGGCTTTACCCTCAACACGACGACCAGCCTCACTCCTCCCATCACCTGGAATGAGCTCAACACGACATTGACGGCAACCAATGGCCAAAATCAAGTGACGTGGGGCGTTTCCAATACCAGTCAATTCTTCCGGCTACAAAGGCCGTAAATCCGGCGTGGTCGCAACCGTCGCTACTTTCGTATGGCAACGGAATGATTCAAAATGGAATGGCCGGCCGCGCGATAACTCCGGGCAATGGCCTGCGTGACGTAACTTTTGGCCAGCCCGACCGCTTGTGGCAAATTACAACCCAAGCCCAGGGCCGCGGTAATGGCTGCGGAATAGGTGCAACCGGTACCGTGTGTGCGAATCCCTTTGATGAACGGCGCGCTCAAAAGCAGTTCGGTCCGGCCGTCGAAAAAAACATCCACCGCCTCGCGCATCCCGTGCAAATGACCGCCTTTGACCAGCGCGGCGCAGCCAAAACGCCCATGAATTTCACGGGCGGCGGCGCGCATTGTTTCGACGTCCGCAATTTTGCCGCCGATCAAAATCCCGGCTTCGGACAGATTGGGGGTGACCAGCAGGGCCCGTGGCAACAAGTGTTTCTTCAGGACATTGATCGCCTCCGCTTTGAGCAGCCGCGCCCCGCTGGTGGCAACCATGACCGGGTCAACCACCAGTGGCACATGACTTTGCTTTTGAAAAAAACGGGCGACAACCCGGACACTTTCCCCTGAAAACAGCATGCCGGTTTTCACCGCCGCCGGTCGCAATTCACCAAAAACCGCTTCAATTTGCAGCTTTAACATTCCGGGCGAGGTGGATTCAACCGCGTAAACACGCCGGGGATTCTGTGCGGTGAGGCAGGCGATCGCGCTGGCGCCATGCACACCGAAGGCGGCAAATGTTTTTAAATCCGCCTGAATGCCAGCGCCACCGCCGCTGTCCGAGCCGGCAATGGTGAGTGCCACCGGGCAATGCATGGTTTTCGGCATGCCGTTGAACCTACCGGCATTTGCGGGGATCGGCACGGAAAAACAAAAGTTCCTTGAGGAAAAGGCGCGGACGATGCCGCTGACAAACGGATTACTGTGTCAAACCATCAGGAGCTGGAACCGGTCCTATCGCGGCGCGGCCAGTTGCAGAAGCAGGTTGTTCAACTCCTGGATGCGTGGCGGTTTGCCGACCACGGCGTCCACCTCCGAGGCGGTTTCCCCTTCCTCCTTCATCATCGTCCCCCACCCGGTCATCATGATGACCGGCGTAGCGGGCGATTCCGCCTTGATGGTTCTGGCCACCTGGTGTCCATCGATGTCCGGCATGCCCAGGTCCGTTATCACCATCTCATACGGCTGCTTTTCGAGCATTGCCGCTCGAAACATTTCCACTCCCTGTTTGCCCCCCGAAGCGGTGGTCACCCGATGATCCAAAGTCGTGAGACAATGTTTTAGCAACTCCTGAATTTGCAATTCATCATCGATGCACAGGATGCGCAAGGAACGGTTGGCACCGATACGCAGCACGGTGGTTGAGGGACTCGGCTGTGAGGTATTGACCCGGATTGGGAAAGTGAGGCGGATACAAGTCCCTTGACCGGGTTCACTTTCAATTTCAATGTTGCCATCATGGCGTCGCATCATTCCATAAACCATGGCCAGTCCCAGGCCGGTGCCGCCCCGTTTGGCTTTGGTGGAGAAAAAGGGTTCCAAGCAATGTTGGCGGGTTTTTTCATCCATGCCAACGCCATTATCCCGCACCTCAATCTGAATTTGCCGTTCCGGCAGGTTGTCTCCGTGAACCGGACGGCTGACCAAACGCGAAACCAGGGTGATGATGCCGCCCTGAGGCAGGGCGTCCACGGCATTGAAAATAAGGTTGATCATCGCCTCCCGCAAATCGCTGGGGTCACTGAGCAGGGGCGGCAGCCCAGGTTCCAATTCACGCTGGACTTGTATGGAAACCGCCTGCCGCTGGGACAGGTCGCGCCAGCGCGGACGGGTAAGTTCCACCACCTCATCAACGATATGATTGATATCCACCTCGACGAGTTCCTCCGTTTCGGTGCGGCGGCGATAGAACTCGCGCATGCGCGCAACGATATGGGAGATGTCCTCGCCGGAGCGGCGGATAATTTGCAAATACTGACGCGCGTTCTCGGGCAAATTGGTTTGGGTGGCAAGCAGCAATTCGGAATAAGCGACCACGGGCGACAAGGCGTTGTTGACGTCATGCGCCACCCCGCTGGCCATCTGGCCCAGGGCTCGCAAGCGTTCCTGCTGCACCACCACCTGCTGGGTGCGCCGAAGTTCATCGTAGGCCTTTTGCACCCCTTCGGTCAGGCGCACTTGATCATAAAGGTTGCGGTATTGTTCCTCGGTGGTAAGGATTTTGACTTGCAAGGCCTCCTTCTCGGACCGGACCTCGGCGATTTCCGCGCGCATCTGCTCGGCATTGTAGCGGACCTCTTCCATGACCAGCACCACCATGCTGACGGCGATGAAAAGCTGCAACACGGCGGCGATGAGAAAACCCGCGTTGTACAGTTCCTGATAGTTTTGGGTGAACGGATAGCTTCCCAGGTACAGTCCCCAGAGCAGGAAGCCCATGGACAACATTCCGGCTCCGACAAACGGCATTTTTTTCCTTACCCGAAAGAAGCAGACCCCGGCAAACACACTGCTCAAACCGATCAAGATGAACACCGGTAATTGGATTTGCAGTCTGCTGGACAGCACCTCCGGACTGACGAAGGTCCAGGCCAGCAGGAACAACATGAACAGACCAAAGGAGGACTGCCGGATCGGCAAACTTAAAAAGCGGGCGCTGCCCCACAAGAGAAACACCGCCGAAATGGCCACGCAACACTGCCGCAGCATGAAAATGGTGCTGTTGGATACCACATCGTGCATCGTCAAACCCAGGGTCAGCCACAGCGCGTAAAACAGCCACGCGGTCGTCCAGACGGTGAAGTACTCCCGTTTGGTATAACGATTTAAATAATAGAAGAGCCCGACCAGCAGCCATACACTCAACAAGGACACAAACAGCGTCGCCTGGAGGTACTGCTCTGAAAAGTTCAGGTGTTCGCTAGCGAACTTCATTGTTCCATTACTTAATGCTCCCATAATTCACTGATTTCGCGATTTACAGCAAACTACGGGCCATTTTTCTCAATAATCCCGCCACCCGGCAAATTATAGTGAAAAAACCACTTTGCCCCCCGTTCCGGAACAGCTGCAAACAACCATCCCTCCGGTCCGGACAGGTTTCACTTTCTGTTTTGAACCCGTCCAGCTGGAGCTATAATCATGTCCATGGACAAAGCTCAGGTCGCTGAAATACTGCTGGAAATCGGGACGTTGCTGGAACTGAAGGGAGAAAACCCGTTTAAAACGCGCGCCTACAAAAACGCCGCGCGGACCATCGAAAATTTGAGTGAACCCCTGACCAAAATCGTCGCCGAAAAACAGCTGGGCCAGATCAAAGGCATCGGCGAAGCGCTCGAACAAAAAATCACCGAACTGGTGGAAACCGGCAAGCTCGCCTACTACCATGAGTTGAAAGCATCGCTCCCGCCGGGTTTGATTGAAATGCTGGAGATTCCCGGACTTGGCCCCAAAAAAATCCAGGCCCTCAACCAAAAACTGGGCGTGGATTCGGTCGAGAAGTTGGAGGCGGCGTGCCGGAAGGGCCAAATCGCACAGCTCGATGGGTTCGGTGAAAAGACGCAAACAAATTTGCTCGAAGGCATTGAACGCCGCCGCACCTATGCTTCAAAACATTTGCTGAGCGACGCGTTACGGGTGGCCGAGCCGTTGCTGGAAAACTTGCGCGAGCATCCCGGAGTCATCCGCTGTAGCGCCGCCGGCAGCCTGCGGCGTTTCCGGGAGGTCATCGGCGACATTGATTTACTCGCGTCGTCGAAAAAGCCGGCGGCGGTGATTGAATTCTTTGTCGCGCAACCGGACGTCATCAAAGTCACGGCCCAGGGCGAAACGAAGGCGAGCGTCATCCTCCAGGGCGGCATTCAATGCGACTTGCGGGTGGTCAGCGACCGGGAATTCCCTTTTGCCCTGGCCTATTTTACCGGGAGCAAAGAACACAATATCGTCATGCGCCAGCGCGCGATTCAGCGCGGCCTGCGGTTGAATGAATATGGCCTGTTCAAATCCAAAACCGAAACGCGCGATCCCCAATTGCTCGTATCGTGCCGGGACGAAGCGGAAATTTTCTCCAAACTGGACCTGCCGTTTGTGCCGCCGGAACTGCGCGAAGACCACGGTGAGTTCGCTGCCGCTGAAAAAAATGATCTGCCCAGGCTCATCGAATGGACAGATTTGAGGGGCGCCCTGCACAATCATTCGGTCTGGAGCGACGGACACGATCGCCTCGAGGAAATTGCCGATTACATGGAAGGACTCGGACTGGAATACTGGGCCATCACCGACCATTCCCAATCATCGTTCCAGGCCAACGGCCTCGATGCGAAACGCCTGCGAGAACAGATGAAAGATATCAAGACCATCAACGGGCGGCTTGCCGAACGGGGCAGCGAATTCCGGCTGCTCACGGGTTGTGAGGTGGACATTTTGCGTGACCGGCTGGATTTCGACGATGAGGTGCTGTCGGAGTTGGAAGTGGTCGTTGCGAGCCTGCATGTGCCATCGAACAGTGAAGCGGAAAACACAAAACGCCTGATTCGCGCGGCACAAAATCCATTCGTTCACATGCTGGGCCATCCGACGGGGAGGCTCCTGCTTGAGCGCGAACCGTATCCGGTAAATATGCAGGCCGTGATCGATGCCTGCGCTGAAACCGGCACGTGGATTGAGTTGAATTGCAACCCGCATCGGCTCGATTTGGACTGGCGTCTTTGGCCCTATGCGAAACAAAAGGGGGTAAAATGCGCCATCAATCCTGATGCCCACCGAAACGAACACAGCGGATTTCTTCGGTTTGGCACTGGAATTGCGGGCAAAGGCTGGCTCGAAAAACGGGATGTCATAAATACATCGCCGCTAAAGGTGCTGTTGGAGAAGCTGAATCGCAAACATTTGAGCAGTAAGAGTTTTTAATTGAAACGCGGGAAAATCGAGATTTTTATTATGCGTAACTTTTTGGCATAAAAAAACGTAAATGGTGTTTGACAGGGTTCTTGATTTCCGGATAATGCAAATTTAGCTGATTGCTTTTCCTTGAACATCAAGAAGATGTCAGGTATCGTGTACAAAATATAGCCCTATGAGAAAATTCATTGTCTGTGCAGGATTAGCGGTGGCTGGGACAACCAGTCTTCACGCCGCTTACGCACCGGATTTAAATCCGATGGAGACCGCCAAGCTCTGGACAGTGTCAGGCACCTTGCGCGGTTTTTACGATGACAACTACAACACGGCGGCGCCGGGGCCTGGCAAACGCAGCAGCTTCGGATTTGAAGTCAGCCCCTCCGTCGGCCTGAATGTTCCGTTGCAACAAACGGAATTGGGCCTGCGTTACACTTACGGGTTGTATTACTATCAAGATCGGGACCACCTCGGCCAAGATCCGATCGACCAGACCCACCAGCTCGATTTGTGGGTGGATCATGCGTTTACCGAACGCTGGTCGGCGAAGGTGCAGGATTCACTCGCCGTGGGACAGGAGCCTCAATTACTTAATGGCGGCACCCTGTTGCGGGCACAAGGCGACAACTTTCACAATGACGGAACAATTATAGTGGATACTCAATGGACCCGGCTCTTGGGCACGGAAATCAGCTACGAAAACAATTTGTACGACTACCAGAATAGTGGGGGGAATGGATCAGCGATTGGTGGAAGCGCCAGTCTTGCCGGTCTGTTAAACCGGCTTCAGCACGATATCGCATTAAGTGTAAACTGGCGATTGCAGCCGGAGCTATTGGCGTTTGTCGGTTACCAATTTGAACAAATCAACTTTACCGGAAGCGAGATCATCTCGGGACCTCCGGCCACCCCTGGCCCTATAACGCACAGCGACAACCGCGACAGCCGGTCGCACATTGTATACCTCGGGGCACAATACACGCCTCTTGACAACCTGACCTTGGCGGCAAACGCGGGCATTCAATACGCAGACTATTACAACCCCGCTCCCGGAACCCCCTCAACCAGCCAGATTTCTCCCTATGCGAAATTGTCGGGAACCTATACCTATCTGCCGGGGAGCTATGTGCAGTTGGGCTTTACCCAGTCGCGAAATGCGACGGACATCGTTGCGCCGACGGCGAGCGGCAAAGTCACCGAGGATCAGGAAACCTCTTTGATTTATGGCTCCCTGAACCACCAGATTACCGCGCGACTGGCCGCCAGCCTCACGGGCCAAATTCAATATTCAACTTTTAACGGTGGTACATTCGACGGCACGTCAGAAACCTGGTACAGCATGGGTCTTAACCTCGCCTATACCATTAATCCGCATCTTTCCACGGAAATCGGCTACAATTTCGACGATCTCACCTCACAAGTGCCTGGCCAGAAGTATGACCGTAACCGCGTTTATCTGGGCGTCACGGGCACTTATTAAGCTGAAAGCACTGCGTGAGTCGTTTTTGAACGTTTGAACAGGAGCAGGAGTCTTTACTCTGGCTCCTATTTTTTTGAATTATGGATTCTGTAAAACCCGATTCGGTGCAGGAAGCCAAACTGCATTTTTTGGATTATTTACGCATTCTGCGCATTCGCAAGGCGATCATCATCACGGTCTTTTTGATCACCTTCACCATCGCCACGGTGGTGACGTTCATTTTGCCGGAATCCTATTCCAGCATAGCCCGAATCAAGATTGAACCGGACATGATTTCGGACATTCAGGGAGTCACTGGTAACGGGGGTGATGTCACCTACGCGCCCTACGACCCTTATTTTATTCAAACCGCCTTTGAAATCCTCCAGGACCAGGTGGTGCTCAGCAAGGTCATTGACAAGCTGAATTTGAACAGCGAGTGGGGCAAACGCTACAACAGTGGTGTACCGCTGGATACCCCCATCACCATGAAGATGCTCAAGGGGCGATTGTCCCTTGACCCCGTTCGAAACACCAAATTGATCGAAATCACGGTCTATGATGAGGACAAAAACATGGCGGCGAATATCGCCAATGCCATCGTGGACGCCTATCGCGATTACCGGCTCAGCATGCGGGATGAACAAACCAAACGCGGCATCAAGGCGTTGGAAGACGAGTATCAGGATGACGAACAACAAATTGACGTCGTTCAGACGAATGTGGACCAGTTGCGCGATCAACTGCATATCCATGATTACGACCCCAACGCCACCAGCCCCAGCCCCACGCTCACTTCAAGCCAGTTGCAATATTTCAACAACCTGATGATCGATCACGAGGCTCTCTACATGAAGCTGGACAAGCAGTTGACCGAGCTGCAACCGTTAAGCCCCGACAAACTAAGGGAGGTCCTGCCCACGGTGGTACCCGATATGACCTTGTCCGACTTGTTGAGCAAACTGAACGACGCCCAGCAGAAATTTGTCACCTTGACCAATGATTATTCGCTCGCCAACCCTGACGTCATCCGCGTGCAAGCTTTGATTGACGAGTTGAACAACCAAGTCAATGACCGGGTGAGCGGTATCATGGCCGGTGTAAGTAGCGAGGCGAAATCCGAAAAGGCCGCGCTGGACGCGCTGACGGAGGCAGTCAATGACGCCAAGCAAAAAGACACGGACGAAGCCTCGAGGGGCCAACCGTACTGGGAAGCAAAACTCAAACTTGAAAACATGCGGGAATTCCACAACCTGCTGGGCACCAAGATTGCAGCCGAAAAGAGTGATTGGGAAATCCCCAAAACCGGGATGGTGGAGGTCATTCGCCGGGCCGAACCGGGTAAATATCCTGTCCGCCCGAATAAGACGTTGAACATAGTCCTAGGTGTTGTCGTGGGTTTGGTGGTCGGCATTGGCCTGGCCTTCTTCATCGAATACCTGGATACCAGCGTTAAAACGATCGACGAAGTTGAACGCGCGTTCCAGGCGCCAGTGCTCGGGGTCATTCCCCAAAATGTCGGTTACTTGTTGGATGAAGGCCCGGACAGTCAGCACGCCGAAGCCTATCGTGTCTTGCGGACGCATTTCCTGTTTTCCCGCAAGGATGACAAGCTCAACAGCATTGTCATCATCAGCGCCGGCATGGGAGAAGGCAAGTCCACCACCGCCCTGAATCTGGCCACAGTCTTTGCACAGGCCGGCCAGCGCGTTGTGATCGTGGATTCGGACCTGCGCCGGCCAACCCTTCATAAAATACTCAACGTCAGCAACAACCTTGGCCTGACCAATTATCTGCTGAAACAGAACACCCTTGAAGAAGTCATCCAAACCACTGGGGTGCCGATGCTTGATTTCATGGCCAGCGGCAAACTGCCCAGCAGTTCCATGAGCATCCTCAATTCACCGCAGATGAAAGACCTGATCGCAGAATTAAAACAGCGTTACGATTTTGTATTTTTCGACTCGCCCCCCATCCTGGGCGTGAGCGATGCCGCGGTGCTTGCCAGCGAGGTGGACATGGCCATCCAGGTCATCCAATACCGCCGTTATCCACAACCCATGAACATTCGTGCCAAACAGTTGATCGAAAAAGCCGGCGGCAACCTGGTCGGCATTGTCCTTAATAACATTACCATGTCGCAGGACGAGGGCTATTATTACTACTATTCGCGCAACGAAGACGAACCGGAAACCCCGGCCGGGGGCACGCCCGACGAGCCCGGCAAGGTCGGGATCAAACAAAAGTATTGATTGCGCGGCCAATTTCGCGAGCATTACCGTTAATGAAACTGTTTTGGATACTGTCACGCCTGAAATGGCAGGCTTTGGGGTTGTTACTGGCCGGCTTTATTTTCAATGGATGCGCTTCGCGATCCAACGACATTCTCTTTTCAGATAACCCTCAGGCGCCCTCAGCGCTCACGGGAACTGGAACCCCGGCAACCGACACCATGTCAACCGATTTGACGGCCGCCCGCTTTCATGTGGGAGACACGGTAACCGTGGATTTCTCGGGCACCGCCGATCCAATCCTGGAACACGTCGAGCCCATCAAGGAAGATGGAACCATTACCCTCCCCTACATCGGCCCCGTGCGGGCGCTGAGCAAGACGGCGGGCGAATTGCAAAACGACATTCATGATCTGTATGTACCCAAGTATTATGTCCGGCTAACCATCACCGTGAGTTCTCCCCAACGCGTTTTTTACATCGGTGGCGAAGTGAAACAACCCGGACGCCAACTCTATATCGGTGAAACCACCGTCACCAAGGCCATTCAAGCCGCTGGCGACTTCACCGATTTTGCCAACCGGAACAAGGTCTGGCTCATTCGCAGCACCGGAGACCGCATCAAGGTAAATTGTACCAAAGCCCTGCAGGATCCTTCTTTGGACCCGCCGGTCTATCCGGGCGATCAGATTCAGGTGCCGCGCCGGATTTTCTGATGATTGAACTCCATATCTTGGCGGGAAAAAAGGCGGGCAGCCAATCGGCGGTCCGCCGTTTTCCTTTCCGTATCGGCCGTGACCGTGGAAACGATCTGCAGTTGAATGACGACGGCACCTGGGGTCAACACTTGACGCTTGAATTTAGGCGGCAGGAGGGTTTTACGCTGGCGGCGGCACCGGAGGCCCTGGTCATGGTCAACCATCAACCAGTCCAAACCGCACTGCTCCGCAACGGCGATGTCATTACGCTCGGTTCCGTCAAACTTCGGTTCTGGCTGGCGGCCGCCCAACAACGCGGCCTGCGACTCCGCGAAGGATTCGTTTGGGTGCTGCTGGCTGCCGTCGTGCTCTGCCAGTTTGTGCTGATTTACCAGTTGATTCGTTAATGCCGGAAATGCCGTGTGCCGGTAAACGCCATGGCCATATTCCGCTCATCCGCCGCCGCAATCACTTCCGCGTCACGCACCGAACCGCCCGGCTGGATCGCCGCGGTGGCGCCCGCCTCCGCCGCCGCCATCAATCCGTCCGGAAACGGGAAAAAGGCGTCGCTGCACACCACGCTGCCTTTGAGGGAAAGCTTCGCTTCGCCCGCCTTCCAGACCGCGATCCGGCTCGCGTCTACGCGGCTCATTTGGCCCGCGCCGATGCCCAACGTTCGATCGGCTCCCGCATAGACAATCGCATTCGATTTCACATGCTTGGCGACCCGCCAGCCGAACCGCATCGCGCTTGATTCCAGTTCATCCGGCTGGCGGCGGGTGACAATTTTCAAGTCCCCGGCCGCCGCGATCCGGATATCCCGTTCCTGCCATAAAAATGAATCCGCCCCGACGCTGCGGACATCCCAAGCCGGCGCCGTTAACGGTGATTTCAATGATTTGAGCAGTCGTAAATTTTTCTTCTTTTGCAGGATGGCCAGCGCTTCCGCCGAAAAATCCGGCGCAATGATGACTTCACTGAAAATTTCCGCGATCGCGTCCGCACACGCACCGTCCAGCGCGCGGTTCACGGCAATGATGCCGCCAAACGGCGCTTGTTGGTCCGTCGCCAATGCCTTGTCCCAGGCGGCGCGCAGGTCCGTGCCTTGACCGACACCACACGGATTCATGTGTTTGAGAATTGCCAGGGTCGGTGGATCGCCCGCAAATTCAGCGATAAGATTCGCCGCGGCTGTCAAATCCAGAATGTTGTTGTAAGACAGTTCCTTGCCGTGAAGCTGCTGGAAAAAATCGCGGAATTTCCCGTAAAGCGCCGCCTTTTGGTGCGGATTTTCGCCGTAACGCAACGGCTGCACCAAGGGTGCGGAAATCGAAAGCGAAGCAGGCAGGCCGGCGTCCGGCGTGGTCTTAAATTCCTTTTGCAAATACGCCGCAATCGCGCCGTCGTAGGCCGCGGTTCGCGCAAAAACCTTTGCCGCCAGTTTGCGGCGCAGTTCGAGCGTCGTGTTGCCGCCGTTCTTGATCTGGCCGGAGACTTCCGCGTAATCCAGGGGGTCAACCACCACGGTCACGCTGGCGTGGTTTTTGGCCGCGCTCCGGAGCATGGAAGGCCCGCCAATGTCGATGTTTTCAATCGCGTCGTGCAGTGACACGTCAGGTTTGGCAACGGTTTGTTCGAACGGATAAAGATTCACGACGACCAGATCAATCGGCGCGATTCCGTGCTCACGAACTGTGGTTTCGTGGTTGGCATCACCGCGAATGAACAGCAGTCCGCCGTGGACCTTCGGGTGCAGCGTCTTGACGCGGCCGTCGAGCATCTCGGGAAAACCGGTGTGTTCGCTGATGTCCTTTACCGCCAGTCCGGCCTCACGCAGTGTCCGGGCCGTGCCGCCGGTGGAAATCAGTTCGACCCCCGCCGCCGCCAGAATTTGCGCCAACGGCACCAGGCCGGTTTTGTCGGAAACGGAGAGCAATGCCCTTTGAATTTTTGCCATAGCGCCACAAAAATCCCCCAAAGCTGCCGATGCCGTCAATCGGCAAATCAAGATTTCGGATTTTCCGTCTGGACCAGGTCCTTGCCAACCGCGCGTTCCAGCCGAGCGCGGGCGGTGGCATAGTCGTGCAAGGCCTGAATCTCCGTCGTGCGCGCCTGCGTGAGTGAAGTCTGGGCGTCGAGCACGTCCAGTTGCGTGCCGGTGCCGGCGGCCGCGCGCGCCTCGGCTTCACGCAACGCCTCCTCGGCCTCCGCCTGGACGGTTTTTTGCGAATCCAACACTTCCTGCGCTTCGATGAACAGGGAATAGTCCGTGCGCACTTCCAGCTCGATCTGCCGCCCCCGGTCCTCAACGTCCGTCCGGGATTTCTCGTAAAGGGCGTTGGCCTGGATGACTTTCCCGCGCGTCAGCATCCCGTCAAAAATGTCCCAGCTCAATTGCGCGCCGGCGTTCCAGCCGCGGATGTCGTGATCGAGGTCTACCGGCGGGGTGAATTGCGCATTGTACCAGCTGTAGCCGGCAAAGACCTGGACCGTCGGTTTGTAACCCGATCTGGCATTGACGATGTTTTCCCGTTCCAACTGCACCTGCTTGCGCAAGGCGGCCAGTTCGGTGCGATTCGCCAGCGCCTGCGCGATGGCTTCCGGCAGTTCAATGTGATAGGGCGTGGCTTCCAGCGTGTCGGACAGGTTCAACGGAATGTCTTCCCAGATGTCGCGCGGCAGATTGTAGCCGAGCAGATTGGCCAGGTTGTTTTTGGCGATGCGATAATTATTCCGGGCCTGAATCAGGGCCGGGCGTTCGTTGGCCACGGCGACCTCGGCGCGGAGTACATTGAAATGCGGCACCGTGCCGGCGTTGAGGCGGTGTTGCTGGTCTTCCAATTCCTTGCTCAACAGATTCACGGATGCTTCATGGACTACAATCTGCTGCGCGGCCAGCAACACGTCGTAATAAGCCAGGCGCGTGCTCAACAAGGTGTCGTCCACCACCGTCTGATATTGCAACAGGGACTGCTCCTTGGTGAGCCGGGCGGCCCGGATGGCGGCGAGCATTTTCCCGCCTTCGTAAATGGATTGCACTATCTGAATGCCCGCGTTCCAGTTCTGGTCCGGCTGCGGTGCAATGTTCGGCACGGGAAAGGTTTCAATCGCGCTGCGCTCGGTTCGCTTGTATTGGCCAGTGGCCAGGACCTGGGGCAGCGCGACGGCGCGGGTTTGCACCACCACGCCGTAGGTCGCCTGCAAGTCGCTTTTGGCCTTGAGAATCGTCGCGTTTTGACTCAACGCCAGGTTCAGGCTGTCCACCAGCGAGAGCGGTTGGGTGATCCAGGCGGGCGCGTTGGTTCCAGCAGCCGTCGTGCTGGTAGTCTGGGCGCTGGCGCCGGCCATCCATCCGGCAAGCAACCAAGGAAAAATCAATCTGGTTGTTTTCATTTCGCTCTATTTTCTAATGCCGCTGGCGGCCGGACGAAACCGGCCTGGATATCGGCGTTTCAGGATCAGGCAAGTGTTTCATCGCGGCAAGCGAGAAGCGGGCGATGTGCCCGGCCAGCTGCTCCACCGCCGAGGCGTCCAGGCGTTGCTCCGGAAACAATCGCGAAATCATGGTCCGGCAATGATGATAAAAAACGCACTGGCTGACGACACTGAAACAACACAAGCGGACCTTTTCCGCATCCGGAGGACAACCCAGGATTTCTGCCAGGATGCCGCAGAGCAAATCCGCCATCGGCTGCAGGCGCTCCTTCACCAGCAAATCCATCGCCTCCGTCGGCTCCACCATCTCGCGGGACATCATTTTTCCAAACCACGCGGTGGAGCTGCCGTCGAAAATACGGAATAAAAAGGACTGGATGAAGGCCCGGAGTTTGTCCTCCGGCGGCGCGTCCGCAGCCACGCCCAGCAGCGGCGGATATTTCGCAAATGCCTTCTGTTGCGAATGGCGCAGGACCTCGGCGTAAAGCGTTTCCTTGTCGCCAAAGTGGTAATTGACGGCGGCGATGTTCGCGCCCGCCCGACGGCAAATCTCCCGGATGGTCGCATGGCGAAAGCCCACCTCCGCAAAGACCCCGCCCGCCACCTCCAAGATCTGGCGGCGCGTCTCGTCCGGCGCGTCTGAAACCGGCCCGGTCACTGATTTCAAATTCATGTTTCAAACACTAAATTAAAACATTCGTTTGACATGTCAACACCATTCTGGCATGGTCGTTTGAGAAGAAACGTCAATGAACCCGGGCCGAAAAATGCGTTTTTATCCTTTTGGTGCCGGCCGGCGGCGGCGGAAGTTTTGCGCCGCTCCATTAACAAATGAACATGAATGGAAATCAATCAACGAGGGATCAGCTGGTTTTTGATCAAACCATGGGAGGTTCGCGCCCATTCCAGCCGCCTTTATTGTTCTGGAAAAGCCGGTGGCCGCGAAATCGTTCGTGCCTGATGGCGTTCGCGCTTGTCGCCGGGTTCGTTGCCGGTTGCTCCCCCAATTCGTCGAACGAGTTTCAGGGTTACCTTGAAGGTGAATACGTTTATGTGGCGTCGCCGCTGGGCGGGACCCTCCAAAACCTTGCCGTGGCACGCGGTGACCAGGTCGTGTCCGGGCAACGGCTGTTTCAATTGGAACGCCGTTCCGAGGCCGATGCCGCCCGCCAGGCCAGCAACAATCTGGCGCAGGCGCAAGCCAGCCTCGCACTTTCCGAAGCCCAATTCGCCCGCCGCGAACAATTGCGCAACGATCAAGGGGTGATTTCCGCCGAGGAACTGGACCAGGCCCGGGCACAGCGGGATGCCGACCAGGCCCAGGTGGCAGCCCAAACCGACGCGCTCGCCAAAGCCAACTGGTCGTTCGAGCAGAAGGAACAGTGGGCGCCGACCAACGCGTTCGTCCAGGACACCCTGTACCGCGCCGGCGAATGGGTCGCTGCGGGCAAACCCGTGGTCCAACTGCTGCCGCCGGCCAACCTCAAGGTGCGCTTTTTCGTGCCGGAAACGGCCTTGCCAAAAATCTCGCCCGGCCAGACCGTCAGCGTGATGTTTGACGGTGGAAAACACAGCTATTCAGCAATGGTGAATTACATTTCGACGGAAGCCGAGTTCACGCCGCCGGTCATTTACAGTCAGGAGAATCGCGCGAAGCTGGTTTACATGATCGAGGCTAATTTTTCCGCGGCGGATGCCACGGACCTTCGCCCCGGCCAGCCGGTGGATGTGACGTTGAAATGAAACACCCAACATTCAACATTCAACTCCGAACATCCAATGCCCCCACGCGCCGGCATTCGTTCAGTGTTGAGGGTTGGAAGTTGAACGTTGAATGTTCTCCCACCCAATGAACCCGTCCGAACTCGTCATTGACGTACAGGGCATCACGAAGCGGTTCGGCGGCCGCACGGTCGTGAACAATATTCCCATGCAGGTGCGGCGCGGCGAGATTTACGGTTTCCTGGGCCCCAACGGCAGCGGTAAAACCACGTTTCTGCGGATGTTATGCGGCCTGCTCACGCCGGATGCGGGCAGCGGGAGCTGTCTGGGCTACGACATTCGCCGCGATTCGCGCGAGATCAAGAAAAACACCGGTTACATGACCCAGCGGTTCAGTTTCTACGAAGACCTGACCATCGAGGAAAATCTGGATTTCATTGCGAAGCTTTATGAAATTCCACAGCGTAAAGCCGCCGTGGATAAAAGTCTGGAACGCCTCGGCATGATCGAGCGACGGCACCAGCTCGCCGGCACGCTTTCCGGCGGCTGGAAACAACGGCTCGCGTTGTCCGCGTGTTTGATTCACGAACCGCAATTGCTGCTGCTCGACGAACCGACGGCCGGCGTGGATCCGAAGGCGCGCCGTGATTTTTGGGATAAAATTCACCAACTGGCGGCCGAAAAATTGACCGTGTTGATTACCACGCACTACATGGATGAGGCCGAACGTTGTCATCGTCTCGCCTACATCGCCTACGGCAATCTGCTGGCCCGCGGCACGGTCGCAGAAATGGTACAGGCCGCCCGGCTGACGACCTGGGAGGTCACCGGACCGGATTTGCCGGCCCTGGCGGAGAAGCTCCGCGGCAAACCCGGCGTCGAGCAGGTCGTCGCGTTTGGCGTCACCCTGCACGTCAGCGGGCGGGACGCGGCCCGGCTGCGCGAAAGCGTGCAACCCTGGATGACGGACGCCCATCGCTGGAAACCGATCGAACCCGGGCTGGAGGACGTGTTCATCAGCCTGATGGAAACGGCCAAGGACAATTTCTCGTGAAACTGCACGAGTTCAACTGGCACCGGTTCTGGGCGATTGTGTGCAAGGAATTCATCCAGATGCGCCGCGACCGGCTGACGTTCGGCATGATGGTCGGCATCCCCCTGCTCCAGCTGGTGCTGTTCGGTTACGCCATCAATTCCGATCCCAAACACCTGCCCACGGCCGTTTATTCGGCCGACAACAGTGTGTTTTCCCGGACCCTCGTGTGGGGTTTGCGCAATAGCAGCTATTTTGACGTCGTTCGTGAACCCAAAAACGAGGCGGACATTCAAAAAATGCTCGCCCAGGGCACGGTCCAGTTCGCGGTGGACATTCCGGTGGATTTTTCCCGGAAATTGTTGCGCGGTGAGAAACCGGAATTGCTGCTGGAAGCCGATGCGACGGACCCGTCGGCCATCGGTTACGCCGTGGGCGCGGTCAATCAACTGGCAACCACCGTGCTGAACCGCGACCTCACCGGCTCGCTGGCAGACCTGCAGGGCGCGCCGCCGCCGTTCAATCTGGTCGTGCATCAACATTACAATCCGGAAAACATCACCCAATACAACATCGTACCGGGCCTCATGGGCGTCATGCTGACCATGACGATGATCATCATCACCGCCCTGGCCATCACCCGCGAACGCGAGCGCGGCACGATGGAAAACCTGCTGTCCACGCCAGCGCGGCCCGGCGAGGTGATGATCGGCAAAATCGTTCCTTACATCACCGTCGGTTACGTCCAGATTTTTCTGATTTTGCTGGCGGCGCGTTTTCTGTTTCAGGTGCCGATCATCGGCAGCGTGCCTTTGCTGCTGGTGCTGGCGTTTCTGTTTATCGTCGCAAACCTCGCCGTCGGCATCACGTTCTCCACCGTCGCCAAAAACCAGTTGCAGGCGGTGCAAATGGCGTTCTTTTTTTTCCTGCCCTCGCTGCTGTTGTCCGGCTACATGTTTCCGTTTCGCGGGATGCCCGGTTGGGCGCAGGATGTTGGAGAATTCCTGCCGCTCACGCATTTCCTGCGCGTCGTGCGCGGGATTTTGTTGAAAGGAAACGGCTTGATGGAGGTCATGCCGGACCTTTGGCCCATTGCCCTGTTTTTAGTGGTGATGCTGACCGTGGGCATCAAACGGTACCGCCAGACATTGGACTAAACTTGGCGCGGTTAGCGCAATTTCTTGTCTGCCAGTGAGTTTCGCGCTGAACTTGCAAATTCACCCCACTTCGGTTCTCCTTAGCCGGAATGTGGCGACGAAGTTGCCTGATTGTGACGGTAGCAATGGTCCTGACCAGCCGGGTGACGGCCAGTCCGGAGTCCGGTGACGTCAACCTGGATTATGTCATCAAGCGTGCCGAGGAGCGGGCGCGCCATCCCTTTCACTCGCCGCGCGCCGACCTGCCGCCCGTCCTGCGCCAGGACAACCTGGATTACGACAAATACCGGCAAATCCGGTTCCGCCGCAACCAGGCCCTGTGGCGGGTGGAAAATCTCCCCTTCCGCATCGAATTTTTCCACCCGGGCTATCTCTACCAGGAGCCGGTGCACGTGTATGAATTTACGGCGACCCATTTGCAACCGATCCGGTTTGTGCAGGATTTTTTTGATTACGGCGGTTTGAATATTCAGGATGAGATTCCTGCCAATACCGGTTACGCCGGTTTTCGGGTCCTGTATCAGCTCAACCAGACCAATCAGTGGGACGAGTTGGGCGCCTTCCTGGGCGCGAGTTATTTCCGGTTGCTGGGCCAGGACCAGAATTATGGCCAGTCCGCGCGCGGATTGGCCGTGGATTGCGGGGAAATGGACCGGCCGGAGGAATTTCCCATCTTCACCGACTGGTGGCTCGGCAAACCGGAGGCGGATGACAAGGAGCTGACGTTGTTCGCATTGCTCGACAGCGTCAGTTGCACCGGCGCCTATCAATTTGTCCTTCATCCCGGCGAAACCACCACAGCCGATGTCGAGGCGGTCCTCTTCTTCCGGGAACCGAAGGAAGTTCTGGCGGTAAACCCGCATCAGCGGCTGCCGGTCAAAACCATCGGGCTGGCGCCGTTGACCAGCATGTTCTGGTATGGCGAGAATTCGGAGCGCAAATTTGATGACTATCGCCCGGAGGTGCATGACGCCGACGGCCTGCTCATGCACATGGGCAACGACGAGATGCTCTGGCGTCCACTGGACAATCCTTCCGTCCTGCGGCACCAGGTTTTTCACGCGCCGGACATCCGCGGCTTCGGCCTGTTGCAGCGCGAACGCTCCTTCGCCGCCTATCAGGACATGTTCAACCTGTTTCAATCGGAACCCAGCGTCTGGGTGGAGCCGCACGGTGACTGGGGCAATGGCGATTTGCACCTGGTCGAATTGAGCGCGAACTACGAAGGCCTGGACAACATCGTCGCCTTCTGGGATCCCAAGGACAAACCGGCGCCGATGCAACCGTACCGCTTCGGTTACACGCTCCATTGGGAGATGGGCGATGCGGACGTAAAACTTTCCGAGAACCGGGTGGTGGCCACGCATCTCGGTCTGGTTCCCGGAGAGGCGAACACCCGGCTCGTGGCGATTGATTTTAAGGGGCCGAAACTGGATGCCCTTCCGACCGGCAATCCGCCCATGGCCATCGCCAGTTGCAGCACCAACGCCGCGATTGTGGAAAACCAGGTTTTGCGCAATACTTTCCTGAACACGTGGCGTGTGATTTTGAAAATGCAGCCAAAGCCCGGTAACCTGGATCCCGTGGATATCCGGTGCACGTTGCAAATGGGAACCAACATCCTGAGCGAAACATGGACCTACCAATGGAGCCCACCCTGACCGGCCCGGGCGCGCTGACGGGCGTGGCCGGCCGGCTGGCCGGCCGGCCGTTGGAAGAATGGAATGCCGCCTATGCCAAGGTGGAAAATTATTTCCACGCCCTGCGTATTCGCAACAAGGCGTTGCTGGGCCAGCTCGTACTCCGCGTGCTGGAACGCGCCATGAAACGCGCGCCCGCCGAGCCGGACCATTCCGCCACCTACATCGCCGGCGAGGAAATGGATCGCACCGTGACCGAATGGTTTGCCGCAGTGTTGCGGGCACCTCCCACCAATGCCGACCAGATGCTTTCGACGCGTGGACGGCTGGCCCTGCTGCTCGCGGACATGCCCGGTAAATGGCAGGACCAGTTCCTGCGCCCGCCACCCTGGCCGGAGGAATTCGTCAGCGCCATGCGCGAAACCTTTTTGCGCGCCGGCCCGGATTTTCAACTTTCCAAAATGTCGGCGCGCCCGTTTGACCTCGGCCCCATCACGACCCTCACGAATCTGGGCCGCGTTCCCTATTTGAAAATGTCGCTGGCCTGGACCGTGGTGGTGTTGTTCCTGATCGCGGTTTTCTATTTCACGCACTGAACCATGCCGGGCACTGCCTCCCAGTCCGTTCCCGCATCGGACCAGTCACCGCCGCTGGTGGTCAGTCCCCTGCCCCGGGCTTACCGCGGCTGGCGCGTGTTTATCTTTTATTCCTCCGCCCTCCTGTTGACCGGGCTGGTTTCCATGCTGTTCGCCGACCTGCTCTGGCGCACCGGCTGGTCCGCCTCGCGCACCATCCTGTTCTTCGTGTTTGTCATTTTGTTCCTGCTGATTGCCGTCGGCTGCATGCATGGCGTGTTTGGTTTTGTCTTGCGCGCCTTCGGCGACCCCCGGCGCATCACGCAGACGGATTACCGCAACCAAAGCATTGCCGGCACCAGCACGGCCATCGTCTTTCCCATTTATAATGAAAACATCGTCCGGGTTTATGAAGGCCTGCGCGCCACCTATGAGTCGCTCGAAAAAACCGGCCAACTCGGGCACTTCGATTTTTTCATCCTCAGTGATTCCACCGATCCGGACAAGTGGGTGGAGGAAGAGCGGTGCTGGTACGAGTTGATCCGCGAGCTCGACGCCCTGGGGCGGATTTATTATCGCCGCCGGACGGACAATGAAGGCCGCAAGAGCGGCAACGTGCGCGACTTCCTCAACACCTGGGGCCGGCGCTACCGTTATTTCCTGGTGTGTGACGCCGACAGTGTGATGCGCGGAGGGACGCTGGTGGACCTGGTCAAATTGATGGAAGCGCACCCGACCGTCGGCCTGATTCAAACCGTGCCGGCGCTCGTGAACGCGGAATCGCTGTTTGGCCGCATCCAGCAATTTTCCAACCGCCTGTACGCGCCACTGTTCATCGCCGGCCTGAATTACTGGGCATTGAATCTGGGCAATTACTGGGGGCACAACGCCATCATCCGCACCGAACCGTTCATGCAATTCTGCGACCTGCCGCAATTGCCGGGACACAAGCCGTTCGGCGGCCAGATCTTGAGCCACGATTTCGTCGAAGCCGCGCTGTTATCGCGGGCGAACTGGGAGGTGTGGCTCGCCTATGACCTGGAAGGCAGTTACGAGGAGGTCCCGCAGGGAATGATTGAAAATGCGCAACGCGAACGCCGGTGGTGCCAGGGCAATCTGCAACACGGCCTGGTATTGTTCGCCAAGGGCTTGCGCGGGGTGAACCGGCTGCACTTGCTCCTGGGCATTTGTGGTTATCTCGCGGGACCGCTGTGGCTGGTGTTCTTGCTGACGTTCAACTGGATCCACTGGTATCAAAAATACACCGGCCTGTCGAACATCACCGTCCATGCCTTTACGCCGTATCTGAACCTGAGCGGCATCGCGCATGCCTTTTTGGTCTTTATCATTTGCATGGCCGTCCTGTTTTTGCCCAAGGTGCTGGCCTTGATTGACCTGGCGTTTGACTGGGAACGCCGCCGCGCCTTCGGCGGCCTCACGCGCACCACGGTCGGCGTCGTGGGTGAAACCATTTTCTCCACCTTACATGCGCCATTGCTGATGCTCTGGCACACGCGTTTCGTGGTCACGAACCTGTTTGGCGTCAGCGTGATCTGGAGCCAGCAAAAACGCGGGTCGGACGGCACGACCTGGCGGTTCGCCATCCGACGGCATTGGGGCCACACCCTCATTGGCCTGGTCTGGGGCGCGTTCATGTGGCAGTTGAATCAGTACCTGTTCTGGTGGTTCACCCCCGTGTTCACGGGCATGGTCCTTTCCATTCCGCTGAGCGTGTGGACGAGCCGGCGCAGCCTGGGCGCCCGCGCGCGAAAGCTCGGGCTGTTTTTGACGCCCGAGGAGACCAAACCGCCGGTCGAACTCATCTCCCTGCGCTCACAACTGAAAATTCACGAAATCACCGACGACACCACTCCCCGCCGTCCCCACGCCGGTCTGGCGGAAGCCGTGCTGGATCCCTATGTCAACGCCATCCACGTCTCGCTGTTGCGTGAAAAGCGGCTTAACCCCGTTTACGCCGAACAACTCGACAAACTCGGGGTCGGACGCAAAACCGTCCGGGTTCTTGGCGAAAGACTGCTGGCCGAAGGACCCGCCCAACTGACACCGGCCGACCGGCTCTTGATCATGACCGACGCCCACGCCATGGTCTGGTTGCATCAACAAACGTGGCTGCGTCCGGGCGAATCCCTCGCCCCATGGTGGCGGGCCGCGATCCAGGAATACAGCCGTCGCGATTGACCGGGACGGCCCGTCACAGCTTGGGTGACGATGGATATTATTTCTGGTGGCGATGAAAAAGAGTCGTGTACCATCTGATACATGCGATTCCGAAATTTCCATCTCCTTGCCTTTGGCTTTGTTGCGTTGGCCGCGGCGAGCCTCGGCCGCGCACAGATGGCCGTCTCCCCCGACAAGCCCGGCGGCGTGTATCAAATCGGCGATATCGCCCATTGGACGATCGAATGGAAAGGTCAATCAAACGCGCCGGCTGCTCATTACACCCTCAAAAGCGGCGGCCTGAAAGACGTGGGACAAGGTGATTTGAGTTTCAGCAATGATGCCGCCAGGATTGAAACCCGGTTTGATGCGCCCGGCACCGTGCTGGTGGAAGTGAAATGGCAGCCCGAAAGCAACACCCATCGTGCCGTGGGGGGCGCCGTTGCTGCACCGGACCGCATCCTGCCGGTCGCGCCGCCGCCGGCGGATTTCGACGCGTTCTGGAAGGCCAAGCTGAAAGAATTGAAAAAAGTCCCCGTGGATACGCAACTCGAAACGGAAGCCAGCGGAAAACCGGGCGTGGCCTACTGGAAAATCACGATGAACAACATCCGCGGTTCCCACATCGAAGGCCAGATTGCCCGGCCCGAAACGGGCAGAAAATTTCCCGCGCTGCTCATCCTGCAATGGGCCGGAGTTTACGGATTGCAGAAAAGCTGGGTGACGGACCGGGCGGCCGAAGGCTGGCTGGCCTTGAATATTGAACCCCACGATCTGCCAATCGACAAACCGGATGAATTCTACAAGGAACAATTTGCCGGACCACTCAAGCAGTACTGGTCGATTGGCAACGACGATCGCAATGCCAGTTATTATTTGCGGATGTATTTGTCCTGCTATCGCGCGGTGGAATACCTGAAGACACGTCCGGACTGGAATGGGAAAACCCTGGTCGTGATGGGGGACAGCCAGGGCGGACAACAGACCATCATGATTGCCGGGTTGCATCCCAAAGACATCACTGCCGCCCTGGCGCTGGTGCCGGCAAATGGGGACACGCTGGCGCCTGAAGCCGGGCGCGCGCCGGGTTTCCCACGCTGGTATTTCAACACCGAAGGCGGCAAGGATCCGGGAAAAGTTCACGACGCCAGCCGGTACTACGACATTGCCAACTTTGCGCGGCATCTCAAGTGCCCCGTCCTGATCGGCCTGGGGCTGCGGGATGAAGTCTGTCCGCCGTCAAGCGTATTGGCGGCCGTGAATGAAATTCCCTCGCCCAAGGAAGTGGTCATCCTGCCGAAATCTGGTCATCAGGATGAGCACGGAACCCAACACGATTACGATCAACTCCGGTACCGCAACTGGCTGCCGGCCCTGCGCCAGGGCAACCCGCCGCTCATCGAGCAGCACTGAATCCGGGCTATCGAAGAATTTCCCGGTGGGGGATTGTAGCTCGCCAGCATGTTTCCACGGCGCAAACTATTTAACGCCCGGGGCCGGCACCGCGGGATTCAGAATGTTGTTGTCCGCCAGCCAATCGGTCAGACGTTGCGGCCAGTTTTTGATGGTCGCCAGTTTCGAGCGATAGCCCATGTTGAAGGCGTGACTGCCTTTGGCGAACAGATGGACTTCGACCGGCACTCCCGCCTGACGATATTTCTCCAGCATCCCGGTGATGGTCTGCGCCGGTCCGGCGTCGTCCATGGCCCCAAGGAAAAACGCCGGCGGCGCATTGGTGGGCACCGCCTTCGGTTCTCCCAGCGGCCCGGGATAGATTTCAATCAGAAAATCCGGACGGCAACTGACACGGTCAATCGGGTCGGTCGCATCCGGATTTCCGGCCGTGGGGCCGAAGGTGACCATCGAGGTCAGTTCACCACCGGCGGAAAAACCCATGATGCCAATCCGGTTCGGATCAATGCCCCATTCCCGGGCGTGATGGCGCACCAGGCGCATGGCGCGCTGCGCGTCTTCGCGGGCGTTGTCGATCGTGTACGGTGAATTGGTTTCCCGCGCGAGGCGGTATTTAAGGGCGAAAGCAGCCACGCCCAGTTGGTTGAAGTAACGCGCCGGATCCACCCCCTCGGCATTGAACACGAGCTCCCGATGGCCGCCGCCGGGGCAAATGACCACCGCCGCCCCCGTCGCCTTGTCCGGGGGCGGATAAAACGCCGTGAGCGATGGGTTGTTGATATGGCGTACCCAGTAATCCCTGGCCAGCTCGGGCTCTTGGCGCCGGCTTTCAAAACCGGGCGCGCCGTTCGGCCAGAGCGGAATCACAGGCGCTTCCCCGGCACGGAGCAGACACGCCCCGGCGCAAAGGGATGCGGCGAGTAAAATGAACCGCCGGTGGCTCACGCGAAAACCTTCAGCCGTGATGGCTCACGAGGCCGGAATGATTTCGATGGCGTTGATTTCGGGGTTTTCGATGTTGGGCGTGAACTTGATGTCCAGTTTTCCGTCCGTCACGTCCACATCCACGGTTTCAATATACGCGTTTTGCGCGCCGCCGGCTTTCACCCATACGTCAAAATCCTTGAATTCCTGGCCGCCAAGGCTGAACGAAAAAACCCGTTGACCGGGGCCGGTAATGCCTTCGTACGTTTCGCAGAAATGGAGTTTCACAGTATATTTTCCATTGGGAACATTGTAGGAAAATTCCGTCATGCCGTAGTGTTCGGTGCGATAAAGTGTGGGATCCTGGGTGTTGGCGATTTGCATGTCGCTGTCCCGCTCAATCGTTTCGCCATCCACAAATCCCTGATCGGCAAGCCACACGTCGCCGGCGGAGTTGGTGTAGGCATCGGCGGAACCGGCGTCAATGCGGATGGTCCCCGCCGCCAAAGCCGGCGCATTGGTCATGGCTGGCGCGGGCGTCTCCGCCGGAGGGGCGGTGGCCGCCGGCGCAGTGGCCGCGGCCGGCGCCGTCGCCGTCGCCGGGGTTGCCTCGGGCGTTGTGGTTGTGCTTGCGGCCGGCGGTTTGCCTGACTGACAGCCCACCAGTAAAATTAACGCGAGCGCTGAAATTAACGATCCACCCGTCCTTAGGGCTAAATGTTTTGCATGGTTCATGGTATTCCTGTTTTTAATTTGGGTTATGAATGGCTGGACGCATGCTGCAACGTTGGCAGCGCACCGACAAGTGAAAAAAACAGTTCCGGGATAAATTTTCAATTTCCCGCCGGTTTGCGTTTATGGTTTCTCGAGCCGCAGCATCAGGACATCATGCCCCGGCAACTCGGCGTTCAAAGGTTCCCCCGTGGTCCCCAAATTCTGCTTCGTCCAAAGGTCGCGGACGCGGTACACCGTTGTGTCAAACGCGGTTTCCCGCTTGGTAAGCTCATCGCTGACCTTTTCCGTCTTCCAATCGAAAAAGATTTTCTGGGGCCGGGTGCTGCGATTGAGCACGCACATGGCCCAGTCTCCGTCCGCGAGCGGTTTGAACCAGACTTCCCGGAAGCCGTCCGTGGAATACCGGAACGCTTCGATGCCCAGTTTGTCCTGGTCCACGGCGATAACGTCTTTGTTCAACAGGATTTCCGATGTTTCCCGGGACATGTTGCCCAAATCGTTCCCGGCAATCAGCGGCGCCGCGAGCATGCACCACATCGAAAAATGCGCGCGGTCTTCATTGACCGCCATGCCGTTGCCAACTTCCAGCATGTCCGGATCGTTCCAGTGGCCGGGACCGGCGTACTTTCGCAACCCTTCCTGCTGGTCCAGAATTTGCAGGACTCCCCATTGATACCAGGTTCCGTGATCCTGCTTGCAATCGAAACAGCCGTAGATGTCACCCGTCGTGCGCCACAGGTTGCCAACTTCGCCACCCCATTCCCACGGCTTGCTGTTGCCCCATTCGCAGATGCTAAAAACCATCGGCCGGCCCGCAGCGTACAACGCGTCCCGCATGGTGGTGTAGGCGCCTTTGGCATTCAAATCTTCACAGCCGCACCAGTCGTATTTCAGATAATCGATGCCCCATTGGGCGTACATCTGGGCGTCCTGATATTCGTGTCCCCGGCTCCCGGCCCTCCCGGCGCACGTCTTGGGGCCGGCATCCGAATAAATCCCGAGCTTCAGTCCCTTGGAATGGACGTAATCGGCCAGTGCCTTCATGCCCGAAGGAAACCGCTTGGGATCGGGCTGGATGAACCCCTGGCGGTCGCGGTCGCCCTGCCAGGTGTCGTCAAGGTTGATGTACTGGTATCCCGCGTCCTTCATGCCCGTGGACACCATGGCGTCGGCGGTTTGGCGGATCAGTTCCTCACTGACGTTGGCGCCAAATTTGTTCCAGGTGTTCCAGCCCATCGGCGGGGTCAGGGCGAGATCGGGAAATTTCTGGCCGTAGGCGCTGGCACAAACCAGACAGAGCAATGGCAGGATCTTTTTCATAATGGTGGAATGGTTTGAGGGCAAGATACAGGGCCAATCCGGCGTGTAAAGCAGGACTGTGGCGCGAGAAATTAAAGGAAGCATAATTGCCGGAGGCGACGCCCGTACTACCCGGCTACCGTTGCAAACGGAAGAATCGCTGGCCGCTGGAAACCGGCACCAGCACGGAAATCGTGTTGCCGTTGGTGGAAGATGCGTTCGTCACATTCAGCCAAACAACGGGTGAAACCAGATTGGTGGCGGACCAAAGCTGATAACCAGTGGCGGCGGTTGACCAGGAAACCATGGCATTCGTGCCTGCCTCCTTAATGGCCAGTTGCGGTGATGGCAGGCTGGTCAGCAACTGGGTGATTTGCGTGGACCAGATGCCCTCGTCCAGGCCGGAACTGGAATCCACCCCGGACGGATACATCTGGATGCTCCAGAATTGCGTCGGGTCGGCGGCGTCCACGGACAGGGTGCTGTAATCACCCCACCGGCTGGTCGTCGGCGAGCCCAGCAACTGGCCCTCAATTTCATTCAAGTCGTGATAACTCGCCACGCCCGATTGCAGCAGGATACCGTTGCCGAAAGTCGTCTGGCCGTTGACGGTCTGGCCGGCGTAAACATAGCAACTGACGTAGGTGGTAAAACTGGAGGCGTTGCAGGCGATGAGCACCGTGCCGTATGGGTTGGCGGCAATGGACGGCATGAACAAATCGAGGTTCGGATCGGCGATGGTGCCCTGTTCCAACAGCACGTGGTCGGCGGCGCGGATGCGATACCACTGGATAGCCATGCGCCCGTTGAGTTCCGTGTTGTGGGCGGCGTAAAGCACCCCGCCGACCGCAAACACCTTGGCGCTCAACCGCGGATCGTTGGCTTGAAGCGTCGTGGTGCCGTCGGGTTGCGGCACCGTGAATTGCGGCGCGCCGAAAATGGCATTGTCCGGCACTTGATACGGAGCCACCGTCAGGCGCACAGGCGCGGAAAGCACCGGATTCGTTGCGCCGGCGTTCTGGACCACCGAGGAGACGATGTTGGAGTAAAAGTCGCTGGTGGTGCCGATGTCGCCCATCGCCAGGATGTTCCCGCTTTCGCTGCCGTCAAAACAAGTCGCTGGCTGCATCACCTGGCCGCGGTTCGAAACGGCCATCACCCCATACCAGGTCATGTTCGCAATGGTCGGCGTGGCGGAAACCAAATCCGCCTTGGAAATGGAAACCAGGCCCGGCCCCATCGAAACGCTGGAACTGTAAAAATCGCCGGAGATATAAACCGCGTTGCTGTCCACCCCCAAGGTGGGGAAATCGGCGAAATAACCGTTGTCCGGGTCGGCCTGAAACAGGAATCCCTTCCACGGCCCGGTCGGGCTGCTGGTGGTGGAAACCGCCAGCAAAAAATCATTGGCCTCCGACGTCGGATCCCCTCCGCTGGCGGCCAAACTGGCGTCGAAGTCCACCTGCGTCGCAAACCACCGCTGCGAATTGGGATCGTAAATCACCCGCGGATCGGTCACGCCGGAGTCGGGCGAAATAATCAGCCCCGCGTCGGACCAGAATTTCACATCGGTCTTCCTCTGGACGCTTACGCCGTTCGTCCGGTTGTACACGGCCACCGTGCCATTGACGAACTCCATGAAACGGGTAGGCCCGATCACCCCATTGGGGTCTGGCGGCAACGCCTGCGAATTCGTCAAAAAAGAACTGCCGGTGAAATTTTGCCCAATCTGGATCGTCACCTGGGCGTGCCCACCCACGGCGGCCAGCAACAGGCAGGGAATAAACAAATTCCAGAGACGAGGACTTCTTCCGCCAGGGTTCATCACAACTTACAACATACCCGTCAACCCGGATTTGTCGAACCTCCCTTTGACGGCAAGACCCTCAAACATTCCGCACTTCGATTTCCCGTGCCAGTCTTCTTACGTCTTCCACTTCCACCTCGCCGGTCATCAGCGTGAGCGCGTTGGCCGCGCCGGCGGCGCAGCCCCAGCGACACGCCTCTCCCAAATCGTCGCCGCGCAACAGGCGCAGTACCAACCCGGCGGTGCAGGCGTCACCCGACCCGATCGGATTCATCACCTCGATTTGCGGCTGGATGATGCGCCAGAACGTTTTCCCGTCAAAGGCCAGGGCCGGCTCCTTTCCCGCCGTCACCACCATCCGCTGCGCGCCGCGTTCGCACACGTCGCGCATGGCGTTCATCACCTCGACGTCGTCCTTGAATTCACGGCCCACGGTCGCCGCCAGTTCGGCCCGGTTCGGCTTGACCAGTCCCGGCCGCGCTTTCAACGCCGCCATCAAGGCGGTCCCGTGCGCGTCCACCACGGAAAGCGCCCCGGCCTTTTCCGCCAGTTTCGCGCAATCGAAATACAAGTTTGCGGGACCGCCCGTCACGGTGGTTCCCGACATCACCAGCGCCCGGCATTCCGATGCCCGCCGGCGGACCACCGCCATGAGTTTGTCGAAGTCTGCCGGTTTGACCGGGTGGCTCTCCTCCACCAGTTCCGTGTGCGTGCCGGCCGATTCGTCAATCATCGTGAGGCACTGCCGGGTCCCGGTTGAGACCGTCACGAAATCGGATTCGATGCCTTTGTCCATCAGGGCCACCCGCAAAAATTCGCCCCGATCACCGCCCAGGAAACCGGTCGCCACCGGTTGTTCGCCGAGGGTCTTCAACACCTTGGCCACGTTGATGGATTTGCCTGCCGCCCCGTCGAGCGTGGTGGCCGCCCGGTTGACGGCATCCAGGGCCAGTTTGCGGAACACCATCACCCGTTGCACGGCGGGCGTGGTACCGAGGCACAAAATCTTCATCGGATCCATTTTGAACCAAGGAACGCCTGGAGGAAATCAAATTGCCGTCGGCCAGGGCGGAAGCGATCACGCCGCCAGATGGGAGACGACCTTGCCGGTCCAGAGCGAAGCGAATTGGGTGAGCATGACGGAGACAAAAAACAGGAAGAAGCCTTCGCTCACCCGGATGTGGGCAACCCCGCTGGACTTGATCGTCAGCACCAGGATGGCCACCACAAAAACGTCGAGCATCGACCACTTGCCCAGATTAGACACAAAGTGGAACAGCGTTCGCGCGTGATCGACGCCCACCCGCGGATAAAGCCACAAAACGAGCATGGCCGTGAGTTTTACGAGCGGAAAGCAAACCGTGAACACGAACAGGATGAGGAACAGAAACAGCTCGCCGGCCTGCCACAAGATGATCAAACCATGATACACCGAGATTTGATCCTGAAACAACCAGAGCTTCGTCACCGAGGTAAACGGGAGAAAAATCCCGGCAACGAAAAAAGCCACAGCCGAGACCAGCATCAACACAATCAGGATGCCAGACCGAAAGTGGGTTCGGATCAACGCCCGTCTGCCAATGTCGCCATCCATATGCTTAGCCGCCGGTGAGAGCCTGCCGGGAAACCGCCAACCCGCAACGTCGCCCGCCGCCGTGACAGTTTGGATCACCCCTCCAGCCGGGCGTCCATCGTCACATTCGCCTTGAGCAGACGCGAAATGGGGCAACCGAGCTTGGCCACGTTCGCAATGCCGAGGACCTGGGCCCGGTCGGCGCCGGGAATTTTTGCGACCACGTCCAGATGCGAGGCCGTGACCGTCCAACCCGCGTCGTTCTTGTCCAGGGTGACCGTGGCGGTGGCGGAGATGGATTCGGGGGCAATGCCGGCCTTGCCCAGTTCCGCCGAAAATGCCATCGCAAAGCAACCCGCGTGCGCCGCGGCGATGAGTTCCTCGGGATTCGTACCGAGGCCGTTTTCGAAGCGCGTACTGAACGAGTATTGCGCCTCCCGGAGCACACCGCTTTCGGTGGAGAGGTTGCCCCGGCCATCCTTCAACCCCCCGCGCCAGACTGCCGATGCTTTGCGTTTCATAATTTCCTTTCTTTCATCCTCGGAACCCGAACTTACTCCGATGCCAAAGAGACTAACGGAGGTCCCATACAATCTCAAGCAAAGCAACCACTTTCCTTAAACCCCGGATCCAACGGGCTGAAACGTTCTCGCGGGCTTTCAAGGAAGCCGCGCGGTCGCTGATTCGGGCGACCAAATGGAGCGCGGAATCATATCCTCAACTCCAGGCGTCAAGGTTTTCTGGGATTCTTTATCCGTCCAAACACCGGCGGACGGTTTCCAGCAGCTGATCGGGGCTGCACGGCTTTTGAAGAAAGTTCTCACCGCTGCGCAATTCGAGTTCCCGGCCGGCAATCTCCGGGCTGTAGCCACTGGTGAAAATGACCTTGAGGTCGGGCTTTTCCGCCTGAATCTGCCGCGCCAGTTTTTGACCACTCACGCCGGCCGGCATCACCAGATCCGTCAGCAACAGCGATACCGCCCCCCGATGTTCCTGCCAGACGCTGAAGCCTTCGACGCCATTGGCCGCTTCCAGCACCTCGTAGCCGCGCCGTTCGAGAATCGTTCGCGTCAGCGAGCGGACCGCCGGTTCGTCCTCGACCAAAAGGATGGTTTCCGTGCCCCCGCGGGGTTTCGGTCGCGCCGCGGGCTGGGCCGGATCTGCGGACGTGGCCGCGCTGGCGGGGAGAAAAATCTGGAAATTCGTCCCCCGGCCCGGCTCGCTGTAAACCTTGAGCCAGCCCTTATGTTGTTTGACGATGCCATAAACCGTCGCCAACCCCAAACCCGTGCCTTTCCCTGGTTCTTTGGTGGTAAAAAACGGCTCGAAGATCCGGGGCAGGATCTCCGGCGGAATGCCGCAGCCCGTATCGTTGATGCTGAGACAGACGTAGCGTCCCGGCACGGCATCCGGATTCAGACGCGCAAGATCCTCGTCCACGGTTTTTTCCGACGTTTCGATGACCAACCGTCCGCCATTGGACATGGCGTCACGGGCATTCACGACCAGATTCATCAATACTTGATCGAGCATGCCAGCGTCAGCGTGAAGAATGAGCGGCGCCGGGTGAAGTTCCAGTTGCAGCCGCACGTCCTCGCCGATGATGCGCTGGAGCATCTTGACCAGGCTGGTGACAATTTCGTTTAAATCCAGGTCGCACGGCTGCATCACCTGGCGGCGGCTGAACAGCAACAACTGCCGCGTGAGATTGGCGGCTTTTTCGGTGGCGGCGCGGATTTCGTGCAAGGCTTCCCGGACCTCGGAGGGCGTGTTGTCGACCATCGCGGCCATCTCGGCCTGAATCATCATCGCGCCCAGGATATTGTTAAAATCGTGCGCAATTCCGCCGGCCAGCTGGCCGATGGCATCCATTTTTTGCGACTGGCGGAGTTGGGTCTCGAGTTGGATCTCGCGTGTCACATCGCGCTTGACGGCCACGTAGTTGACAATGTTACCCGCATCATCCCGCATCGGCGAGATGGTGGCTTCCTCCTCGTAAAGCGTACCATCCTTGCGCCGGTTGATGAAACGGCCGCTCCAGATTTCCCCGTGCTCGAGCACGTCCCACATCCGGCGGTAAAATCCGGCATCGTGCTTGCCGCTCTTGAGGAGGCGGGTGTTCTGGCCAAGGGCCTCGGCACAGGTGTAACCGGACGTCTTCGCGAATGCCGGATTGCAATAAAGGATGGTCCCGTGAGTGTCGGTGATGACGATGGTTTCGGCAGCGTGCTCAACGGCGTTGGCCAGCCGCGCATGGGATTCCTCGGCGCGTTTACGTTCGGTAATGTCGCGCACAATCGCCACCAGGTACTCCCGTTCCAGCGTGACGGGCGACAGGCTCACCTCCACCGGAAACGTCGTGCCATCCTTGCGCCGGTGCAAAACCTCGAGCACGGCGTAGCCCGCTTTTTTCATCCGCGCGCGGGTGCTGTCGAACAAGGCGCGATCCACCCCCATCGTTATGTCAAATACCGTCAACGCCAGCAGCTCGTCGCGGCTGTATCCCAGGGTCAGGCAAGCACTCTCGTTCACGTCCAGGAAGCGTCCCGTTGCCGGATCCACCACCAGGATGCTGTCATTCGAGCGCTCAATCAGCGCGCGGAAGAGTTGCAGCTTTTCCTCCGTCTTCTTGCGCTCCGTGATATCGCGTCCGTAGCCCAGCACACCGACAATTTTTCCGGTGCTGTCCCGGAATGGCAGTTTGGTGGTCAGGATCACCTCTTTTCTCCCGCTGGGGCGGATAATCGTCTCCTCTTTGTCGATCAGTGGTGTGCCACCGAGCACCATCAGTTCGTCCGCGCGAAACTGCGCCGCCCGCTCGGGTGGGAAGAAGTCGGCGTCGGTCTTGCCGATCAGTTCCTCGGTGGTTTGAATCGCGTCGTTGTCGGCGCGCCGGTTGTTGCACACAATAAACCGGCTCTGCTCATCCTTGAGATAAATGTAGTCGGGGAGGATGTCGAACATCGCGCGCAATAGATTGCGCTCGCGGGCGAGCGCCTCCTCGGTCTGTTTGCGCTCGGTGATGTCGCGCGAAATGCCCATGATGCCGATGATCTTCCCGTGGCTGTCAAATAACGGCAGCTTGGTGCTGGTGGCCCAGGTGACCCGCCCATCCGGCCAGTCTTCCCGCTCTTCCTGGTTGATCATTGGCTGGCCCGTGGAAATGATTCGTTGTTCATCTTCGTAGGCCTGGCGCGCATGCCGTTCCCCAAAAAAATCGAAATCCGTCTTTCCCAGCATCGCGTGGACATCGGTCAACCCCGCTTTCCGGACGCAAGCCCCATTGATCCGGACGAAGCGGCTTTCCCGATCCTTGAAGTAAATCAGGTCGGGAACAGCCTCGATCAAACCGTCCAACAACCTCTGCTGCGCCGCAAAAGTTTCCTCCGGCTGCTCGCGCGGGGTGGTCTCCGGCACCGCGCCGCCCGTTTCCAGGTCGGGAGTTTCCGCGAGTGCCGGCGGCCGCGCTTGCCCGGGTTGATTCGCGGTCTTTGGCGCGGGTTTGGACTTTTTTTTCACGGCTTCAGCTTTCAGAGCTTTGAGCAGGACGTTGGTGGACGAAGCCGGACACCTCCGCCAGCGGGAGAAAAACGGACGTTGCGCAAACAGAGACCTTTTGCGCAGTCAGGCCGTCTGAAGGGTGATCCGGCGATGGATCCTGCAACTCGTATCGTCGAAGCGCCTCCAGGCGTGTGACCTTGCGGGTCGAATGCCATGGGCTTTTCATTGCAATCGCACTCCCGATACCATTTGGCCCCGGGCGATGCCAGTGAATAAATCGCCAAACTTAATCGCCGGAGTTCAGGCACGACTCTGCTCTTCGCAGGCCTGGAGCCGTTTCGCCAGGAACGCCTGCTCGGATTTGATTTCCGCCAGTTGCAGCGATTTGCGGAAATGTCCGGCCGCCGCCCGCGCATGGTTCAGTCGCGACTCGAATTCGCCGAGCACGGCATGGAGCAGATAATACGACTCCAGGGATTGCAGGTTCTGAATCGTGTTGACGGCTTCAATCCCCGCCTGCGGCCCGCGGACTTCGGCCAGCGCCACCGCCCGGTTCAACGCGACGACGGGCGAATCATCGAATTCAATCAGGTGATCATAGAGTGACAGAATCCGGGGCCAGTCCGTGGACGCGTAGTCCTTTGCCGCGCAATGGCAGGCGGCGATGCCGGCTTGAAGATGAAACGGGGTGAGCTCGTTGCCCGCTGCCGATTGCGTCAGGTGAAACAGGCCCCGCGCAATCATCGGCTGACGCCAGGTCGAACGATCCTGTTCCTGAAGCAGCAGCAGGTTGCCCTCTCCATCCATGCGCGCCGGGATGCGGGCGCAGTTCAACAGCATCAACGCCAGCAAGGCATGGGTCCGGGGCTGGTCGCCGGCCGGATGCTCCGCCAGCAGGCTCGTCAGCCGGATTGCCTCATGACAAAGTTCCTCGCGGACCAGTTTTTCACCGATCGACGCCTTGTAACCTTCGTTGAACAGCAGGTAAAGCGACGGCAACACGCCGTCCAGCCGTGGTCCCAGTTCCTCGCCAACGGGAATCTCGAACGGAATCCGCGCCTCCCGGATTTTCTGTTTGGCCCGGGTCAACCGCTTGGCAATCGCCGCGTCGGTCGTCAGAAAGGCCCGGGCAATTTCCGTCACGCTGAATCCGCAAAGCGTCTTCAGCGCCAGCGCCACCTGCGTCTCCGCCGGGATGCTCGGATGACAGCAGACGAACATCATCCGCAGCGTGTCGTCCGTGATTTCCGGTTCGGGAAAAATCGCCGCATCCGGCGTGGGCCCTTCCCGCTCCATCAGGCGGATGAGTTCCGCCTCCTTGTCGCGGAAAACCTTTTGGCGGCGGACGACATCGACCGCGAGATTCCGGGACGCCCGCATGATCCAGGCCGCGGGATTTTTCGGCACGCCATAAAATGGCCACGTCTGCAACGCCCGGGCCAGCGTTTCCTGGACCACGTCCTCGGCCAGGGTGAGATGTTCAATGCCAAATATTCCCGTCAGGATGGCGACCATTTTTCCCGCCTCGTGACGAAACAGATGTTCCACCACCTGGGAAACTCCCGGGGGATTTTCAACGGCAGCCTCAAGCCCGGCTTCCATTCAACCTCCCGCCATCGCGCCGACAATCAGGAACGGCTCCTCCCCACTGGCCACGGCGTCGGGCAACGGGGTCTCCGGCGGTTCCAGGGACAGGTCTTCCTTGCAGGCAAAAAACCTCACGAACGGCCGCCGCGTCAGCGTGCCGTGGTCCCGGATCGTGCCGCGCAACGCGGGATAACGCGCCTCGAGCGCGTCGAGCACGGCACGCAACGTCACCGGACTTTCCACTTCCAGCTGCACCTCGCCGTCCACGCGCGCCAGAGTGCGCAGGTGATGGGGCAACACCACCCGGATCATGGCAGCACCTGGACTTCAACCGACAATACCGCCGGCAGGTCGCGCACGATGGGATTCCACGAATTGCCGCCGTTGGCCGAACCATAAACCTGTCCGCCGGTCGTGCCGAAATACACACCGCACGGTTCGAGCGAATCCACGGCCATCGCGTCGCGCAGCACGTTGACGTAACAGTCCTTTTGCGGCAGACCCTTCGTGAGCGGCTCCCATTCGTTGCCACCGGTCCGGCTGCGGTACACGCGCAGCTTCCCGTCCGGCGGGTAGTGTTCGGAATCACTTTTTATGGGCACGACAAAAATGGTTTCCGGTTCATGGGCATGCACGTCAATCGGGAAGCCGAAATCGGACGGCAGGTTGCCGCTGACCTCATGCCATTGTTCGCCGGCGTTGTCGGTCCGCATCACATCCCAATGCTTTTGCATGAACAGCACGTCCGGGCGCGACGGGTGCAGGGCGATGCGATGAACGCAGTGGCCGACTTCCGCGTCCGGGTCGGGCAATTCATGGGGGGACTTCAAGCCGCGCGTGATCGGTTTCCAGGTTTTCCCGGCGTCATCGCTGCGAAAGCAACCTCCCGCCGAAATGGCGATGTAAATCCGCTTCGGGTTCTTTGGGTCGAGAAGGATGGTATGGACCGCCATGCCGCCCGCGCCCGGCTGCCAGAGATGGCCCTTGGCCTGGCGCAATCCGGCCAGTTCCTTCCACGTCTTGCCGCCGTCCGTCGTTTTGAAGATGGCCGCGTCTTCCACCCCGGCATAGGCCGTGTCCGGGTCGGTCAACGAGGGTTCGACATGCCAGACGCGCTTGAATTCCCACGGATGCTGCGTGCCGTCATACCACTTGTGCGTGCCAACCTTGCCGGCATACGCGAACTTGTTGCTCTCGCCTTTCGGAAAACCCTCCGGGCTTTTCAATTCCTCCGGGCTGCTGCCGGGCGTGTTCCAGGTTTTACCGCCGTCATCGGAACGCTGGATGATCTGGCCAAACCAGCCGCTCGTTTGCGACGCGTAGATCCGGTCCGGCTCAACCGGCGAGCCTTTGACGTGATAAATTTCCCAACCCGCAAAATGCGGGCCGCTGACCTGCCAATGCTTGCGCTGGCCATCGGCAGTCAGGATGAACGCGCCTTTCTTCGTGCCGACCAGGACTCGTATTTTGCTCATAGGTTTTCCCTTTGGTTCAAATTGGGCTGGTGATTAACTTTCGGCTCCAGGTTTTGCCCGCATGACGAGCATCGGCAGAAACACCTTCCGATACGACCAGGCCAGGTAAATCTCCAAAACCAGAACCACAATACCCGGAGCGATGGTGGAGGGCATCAGGAAAAGATGGAAGGCGATGATGTTCACGATGACCGGGGCAATCAACGCCAGCGCGAGCGGCACGAAACGGTTTACCAGGAGCAGCGCGCCCACAAGGGTCTGGGTCCCGAAAATCAGCGGCATCATGTAGCCGCTCTTCATAAATCCGCCCATGAGCGCCATGACGCCGTCCGGCATGGGGGTTTTGGGCTGTGGAATAAAATGAAGAAATCCGTTGAGGCCGAACACGAAAAACATCAGGCCCATCAGGATGCGGGCAATCGTGGGCAGATAACGGGTTGACGATTTTGCGGTTGGTTCAGATGTGGTTTGCATGGGAGGTTGTTTGTGCTGGTAATTGGTCAGTGGTCCATCACCGGCGCCGGCTCCTGCCGGAGGTTCCGCCGGGTGACCCATGGGCCTGTTTCAAGCCTGCGATGTCGAGCTTGTTCATCTTGAGCATCGCCTGCATCACGCGTTGCGATTTTTCATCGTCCTCGTCATTCAGCAGTTCCCCCAAAACCGGAGGAACAATCTGCCAGGATACCCCAAATTTGTCTTTGAGCCAGCCGCACCGGCCCGGTTTTCCGCCGGCGGAGAGTTTTGTCCAAAAATAATCAATCTCCTTCTGCGTGCGGCAACTGACGAAGAACGATATGGCTTCGTTGAATTTGAAATGCGGACCGCCGTTTAAGGCCATGAATTTCTGTCCCTCGAGTTGAAAGGTCGCGGACATGGGACTGACGCTTTCAATCTTCGAAGGCTTGAAGATGGAGGTGTAGAACTTCGCAGCCTCTTCCGCCCGACCGTCGAACCACAGGAATGGAGTGATTTTGGGCATGTTTTCGCTTCCGGAAGCTATCCGGCGTGAGCCACGATGATCATCCATAACACGCCGAAACGGTCGGCGACCATGCCGAAGCGCGGTGAATAGAACGTCTTGGCCAGCGGCATCTGCACGCTTCCCCCGTCGGCCAAGGCCGTGAACAGCCGCTCCGCCTCGGCTTCGGTGGACACCCTGAGTGATAACGAGAAACCCGCAAAATTCGGCTTTCCCGTGCAACGTCCGTCGGACGCCATCACCATATTTTGGCCGATGAGCAAGCTGGTATGCATCACCTTGTTCTCGCAGCCGGGTGGGACGAAGCCAGGTTGCGGGGGTTCGGGACTGTCCTTGAAACGCATCAACATGTTCACTTCCGCGCCGAGCGCGCGACAGTAGAATTCAATCGCTTCCTCGCAGCGACCTTCGAAGAACAGGTACGGTTCAATAACGGGATGGGTTTTCATCATGTTCTTAATTTTAATTCCGATCGATTGGTCTTGGAGGCCGAGCGGCGCGGCCGCGCCGCTCGACCGGCCATTTCAGCCGGCACCTCCCGCCGGCCATCAAGCGGTCGCTTCCGCGAGTTGCATTTCGGGCACGGCCTGGCCCGAGATCGGACATTGACCCATGATGGGCCGGACTTCGACCTTGGCGCCATGGGGCAGGCCCGGGCATTGCTGGGCGATGGCCACGGCCTCGTCCATCGTGGCAACCTTCAGCAGGAAGTAACCGCCGATCGCTTCCTTGGATTCGGCAAACGGCCCGTCCGCCACGACCCGTCCATTTTTGCCGGAGACAATTTTGCCCTCGCGTTCCAACGGGTTTCCCGCCGTGACCTTGCCCTGCTCCATCAGCCCCTTGAACCAGGCCATCCAGCGGTCTGAAACCTGTTGCATTTCCTCCGGTGACAGGCCTTTTTGCCAGTCGTTGCCGCGGAATATCAGCATGTATCCTTTTTGGTTTTCTGTGCTCATAATGTTCTTTTCGTTATTGGTTGATGATTTTCGGTCATTCAATAATACGACGAATGAGAAAAAGCAATCCGGACAATTATTTGGACTTTTCGTTCCTTTCCCACAGGGCGAACGTGTTGCCTTCCGTGTCCTGGCAGATGGCGAAGTAACCCATCTGCGGCACGGCCGATTTGGGGACGCAGACTTTGCCGCCCAGCTTTTCCACCGTGGCGGCTGATTTGGCCACCGACGCCACGCTGACATAGCTGGTGATGGCTTGTCCCGGATGCCGGCGCGTCATCAGTCCGCCATCGGGTGAGGCGTCCGGGCCACCGGTATCAACGTGCTGGTAATCCGGCATGGTGGGGATCGGATTGATCTTCCAGCCGAACAACTTGCTGTAAAACGCCCTGGCGCGAACCACATTGTCCGCCGGGATCTCAAACCAGACGATGCCCGACGCCATCTTTTTCTTTGCTGTGCTCATGTTCTTCCTTTTTGGTTGAATTGTTTGTTAACCCTTCAATCAGACGACGAACGGGCGGCCGCGTTCAGGACAATTGTGAAAACTTTTT
>JBEKKN010000013.1:0-45774 GCA_050010675.1 Verrucomicrobiota bacterium | reverse complement strand
ACACCTTTTCTCCTTTGGGTTGCCCCGACATACGTGTCCGACCAGAGATAACCCAAGTTGTCCGCCTTGAAAAGCAATTCCCGCAGAAAATGAAAGCCCGCGTCGGAGAACGGGGAAATGGACGGATGGATTAGTGGATGGACGAGTTGCTCGATGGCCAGGGAATCACCGCATTAATCCAATAATCCAGCCATTCACCCATCCGATTCCGTCAGGCGCGTTCCATGTATTTACCGGTGCGCGTGTCCACCTTGATCTGTTCGCCGGTCTTGATGAACAAGGGCACCTGCACCGTGATGCCGGTCTCGAGGGTCACCGGCTTTTGCACATTGTTCGACGAGTCACCCCGGATGCCTTCCGGTGCGTCGGACACCTTCAATACCACGCTCGACGGCAACTCAATGGACACGGCCTTTTCCTCGACGAACGTCACCGTCACCTGGGCGTTTTCCACGAGATAATTTTTCGTGTCCCCGACCAGTTCCGCCGCGAGGGTGACCGTTTCATAGGATTCCGGATCGGTGAAAACGTAGTCGTCCCCGTCCTTGTAGCTGTATTCCATTTTTTTGGTGATCATCGGCACCGGCTCGATGCGCTCGGTGGAGCTGAACCGCACGTCGGACGATTTGCCGGTGCGGATGCTGCGGAGCGTCGCCTGCACGAACGCGCGCAGGTTGCCTGGTGTGCGGTGTTGCATGTCCAGCACCACGCAAATGTCGCCGTTGTAACTGATCGCCATGCCGCGGCGGAGATCGTTCGCTGTTGCCATAAAATCTATCGTTTAAACCGACGTATCGCTGTTTTTGTAGAACAAGAGCCGCCGAGTATAGTCAAAATTCTCCTGAGTGCAAGCGTGGTTTCCGGTGAATAACTTTTACCACACACCTTCCAACCTTGCTTGACACCACAAAACTTTGTGTGGTACAAGGAGGCAGCCACAATTAGCAGTGGCTTTATGCGTTGTCCCAAGTGCGGCTGTCAGGAAGATAAGGTCATTGACTCGCGCGCCTCGCGCGAAGGAGCCACGATTCGCCGCCGCCGCGAATGTACCCAGTGCCGTCACCGTTTCACGACCTACGAAGAAGTTGAACGCGAAGGATTGATGGTGCTTAAGCGCGACGGGCGGCATGAGGAGTTTTCCCGCGAGAAACTCCTGTCCGGCATCAAGAAGGCCTGCCAAAAGCGTCCGGTCAGCCCGCAAACCATGGAAGACATGACCGACCACATCGTGGCCGCCGTGACCGACAAATTTGAAAATGAGGTGCCGGCCGAATTCATCGGCAAATCAGTCATGGACGGACTGCGGAGCATTGATGAAGTCGCCTATGTGCGGTTTGCCAGCGTCTATCGCCGGTTTCAGGAAGCCACCGATTTCGTTCAGGAAGTGAAAAAACTGGAGGCTGCCAAATGATCGCCCTGTTATCCGATTGCCTGCTGTTTCAACTCACCAATGGTGAAAGCGTGCCCTGCTCGGCCGAGATGATTTCCGTTGAACTGGTCGGCGGCGGCGACGGTCTGCTGGACCCCGAGGTGTTGCGCCATGCCGCCGCGTCCGTCTTTCACTATTTCAAGGCTGAGCTGTGCCGCGAAAGCGTCACGGTGGGTGAATTTGCCGGTGCCCTGGAAAGGGTCCTGCGCAAGCTCGGCTTCACCATCCGCGCTGGCGCGGTCGAATCGCACTCCCGGGAAACCATTGAAACCGATCTGGGGCTGATGGCCAAGGAATCCGGCGGCAGCTTCGAACTCTTTTTCTTCCCGCGCTTGCGGAACGAACTCCGCACCCAGCTCCGCCATTCCCCGCGGGTGCTGCGGTTTCGCGGCCTGCGCGGCTGCGTCAAGCAGCTGGCCGGCGCGCGTCGTTGGAGTGGGCGTTGCGAAAGATTGCGCGACCATATCGTCGATTATTTGCGCCAATGCCTTACCGCCGAACCGGAATCCACCGATTGCGCGCTGGTGGTGGAATAAGGTTTCATCCGCGAATTTCACGAATTGCCGCGAATGGAAAATCGGCGGAGTGAGCGTCCTGGCAGGGGGAAATTTATTCGTGAAAATTCGCGTCATTCGCGGATAGAATCAAATCATGAGCAAGACGCTTTTCGAAAAAATCATCGCTCGCGAGATTCCGGCCCAAATTGTTTACGAGGATGAATTGGTGCTGGCGTTCCGCGACATCCATCCGCAGGCGCCGACGCATGTCTTGATGGTTCCGAAGCAGGCGATTCCGCGCGTGGCCGAGGCGACCGCCAAAGACCAGCCGTTGCTTGGCCACTTGTTGCTCAAGGCTGCGGAAGTGGCCGGGAAACTGGGTTTGGACAAAAGCGGATACCGGCTGGTGATCAACAACGGCGCGGACGGAGGCGAGACCGTGCCGCATTTGCATGTTCACATCCTCGGTGGCCGCTATATGAAATGGCCGCCGGGATAAATTGTGCCATGCGCAAACCCGGGCAAGGTTGAAACCTCGCATTCATGTTCTTGGTGGTCCCGGCAGTGGCAAGTCATACCTTGCCGCAAAACTTGCGAACCACTTTGGCATTCCGGCTTACAATCTCGATGGCCTCTTTTGGGATCAGGCGACTTCGCGCTACGGCATCCGTGCCAATTCCGAAAAGCGTGACCAACAGCTCGCCAGCCTGGTTGCCCAGGACGGTTGGGTGATTGAAGGCGTTTATTACCAGTGGCTCGCCCCAAGTTTCAAGGCGGCTGACGTCGTTTTTGCACTGACACCTTCAATCTGGATTCGACATAGGCGGGTGATCAGACGTTTCATTTTACGCCGGCTCAGCAGGGTTCTCTCCAAACACGAATCATTTGCCGATCTTTGGCGTTTGCTTCGCTGGAGTCATGCTTTCGATGCCAACAATCTCATTCAGGCGCGCAAGTTCATAACAGCACAAGGACGTACACTGGTTGACTGCAAAACGTTTGACGATGTGATGGCGGTCACCAAGGGATTGACCGACGATTAACCCACGCTCTTTGTCCCAAGGATTTTCTTCAACACCTTGCCCAGTCGCTGGATGCCTTCCCGGATGTTTTCCTCGCTGGCGCTGCCGAAGCTGAGGCGCATTTCGTGGTCCGGTTTCTTGCGCGCCGGGTCGTCGGCGTAGCAAAGTTCGCCGGGAACGTAGAGCACGTCATTTTTCAGCGCGGTCTGGAAGATTTTTGATTTTACACCGGTGGCGACATGCTTTGGCAGGCGCGCCCAGAAATAGAGCCCGCCGCCGGATTCCCAGATTTCCACGTTCGGCGGAAAATGTTCCGCGAGTGCTCGTTTCATCACGCGCGCCTTGTGGCCGTAACGCTTTTCAATTTTGGCCACATGCCGGTCGTAAAGGCCGGTTTGCAGCGCGTCGGCAATGAGCTGTTGTAACAGGTTTGCCGTGCCGAAATCGTGGTTGCCTTTGATGCGCTGGACGCTGGTAAAGAGCGGTTCAGGCAGCAGGCCGAAGCCGACGCGTGCGCCGGGCGCGTAGGGTTTACTGTAAGTGCCGGTGTAAATCACGCGGTCCGCTGCGCCGGACACCATGAGCGTGGACTGGATGTCGGGTCCGCTGAATCGCAATTCGCGATAGGCGGCGTCTTCGAGCAGGTAAATCGGATGACCCGCCGCGCGCTCGAATTTTTTCAGCAGCTTCAAAATACCGCGCTTTTTCCCGAAGCTGGTGGTAGCGCCGGTCGGATTTTGAAAGTAGCTGATGAGATAAAGCGCCTTGAGGCAGCGGAGTTCGCCGGATTTTTTCAGACGTTGCAAAACGGTTTCAAGGTGCGCGAGGTCAAGGCCGTCGCGTTCGAGCTGGACGCCGCGCGCGCGGATGCCGCGACTTTGGAGAATGCTCAGAAACACAAAATACGTGGGGTCTTCGACGAGAACGATGTCGCCTTCGTCACAAAGCGCCTCCAGGGTCATGTACAGCAGTTGCTGCGAACCGCCGGTGATCAGCACGTGTTCCCAGGAGTGAATTTCGGGAGGGACGGCGTGCCGCTGTCCCTGACTTTTGGGACGCCGACACGGCGTCCCTCCCAAATCCAGTTTCTGCACGTGGCGTGCGGTGAGCCGGCGCAGGTTAGTTTCGCCGGCAGTGATGCCGTATTGGAGTGCGGGCTGGCCGGATTTGGGCGAGCGCAAGACCCGGTTGAGCAATTTGCGGGAAAGGTCCACCGGCAGGGTGGCGTTGTCGGTGAAACCGGCGGCGAGCGAAATCAATCCGGGCCGCGACAACGCGGTTTGCATGAGCCAGGAGATCGGCGGCGGCCCCGTGCGGCGGCCGAGTGCGGACAAGGCGGATGTTTTCATTTCAAAAGCACTTTAACATTCAACCTTCAACTTCCAACGCCGAACCTCCAAGGCGAATCCATTTCGCGTCCATTGGGTGTTGAATGTTGAACGTTCGATATTGTTTCCCTTCACTTTGCGGTAAAAACGCTGTCGAGGATGGTTTCCTTGGTTTTCCAGATCAGCGCCATGGTCATGGCCAGCGGCAACAAGGCGAAAAAGGTCAACAGCCAAAGGCCAAGACGGTTGAGCCAGACGACCAGAATGCCGAATTCCAGCGGCATTTGCGATACGTGGAGCAAAACCGCGTAGGCCACCGCGAGCAGCAGGAGGAAGCCGAGCAGCCCGCGGTTGAGCGCGGTGAACAGGATGGTCTCGTGCCGGAGGGTTTCGTCCGGCAGCATGGCCACGAGTTGCTTGAGGACCACGTTCAAGTTGAACAGAAAGAGCACCGCCGACAGGACCAGCGCGAAGACGGCGGCGCTGAAAAAGGTTTCCCGCGGCATTCCATGGTGCCAGTAAAGAAACGGACAGAGCCCGAAGTTGACCAAACCAAGGAGTTTCGCGCGATCCAACGCCTGGCGCCAGGGACGTTCCTGTTTCTGAAAATCGCTCATTTGCCAAAGTCCGAAAACCAACAGGCCGGTGGCGGCCAACGCGGGGATGAAGCCGAAGGATTTCAGCCAATCGGTTTTGGTGGTTTCCGCGCAGATCACCAACGACGCTGGCAAACCCCAAAACAAGGCGGACAAACCACGGGCCAGATGCCCAAGCGAGCGAAGTAATTCGGCTTTGTTTCGGGTCTCGGTCTCGGAATTGAGGGTCTCGGTCAAAACGAAAGATAGGTATAAGCCTTCAAACCGCGTTCGTAGTCATCGAGCAGCCGCATGGCCTCGGACGGTTTCATGCGGTCCGATTTGATGGCCTCGTCCACCTGTGCCTTCATCTGGCGCTTAAGTTCATTCTCATCGTATTGCACCGCGGCGAGCGATTGGATGATGGTGTTACCTTCGATGATTTCCTCGATGTAATAACCGGTCGGCTCGTCGGGTTCGAGAAAAACGTGAACCTCGTTCACGCGGCCGAACAGGTTATGCAGGTCGCCCATGATGTCCTGATACGCGCCCATCAGGAAAAAACCGATGTAATACGGCTCGGGCAGGCCATTGCCGTTGGTGTTGAGTTTGTGCAGCGGCAAGGTGTCGCGCACATCCTGGAAATCTATGAACTTGTTGACCTGTCCGTCGGAATCACACGTAATGTCCACGAGTGTGCCTTCGCGCGTCGGGCGTTCGTTCAGGCGCGTGATGGGCATGATCGGGAAGAGCTGGTCGAGCGCCCAGTGATCGAGCAAGGATTGGAAGACGGAAAAATTGCAAAGATATTGATCGCCGAGACTGTCTTCCAACTGTCGGATATCCTCCGGCACAAAAGGTTGGCCCTTGTAATGCTCGACCACGGCCCGGCTGATCTGCCAGTAAAGGTCTTCAATCTTGGCCTTGTCCGGCAAATCCAGCACCCCGAGCGTGAACATGTGTTGCGCGTCATCCCGGCGTTCGAGGGCGTCGTGATAGGCTTCAAGTTTGTTGAGGTTTGGCAGGTTCTGTCTGATTTCGAGCAGCTCCTTCACGAGCGCGTGTTCGCGGTCGCCATATTTCAAAAATTCGCCGGGCCGGATTTTTTCAATTGCGCCGAACACTTCAACAATCAAAACACTGTGATGCGCCACGATGGCGCGTCCGCTTTCGCTGATGATGTCCGGGTGGGGGACATTTTCCGCGTTGCACACGTCGGCGATGTAAAAAACCACGTCATTGGTGTATTCCTGGAGCGAGTAATTCGTTGAGCTGTCGAACGCCGACCGGCTGCCATCGTAATCCACCCCCAACCCGCCGCCGACATCGAGATACGAAATGGGGAAACCCATCTTATGGAGCTTGGCGTAAAATCGGGCCGCCTCCTGCACGGCCTTTTTCACCGTCAGAATGTCCGGCACCTGCGAGCCGATATGGAAATGCAACAGTTTGAGGCAGTGCCCGAGGTTTTCGGCCTTCAACATTTCCGTTGCCTCCAGAATCTCCGCCGTGCTCAGGCCGAACTTCGCGTTTTCACCGCCGCTTTCCGCCCAGCGCCCGGCGCCCTTGCTCAACAGCCGGGCACGGATGCCGATGAACGGTTCGACACCGGCCTGTTTTGAAATCGTGATGATTTGCCGCAGTTCCTCGAGTTTTTCAACGACCATGATGACCGTTTTGCCCAGCTTGATGCCGAGCATGGCCATTTTGATGAACTCCGCGTCCTTGTAGCCGTTGCAGATGATGAGACAGCCCATCTGGTTTTGCAACGCCAAGCCGGCGAACAACTCCGGCTTGCTGCCGACCTCCAGGCCAAACTCGAACGGCTTGCCGGCGTCGAGAATCTCCTCCACGACTTCACGCAGTTGATTGACCTTGATGGGAAACACGCCGCGATACCGGCCCTGATAATTGTATTCCGTGATCGCGTGCCGAAATGCCTGATTCAGGGACTCAACGCGGTGGCGCAAAATGTCCTGAAACCGGATGAGCAGCGGAAATTTCAATCCCCGCGCCTTGGCCTCCTCGATCACGTCCGTCAAATCCACCGCCACACCCGCCTCCTGCAACGGGCGCGCCACAACGTGCCCGGCCTCGTTGATGTCGTAGTACTTTGCGCCCCAGCGGCGGATGTTGTAAAGCGCGCGCGCCGCGTCGATGTTCCACGGCGAGTTTGCGTCGGTCGAATTGCTCATCTCATGAATCTGAGCGAACTATAAAATTCCCTGCGCAGAAATCAACAAGAGGAATGAAAAATCTTCGCGACGCTTCGGGCTTTGCAGGGCGGCACAGATTTGCTTTCATCGCGCCATGCCAAAGACTTCGCTTGCGGCCATCGTCGCTCACGGTGACAAAATTCTCCGCACTCGCGACATCGGCGATTACGACGGTGCCGCCAACGGATTGCAGGTGGAAAATCGCGGCACGGTCAGCCGCATCGCCGCCGCCGTGGACGCGAGCCACGCCACGGTGAAACTCGCCATCGCCGCCAGGGCGGACCTGCTGATCGTCCATCACGGACTGTTTTGGTCGCCCGCCCATCCGTGGACGGGAAAAAAATACGAACTGCTCCGGCGGTTGCTGGATAACAATCTGGCGGTGTACAGTTCGCATCTGCCGCTGGACGCCCATCCCCGGCTCGGAAACAACGCGCGACTTTGTGCCGCGCTCGGATTGAAAAATCTCCGGCCGTTTTTTCTGACTCACGGCCAGCCCATCGGTTTCAAGACGCGGCGGACGATTTCCCGCGCTGAATTGACACGGCGACTGGCGCGGGCAACCGGTGCGAAGCCGCGCGTCATCCCGGGCGGCACGGAGATTTGCCGGGACATTGGCGTGGTGACCGGCGGTGCGGGCGCCGAATTGAAACAGGCGGCCAGCGAAGGCGTGGACACGTTCATTACCGGCGAGGGACCGCACTGGACGTATGCCTTGGCGGAGGAACTCGGCATCAACGTTCTTTACGGCGGCCATTATGCGACGGAGACGTTTGGCGTCAGGGCGCTGGCGTCCTGTCTTTCAAAAAAGTTTCACCTGCCCTGGACGTTCCTTGATCATCCCACGGGGTTGTGAGATTCAGGCCTGGGACCGGTTCAACCGACAGAGGTTCGCCGCGTTGAAACAAACAGAACCACACACAACAGTATTCCCACGCCGATGGCTGACAAGCTGACGTAAAGCGGGCCGGAGGGAAGCAAGAAATCAAATTCCACCTTATGCGTACCCGGTGTCAAATAAACGCCGCGCATGATGTAATTGCAGCGCAACAGCGGTTCAGGTTTGTCATCCACGAGCACGCGCCAATTCGGATCGTATTCATCGTTCAGCAGCAGGACGGATGGCACCTCGGCGTGCGCGTCGAACAGGATATCCTTTGGCGAATAGCTTTTGAACCCGACTGTGCCGGGATGGGTGTTGGTTGCATTTTCGGCGGGCGGTGTCGGCAGGTTGGTGGAAACCAAAACGGTCTCCGAGGCGTCAAAATTGGCGCTTGCGAGGGTTTGCAGGGCGTCGTTGTCATTGGTGCTGACCTGCCACCGGGAATACAATTTGACTCGCGGCAGCGCGCCGGTGAACTCGAAGAGCGCATTGTCGCCATTTTCGTCCGGAACCGCCGTCAACTCCGAATACTGGGTGGGTTTTTCAATCCCTGGTTTGGGCACGACACTAAAGCGCTGGACAATGCGGAAGCGGTGTTGCCCTGGATCGAGTTGTTGGTTTAATCCATCAAGGAAAGTCGCCGGGCCCAGGAGATAGCGGGTGTTGGTCAATGCCCAATGGCGGGCGACGCGGTATGTCGTATCCGGTGTGCCCTGCGGTGAAAGTGCCGCTTGATAAGCAGCCAGATTTTCGGGCACCCGCGACATCTGAATGACGTCCAGCGACTGGATGTTGTAGTACGGGAAAAGTTGCTGGGACCATTCGATATTGTAGAGCTCCTCAAAAAGTGACTTGGAGTGCAGGACCGCGACCCGATGCTCATATGGTTTGTTCTGAAGCAAATCGACGATGGGATTGCTCGCGTATTTTTGCGGATAATTCCAAAAAACCAGCCAGGGCAAATCGGCGCGTCCCAGATCCAAAACCAGCAGTGTCCCCAGCAAAAGTCCGCCCCATTTGGCCCGGCGTCCTGCAAACGCCCCACTCAGAATCAACGTGAGCAATCCCAAAGCCAGCGCGAAGAACAAGCAAAACCAGCCGACTTGACTGACACTGAATGCGGCGATTTGGCCGGCCATGCTCTCATCGGGAAAGCCAACGGTTTTCAGATAACCGGCCAAATTCGACTGTTGCACCGCATAAATCAGCCAAGCCAGCAGACTGCCGATGAGGAATACGACGCAAAGGGAAGTCCAATTCCGGTCGAAGCCGCGGGCTTTTGCCCACCAGGTCTTAAATTGGACAGGCAGTGAAGCGGAACCCACGGCTGGAATTTCCAGATAACGCCGGCTCAAGCCGTCAATACCGTAGCCAAAAACGATGACCAATGCCCAAGAAAAGACAAAGAGGAATTTGATGGGATTGCGAATGGTTGAGAAATACGGCAGCGCGTAAACGAGCCGGTAAAACGGCGCAAACCGTCCAAAAGCCAGAAGCAAGGACACGAGCAGCACCACCGTCCAGAACCAAAGAAACTTCTGAGTGGTTGTGGAAAAAACGGAATTTTTGCGGCGTAGCAACTGGGCAATGGTCCACAACGCCACCAAAATGACCAGCACTCCGGCGTAATTACCAGTGCCACTAAAACGGAGGAATCCTTGCGGCGGTGTTCCTTGTTCACCGTCGGCGAAATAGCGGTCCCACGCCGGGTCGCGTCCCACAGCGCCCCAATAGTTACCTCCAGATGGGCTGTCCATCCGATAACCATACAACCCGGGTACTGCGACCCCCAAGGTTTCAATTTTAGGAAGACTCCATTCGGTAGCCCAATCCCAATGTTGTGCCTTTGTCTCCGTGTCTTGTCGAGTGCCAACAATGCCTTCAATCTGGGTTTGGACCAATGAAACCAGGATTTGTGTGGCAAGGAACACCGCAAAAAGTGCAATCACCGCAACTCTTGCGAAACCGCGCCCGACTTTTTTCACAATCGGGCCCGGGGCGCCATCCACAATCGAATGAAACAGTGCAAAAGCAGCGACAAAGAGACTGAAGATGGCGCCGATATCCACAGCTTCCATTACGTTCATGCCCACGGCCAACCCCGCCAAAGCCAGCCGTGTCCAACGGAGAAACCATGGAGTCGTTGGTGAATTGGAAACAATCAAGGCCAATGCCAGGAAATCCAGGCCAAGGGCAATTTGATGCGAAGCGGTGCCCCAACAGGCGTCCGAGAAAAATGTGGAAGTAAGCGCTGCCGCCAGCGCGGCCAAGAGTGCCGCCAGTGGCATGAGCTTCAATTGTCTGAAAAAAGTCCACGCCCCGGTTCCGAGGATCAACAGGGCAATAGGAGCATAAAATTTTGCATAACCCACCGGCCCGGCAACTAATTGGATAAACTCGCTGATGTTCGGCGGGAATCTTCCTGCCTCGAAGCCGATGCTATTCAAGTCGTCCCAAAAACCTTTTAATGAAACTTTAAGCCACGTTGCGGTTTGCTGGCTTAGCGGGCTATCATTGGAAAAATGAATATAACCGGGTAAAAAACTTTTCCAGAAGAGCAACCCCAGAATGACCGCCAGCAGTAATGGCAGCCAAAACGCGTTCGGTTTTTGCTTCGGAGTCGGGCTGGCTGGTTTCATGGAATATTGGGATGGATTGCCGGGCGAACGTTCGCTTACACATAATTTTCCCCCGGGCGGGTGTCAAGAACGGGATGTGATTTAAAAAATCAACCGGAGCTTAAATCTTGGAGACACACCTCGTGCCGCCGGCTGGAAAGGGGGTTTCTGTCGCGGTAGCACCGTTCATAGTCCGGGCAAGCCATGAATTTCAGGCCCGTGAATGCAATCATCAATGGACAGCGGCAATTTTGTCCCGCTAAACTGCCGTTGCGACATGCACATTCACTGGATTGCCAACACCATCGTGCCGCCGCCAATATCCTTGGGCGGCGGAGACCGCATTATGGTTGAATGCATCCGGCGGTGGTGTCAGCAACATAAGATCACCGTCTACGGCAACGAGGGGGCAAGGCAGTTATGTGACTATTATGGTCTGGTCAACCTTCAACATGTTACCTGGACGGCCGACCGCTGGAAACGATTTGGCCGGCCGGTCTGGTGGCTGGCGCAGACCATTATTGGGTGCCGTCGCGTCGGGCAAATCAAGTTCGCATCGGAAGAGAAACACCTCATCATGGTCACCTCGGAATTCCAGCCAAATGCATGGCCGGCGTTCAGGTTGAAGCGGCGATATCCACACACCCCCTTGATCATGGAATCTTTTTTACTGGCTCCTCCATGGTTTTCCGGCAAGCCCGGCCCCGGTCTCATCTTTACAGCCTATCGCCCATTGCAGAAATTAATGCTGCGAAAAGTTCTGCGTGAGGCGGAAATGATTCTCGTCACGGGTGAGGAGGATCGTGAGTTCATGACCCAGCAGGGCCGCGACCCGGAATCCGTTTTTGCGGTGATGGGTGGGGTTGACCTTTCCATTCCTCAAAGCGTGCCGGAGCCGAAGGAAAAATCCTTCGATGCCGTGTTCATTGGGCGTTTGCATCCCCAGAAGGGGCCGCTGGAATTGATGGATATCTGGAAATTGTTGCTGGTGAAGAAACCAGACGCGCGGCTGGCGATGATCGGGTCCGGCCCGCTCGAAGCGCTATGCCGGGCCAAGGTGGAAAAACTCGGCCTGACGGACAATGTGGAATTCTTTGGCTTCCGCGACGGTGTTGAAAAATACAAAATTATAAAATCAGCGCGCGTGGTGGTCCACCCGGCGGTTTATGACAGTGGCGGAATGGCGGCGGCTGAAGCCTTGTGCTGCGGGTTGCCGGGCGTTTCATTTGATTTATCAGCCCTGAGAACCTATTACCCGCGTGGCTGGCTCAAGGTGCCGCCGGGAGATTTCGCGCGGTTCGCCGATTGCATTCATCGTCTGCTCTCGGACGAAAAACTATATGCCGAGTTGGGCAAGGAAGCCCTCGCTGCCGGCCTGGAATGGGATTGGAACATTCGTGCCCGGGCAATTTGGAGTGCAATCGAAAAAAGACTGGCGAGCCTTCACGCGTAACTCTTATTCAGTCCGTCCCCATTCGGTTAAAGTGATGGTGCCTTTGCTCTGCGATTTCCTATCCTGTTGTACGGTCAATTTTAAATGGGCTATCCTGTCGCCATTTAGCGTTTGAACCGAGGAAGGGCTGGTTCCTGGGTGCCACACCCTCAGGCAACTTCCGGGCTGCGACAATAATATGGAACGGGCGAATTGCCTCAACATCAAGAAGTTGCAATCCCAGGTAATCAAGCATATCTACCACCAGCCTCGTATCGAATACATGATGATGAAGACAGCGAAGCTCGAGATTTCGTTCGCACCGTTTTTTGAAGGACTCAAAGTCGGGCATTTCCCAATCTCGATCCAAATCGTAGAATTTTAAAATCTCAGGGAGATGAGTCATGTCATCCTCTCCGATTTTCCTTTGATCATCCTCAATTAAGTGTTTCAAATCCGTAATGGGGCGGCGGTGGTCAAAGGTTCCCTCCAGGTGAGGGGTAACCAGCAACAACTTGCCGTCCGGCTGCAACACCCTTAGCCATTCGCGGATCGCCCCCATGGGATTGGCCGTATGCTCAATGGCGTGGCTGGAAAGCACGAAATTGAAGGTGCCAGCAGGTATTCCATTTAGATCCGTAGCCTCACTTACATGTTGATAGCCTGCCGGGCGGTCCTTGTCATATTTGAAAGTAAAACCTTCGGTAAGATTGTCTTCCCAGATCGTGTTGTGGTTGAAGTTGCAATTGTCCAGCCGGGCGATGTGGGGGTAAATGGGGAGGTCGCCCTTCCGCATAAAAAGCGGGCTGGGGCCACCAATTTCCAGGCCATGTTGCTCCTTCACTAATTGCGCGCAAAGCGACAGCGTGCGCGGTTTGGCGGGAATAACCCGCCAGACCGCCGCCTGGAGCATCCCGCTAATTCCTTTGGCTCGAAAAACCCTTGGAATTATCATCATCAACTTTTTGTGATTCATTGGAACAGGCGTCACATTATTGGCCAAGCGATCTCGCGCTCGCTGAAAATTTAAAGAGGGGATGGTATTGCCGTCGTGTCGGCCAAATCAAGTCCTCACCGTAAGAGAAATACCTTACGGGAATTATTTTCGTTTGATTCGCGATGCCGGCGGTTCTTTCCAAATGTAGGGTTGACGGTGGTTCTGTTACCGGATAAAAGTTTCAGAATGAAAAATGGGTATAATTGGCAATGGACACTTCCTTATCGTGCAAGGTCAAAGTCGGTTTTATATGGGTTACAATGGTATCAATTGGCCAGGGTGTAAAAAACGGAATCCGGAGCTCCGGAAAGTTCTCGCCAGCGCGGGCATGTCAATGAACCAAGCAAATGCATCCGATTAACATACTATTTAATCATTTTGGAATCAGGGTTTTACCGGCAGCAAAAGTACCCGGAGAATTCAAAAGAGATTACAAACGTCTCCTCACGGAAGCCAAAAAGAATACAAGGGGTTTTGAGGTCTTCCCGGAAATGTACTATGACCTCGGATCCCACCCGGTTGAGCCGGCGAACTTTGAATTGGAATTCGCGACCCGGCTTTTAAGTGAATTGGCGCCCGCCACCATCCTGGATATTGGCTCACAAAGGTTCTGGATAATCGGACTGCTCGCATACTACCGCGTCACGACCGTGGATGTTCGACCAAGGACGTCTGACCTGAAAAATGAAACGGTTGTCACCTGTGACGCCAAGGAACTCAAATTACCCGACCATTCATTTGACGCGGTTACATCCCTTTGCGCGCTGGAACATTTCGGTCTGGGCCGGTACGGCGACGATTTCGACATGGATGGTGATAAAAAGGCCCTGGGCGAGATGGTCCGGGTTCTGAAACCCGGCGGGCATTTGATTTTTTCGACCACCATAACCAGGCACCGCCCGGCGATCGCCTTCAACGGCCACCGGATCTACAGTCATCAAATGATCAAGGATTTGTGTGCCAATCTGGTTTGTGTGCAGGAGCAGTTTTACAACCCGAAACTTGAGCGATACTGTTCGCTGGAAGAAGTGCGGGCCGAGCCAAAGCATTGGGATTTATACCTCGGATGCTGGAAGAAAAAATAATGAGTCAAGCTGGTTGAAGCGGTCGCGTGTTCAATGGGGGATGGGGCCGACCGGCTGGTAATACTTTTCAATCAGTGGACGCCGGCAGCAAGCTTCGTATTCTTCGGGGGCATTTTGGAAGAGAATCAGATGTCCCCGCAACGACCCGTAACGCCACCAAATGCGGGCGTCTGACAGCGAATACTTGGGAAAGATTGCCTGATACAGGTTGGAAGATGGAAGCGAGGGGCGGATATAGTCCAGATTACAATTCAAGCCTTCGACAATTTCGGCGCCACCATCAATGTCAAAACCAAACTCCGGGCGCTTGGGAACCTCAAAGTCATCGATAACGATGACTGTGCGCAATTTTGCTTCGGCAATGTGGCGCAATTCATCACGCAGCGGCCAGTAACGCTGCCAGTGGGCATCCAGATAAAAGAGGGGAAGGTTGCCCAACCGTTGCTCGCGAATCAGGTCGCGGATCCCATCGCTCGAGTTTCCGAGGAATTGAGTGATGTTGGGATATTTGCACAACGCCCGTTTGGCCAGCTTGTAGGTGCAGGGCTCCACTTCGATGGTGAATATCGGCAATTGGGGCATATGCCGGGCCATGAACTCGGTTGAATAGCCGCGGAACGTTCCGGTTTCTACGAAAGCGCTGAAACGGAAAGCGTCGAGCAAATCAATCATGAATTTGCGGTAAATGGCATCGCCATGAAATGCGCCCCAACCTACGCCGTATCGGAAATCCCGAAGGCGTCGCAAGACGACTCCCAACCAGATGATGCGCTCCAATTTATTCATAACGGAAGGGTTAAGTTTAACTTGGCTCTCCGCATTCTGTCGGGCGGAAAATACAAAAACCGCCACATGCTATTGCCGGAATTTATGAAAAACATATCGGTCGCAAAAATGTCTGAATTTTCCCAGGTAGCCGCAATACAATCCGTCGGCCTGATTCTCCAGTTCTTTCCGTTGGCCTGGCGTGGCTTGGGCATAAGCTTTCGAGTGTTTGTCCCACGCGACTAAATTGGTCTGATCCCCGCGCCGGAAAATGTTCACCGGGCTTCGCCAGTCGGATTTGGGATAAACGCCATCCCAGGTAACCATCCAGGTTCTTCCGCCTCTCTCTTCAAACCATCTTGTAAAGTTCCATTTGCCTCTCTCAAAATAGACCCCCCTGGGTCTTGAATTTATCTTGTGGGGAAACTCCCGGTAAATCTTTGGATTAACTCCATAAAAACAAGTCCGAATATGGGGGCTGATTTCATAAGATCCGGCAGCTCCATACAAGCCTTCGCCTTGCTGCTCTCTGGCCTCAACAAAACGCCTCAACCAATTCGCTTTCCAGAAATAAGTCCGGGAAGTGCAACAAACCATGAAATCACAATCAACCCTCCCGGCCATGAATTGATGCGCTCCAATATCCCAGCCGCCTTCAAGATATTCGTCAAACTTGCAGTTTAAAGGCCCAAAGATATCTCTGGCTTGCTGGTTCAGAACGCCGGCACAACTGACGACAATCAATTCATGTTCAATCCCCGGCGGAAATTGCCGGTACGTGTCAACAAACCGTTTTGAATACGGCACAAACTCTTCCGGCCTTTCGGCAATGTGCAAATAAACAAATGTTGTCTTAAGCATGCGTGTTCGCGAAGAAGTGTTTCAGAATTTGTTTCACGTGAGGGCTAGCATTGGTTTCTTGTCGTGGTCATTAGCCTAATTTACTTTAAGACGTTGGAAAAGAAAAATTCCGGCGGTAATCCTCAATGCTGAAAGCTGATTTGGTCATTTAAGTGTCTGTTTCACCTGCAAATCGGCAATGAGTTTTTTGTTCCCGCCCCGGCGTTTAAAGGTCAGCACGCCCCAGGTGTTGCCGATCACGCTGCCGAGACAGGCTGGCGTATGCCAAAGCCAGCACAAGTCCCGGTTGCGGGCCAAACCCCGCAGTGTATGCCAGAGCGGACCGATAAGTGTAAGGCAATACGTGGTCGCCAACCACAACGGCACGGGCGGTTTTTCCTTCATCCAGTTTATGTTTGATTCCTTCTGCACGCGTAGAAAATGTACCGTGGCCCGACGGCGCTTTTTAATGAACCCGCCCAAGGTCTGGATGTAATAGTGATGTACGCCGCGCCCGCGAATCCGCAACCATTCGCGCCGACCAGCGCGCATAAGTTGCAACGCCACGTGCGTGTCCTGGAAATGCTCGTCCACCTTTACGGAGTCCAAATCCGCCCGCCGATAGACAAAGCCGTTTGCGCCAAGCGGATAGGAAAGTGAATCACCGGGCAGTGTCCAGCGTTCCACTTCATCGTTGCGGGCGACCAGCTTTGGGTTTGCGCTCATCAGCCAGCAAATCGGGTCACTGATGTGCAGTCGATGGGTGAGGTAGGCGCAGAACGAACTCATTTTTCGCGAAGGCAAATAATAGCTTTCCACGCCAAGCGCCTGCGGGTTGGCCGCCAGGGCTTTGATCGCCAGTTCGATATAATCAGGGTGTGTGATTTCATTGTCGGCATCCAGGAAGACGATGTACTCGCCGGTGGCGTGATGGAGCGCGAGTTGTTTGCCTTCCTCCATGTTTCTGCCGTTGTCGTCCACTACCAAAGCGCCGTATTTTCCGGCGATTTCGCGGGTACGGTCTTTGGAATGTGCATCGGCCAGAATGATTTCGTAGCGGTCGCGCGGGTAAGACTGGCGCGCGATGGACGCAAGGCAGTTGTCCAGCAACGCCCCGGCGTTCAGTGTCGGTATGATGAAACTGACCTGGGGAAGTGTTTCGTGGGCAGATATCATGCGGGAGACCGAATCGGTTTCCGTGCCCGAATCGTGAGGAAATGGCCGCGCTGTCGGATGACGGGTTCCAGAAGCCGGCTCAAAACATCCGGCAATGGCAAAATACCGATGGAGCGGACTTCGGCATCAAAACCAACGAGTTGGAACAATTCCCGGGCCTGCCGGACGGTCAGCACGCGGACATGGCCGGAGATCCCGGAGAACGCCGGATGATCTATCGGCAACAGTGCGGGGTGCGCTTCGTTATAGTGCAGCCCCAGTGGATTGCCGAGGTACCGTCCGCAGGTCTGCATGAGTGAAAACGGGGTGTACCCAAGCGTCAGGGCGATCAAATTCAGCAAGCTGCAAAGATTCTCAGATGCGATGACAGCGCTACCGCCAGGTTTTAACACTCGAAACGCTTCCATGGCGAACAAACGGCAATTGTGCAGGTGTTCAATGACCTGATTGCTAAAGACGACATCAAATTTTTCGTCTTCAAACGGCCAGCGTGCGTTCAAGTCATAGCTGAAAACCTTGATGCCATTGGCTTGGGCTTTGGCCTGCAACTCCGGTGCGCCCTCGACCCCGTAGAATTCCCGGGGTGGCGTTTTGAAATATCCCAACAATCGTTTTCCGTCCCCGCAACCTACGTCCAGCAGGGTTTCAGGTTTCAATTTAACGGCGAGCTGCCCGGCCCAGTTATCGCAACGCTCCAGTCCGGCAGCTCGGGAGCGGTCCACCATGTTCTGTAGCACTTTGATAAAAGACATAGCTTAGCTAACCGTAACCAGAAAATACCTCGCAGGCAAACTGGAATCAAAAGGGGCCAAGTTCAGAACTTCAATCGGCTTTACAAGGCCGATTTGTGCCGTTGCAGTGTAATGAGCCAGATCAAAACAAGCATTCCACAGGCGGTCCCGGCGGCAACCGGCATTACGTGCAACAGTTCCGCCGGACTTTTGCCCAGAAAAAGAAGTGTCAGCCAGTAGCCGAGTCCCAGTGCACCGTATAGCAGCGAGATTCTCATCCACCGACTGGCCAATGCCCAAAGCGCCAGCGCCTGGAGCAGGCCGACAAAAACCATGGTGACAACGAGCCGGGCGATCATGGCCCCGGCTTCCGGCGATGATCGCCCTAGGATGAGTTTCACACAAAAATCCCGCATCACAAACAGAATCGCCGCGCCTGATATCAGGCCGAGGAGGTACAGTCCAAGCAGTTTCAATTGATCTCCGACGATACTGCCCGTGCGTGCGCCGGAGCGGGAGGTGAATAGCACCGTGAGCAGCGGCGCCACAGCAATGGGCAGTGCCGCCGCAAGCCGCTCGGCGCAGTTGTAAGCGTCGTTTTCCCCGCCGGTAAAGAATTTTTTGGCGACAAGCAAATCGCCTTGCGTAAAGAAATATCCGCCACCAACGCAGGCCGCGCTGACGACGAGGTAATAAACGAATTCAGAATTCCAGGGAGAGATCGCTTCGCCGTGCACGATCAGATCTTTTTTCCAAAAAAGCAGGACGAGGTAGGCGAGCAACGCGAACGCCGAGGCCAGCACGGCGGTTTCCGGCGACGGCCATTTCAACGTCACGAACCAGCCAAAAGAAACCCGCAGCAACATGGCCAGCAGCCCGATGAAGGCGAGCCGCTTGAACCACGCGAATCCCTGGCACAGTGCTCCAGCCAGGGAGGCCCACAAACTCAACAACGTACAAACCAGCGTGGCCAGCATCAACGTCGGGCTGTAATGGAAAAAAATGCTCAATGGTTTAATGACCAGCATCGCCACCGCCGAGCCGGCAAGAGTCAGGCGGAACAAAAATTTCCGGCAGCCTGCCAGCAATCCTTGTAACCGTCCGCTGTCACCGCGGGCGTTAAAATGAGCGACGTAATGCGCGACCGCGAACGTGGCGATGCTCGGCGCCAGGCTCAGCAGCGGCATCAGCGCATTCAGCGCACTGTTCGCGTTGCCGTATTGGCCCTGCTCCTTCAAATGCCGTGCCATCACGCCTTGAAAGGCCATGTTGCCCAGTCCGGTGACAAAACTGATGGCTGAAAAAATCAAACCGCTTTGTAACAGCCCGCTCGATTGCGAATTATCTTTCATGCAGACAAACCCTTTGGCTTCGAGATCAGACTGGTCATAGATATTATGTTGCTACACCGTTGCGCGGTGGCCTTCAGCTTTTACGGGAACGGTTGGAGACGCAAGTGGATTGTAGCGGTCTGAAACTTCGAGATGATTTCGGGCCCGCCAGAAAATGCCGGAAACACTGGCCGGAACTTCGTTCACTCCGGCAGAGAGTTCCGCCGCAGTTGCCTACACGGGCAAAGCGATGATTTATCAGCCGGTCAGGGCTTTCGTCGGGGGTCGGGGCGCGCCGGTACGTCCAGCGCGCCCCAACACGTGAGCGTCCGGCAGCAAGGCTTGTATCGGGCTTGCACTTCTTGCTCAGCGGCGGCGACGGCGAACAACAAGTGCGGTTGCGCCGATGGCGAGCAACCCTAAAACCGAAGGTTCAGGCACGGGCTGGAAGGCCAATCCCTGAACTTCGCCCACCGTAGCAAAAGTACTTTCTACTGCGCCCGGCGTGATCTCAGTGATAATGCCGCTGGTTTGATTTCCCACAAACAGGTTGCCTGCGCTGTTAAAAGCCAGTGCAACCGGATAGTTCAACCCAGTGGCGAAGGTGCTTTCCACTCCGCCCGGCGTGAATTCAGCAATGTAGCCGCTGGGGCTTTGATCAAACCCTGCAAATAGGTTGCCGGCACTGTTAAAGGCTAAGCCGGCACCATAGAACCCGGCCGAGAAGGTGCTGGCCACTCCGCCTGGCGTTATTTTATTAATGCCTCCCACACCGGTAGACACCACAAACAAATTGCCCGCGTTGTCAAAGGCCAGTCCGGTGGCTAAACCAAAGCCTGAAGCAAAGGTGGTTTCTGTTCCGCCCGGCGTGATTTTGGTGACGGTGCCGTTGCCGTAGTTAGCCACAAACAAATTTCCTGCACTGTCAAAGGCCACGCCACTGGGGCTGGCCAATCCGGAGGCAAAGGTGCTTCGTACTCCCCCTGGAGTAAACTCATAAATATTTCCACTGACGCTGTCCGCTTCAAACAGGTTGCCCGCGCTGCTGAAAGCAAGTCCCCAAGGTCGGTCCAACCCAGAAGCAAAGGTGCTTTGAACGCCGCCCGGCGTAAACTCATAAATGTTGTTATCGAGATAATCCGACACAAACAGATTTTGCGCCGGCGCGCTGGAGACGGTCAGCAGGATCGCTCCCGCACAGACTACGCCGCCGAATGAATAATACGCGGAGGGAATATAGGATTTGATGGCCGTTTTCATAATTTTCACTTTTTTGGAAGTTTCATCTAAGAATGAGAAGTTGTTTCGCCAACTACCGCATGAATACTATCAAAATGAATAATGCATGACAAGTTATTTTGTGAATCGGCTTGAATCGGGCGCATCTCCGTGTTTGAGAGGGGTGTAGAGCCATTGAAAGTCCCTGTGTTTACAACCGTTTCATTAACACCCCGCTTTTGCTGTGGTTTGCCCTGATCGCGGTGTCAGAACCGCCTTAGCGGTTTATCGCATGCGGGAATCATTGGAACAAATTTCCAAAAGCGACAAGCTCTGGAACCTCATTCAGGGGCTTTATTCCTGCAAGCGCCCTGAAATTTGCCGCGAATGCTCGTTTTACCTGCCAATCAACCAGGCATGGCTGCCGCAACGCGCAAACCATCATCGTTCTGCAAGCACTCCGGTCGGATCCGGTTAAAGAATCCCATTGCCAAGAACAGCGGCGCGCTTTTAGACTTTGCGCTGACACATGGGAAATTGTTTCGTCACCGGCGCGGCGGGTTTCATCGGCAGCAACCTGGTGGATCGCCTGCTCGCCGACGGCAACACCGTTGTCGGCTGGGACAATTTTTCCACCGGCCAAAAAAAATTTCTCGCCGACGCCGCCGGAAACTTGAAGTTCAAGTTCATCGTCGGCGACAATCTTGACCTGCCGGCGCTGACGCAGGCAATGGCCGGCTGTGACACCGTGTTTCACCTTGCCGCCAACGCTGACGTTCGGTTCGGGCTCGAACATCCGTCCAAGGATTTGCAACAAAACACCGTCGCCACCTTCAACGTGCTCGAAGCCATGCGGGCCAATGGGCTCAAGCGCATTGCCTTCAGCTCCACCGGCAGCGTTTATGGCGAGACAACAGTCATTCCCACACCAGAAAATGCGCCGTTTCCGGTCCAAACTTCGCTCTATGCTGCGTCCAAAGTGGCCGGTGAATGCCTGATTCAATCCTACTGTGAAGGCTTTGGCTTTGAGGGTTATATTTTTCGCTTCGTTTCGATTCTCGGGGAGCGCTACACGCATGGACACATCTTCGATTTTTACCGCCAGCTGCTCGAACATCCCGACCGCTTGAACGTTCTGGGCGACGGAACACAACGCAAATCATACCTTTACATCGGCGATTGTGTGGACGCGATGCTGCAGGTGATTCGGATGCAAACCGCGATCAAAGCCAAACACCGCGTCGAGATTTACAATCTTGGCGCCGACGAATACGTCCGGGTCAACGACTCCATTCGCTTTATTTGTCAGATGCTCAATCTCAATCCCCGGATCGAATATTCCGGCGGCAACAAGGGCTGGGTGGGTGACAATCCGTTCATTTTCCTCGACACAAAAAAAATCCGCGCCACCGGCTGGAACAACCAATTCTCCATTCAACGGGGCATCATTCGCACGCTGGAATGGTTGCAGCAGAACCGGTGGGTGTATGAGAAGCGAAAATAGCGGGGATGAAGCTGGCTCTCTCCATGTTGTGCGAGAATCCCCGGCGCAAAACCGGTCTTACGACCGCGTATCATGAATTCGTTGCCCGATCGTTAAAAATGTTCGAGGAACTTTCCTGGGTCGTTTTTATCGGGCCAAACCAGGACTGGCACGTATCAGACCCTCGCGTGGAAGTTGTCCGGCGTTTCCCCGCCAACGATCGCCTGTACCCGCGGCTGCTGGCGGACCATCTGCAGGTGCCGCCGGAAGCGCGTGCCCGGGGTGCGGATTTGCTGATCACCACGGGCTTTGTTCCGCTGCGCAAGAGTTTGCCAATCGTGATGAACGTTTTTTCGTTGCAGCATCTCGACCGAAAAAATCGCGTGGGGCTTTCCCGCGAGTTATACCGTACCTGGGTCACTCGCCGTTGGCCCAAGGCAGATCTCGTCATCACGAATTCCCGATTCGCCGTCTCGCAAATTCTTGGTCTTTTCCCGGAATTGCACGATCGCCTCGTCCAGTCGTACGAAGGGTTGCAACACGAAGAGTTCAATACCCACGTGAATCCCGATGAGGCTGCGCGATTGAAAATGGAGCTGGGGCTCGATCCGGGTTATTTCCTTTGGGTGTCCAATTTTTATCCCTATAAACAGGCTGACTTGCTGTTGACTGGATACGGACAACTTGACACCCATTTCCGGAAAACGCACCCTCTGGTGATGGTTGGTGGAGAATGGGATGGTTATCGTGTCAAAGCCCAGCGGCAGGCCGAAGCCATGGGTCTGGGGGAGGATGTAAAGTTTTTCGGTTGGGTTGGTGACAAACTTCTGGCCCCGCTTTATCGGTATGCGATTGCGCATGTCATGCCCAGCCGCGAGGAAACTTTTGGGCGGACGGTGATTGAATCAATGGCCTGTGGCACTCCGGTCGTCGTGAACGACATTCCCATCATGCACGAGGTCACCGCTGCGCAGGCGATCATCGTCAACTTCAATGATACGGCTGCAATAACCAGCACCCTCGCCCGGATTGCTCAGGACGACGCTTTGCGGGCAAAATTACGGGCCGGCGGGCTCGTGCGCGCGCAGGATTTCACGTTCGAGAAATTTACCGGCGAGCGCATTGCCGCCATACGGCGGCTTATGTCCGCGTGGCGGGCAGGGCAGCCTTTCAAAGCGTAGCCGGTCTGCCGAACACTTTATTTGCATTCATGAAGATTGTTATTACCGGCACCAGTGGAGGTATCGGCCGCTATCTGGCACGGCATTTCGGAGTTGCCGGACACGAAATCTGGGGACTGGCCCGCTCCCCGCAAAAGGAGTTTCAAGAGGAGTGCGCAGCGCAGGGTATCTCATTCCGTTACTCACAAGCGAACATCGCCGAGTGGCCCCAGGTATCAGGCTTCAGTCGCGAGGTGGCCGCGGCGTGGTCGCAACTGGATGTCCTCATCTGCTGTGCCGGTGTACAAGGACCCCTTGGGCCGGGCATGTCGGCTGATCCACTTGCCTGGAGCACCAGCGTTCGCACCAACCTCGACGGAACCTACTATACCATACGCGCTTTCCACGAACTGTTACTGCGCCACGCGATTCCTCGGGCTAAAATAATATGCCTCTCTGGCGGGGGCTCGACATCGCCGCGCATCAATTTCACCCCCTACGCAGCAGCCAAGACCGGATTGGTGCGTCTGGTCGAAACCCTTGCTTTAGAGTGGTCCGGCGACAAGATAGATATTAATGCCATCGCGCCCGGAGCCATCAATACACGCATGACCGAGGAAGTACTCAACTCCGGCCCCTCGGTCGTTGGCGAAAAAGAGTTTGTGATTGCGACCCGGCAAAAGCGCGAAGGTGGGGCCTCGCTCACCCGCGTTGCAAGAATGTTGGAGCTGCTGATTTCCGCGGCTGGCGACAACATTTCCGGGCGTCTCATCAGCACCTTGTGGGACCCATGGGAGACGCTTTCGCAACACCGAAAAGAATTGTCTGAGACCGACATTTTCACGCTTCGCCGCATCGTGCCCCAGGATCGCGGGAAAAATTGGGCGGTGACGACTGATGCGGACAGGGAGATGACTCCGACCGCCCCGGCAAAACCAAGGATCACGGTCCTCGGACTCTGGCACCTGGGTTCGGTAACGGCTGCGTGTTGCGCCCGGCATTTCAACGTCATCGGGCTGGAGTTTGATTCGACGGTGGTCGCCAATCTCAAGCTTGGCAACGCGCCGTTGTCCGAGCCGGGGCTGGATGCCCTCATCTCCGCCGGTCTTGCTGCAAAGACGCTGGATTTTACAACCGATCCCGCAACCGCGTGCAGGGGGACTGACGTCCTCTGGCTTTGCTACGACACGCCGGTCAATGAGAACGACGAATCGGACGTGGAATCTGTTCTGGCGAATCTGCGCCGTGCACTGCCGCATGTGCCGAAGGGCACGCTCATCTTGATCTCCGCGCAATTGCCCGTCGGTACCTGTCGCCGGTTGGAGTCGGAATACCCGCAACTCCATTTCGCCTGCTCCCCGGAGAATCTCCGGCTGGGGAGGGCGCTGGATTCGTTTGAGCAGGCCGAACGCATCGTCGTGGGCGTTCGCGATGACGCCAAAAGGGCGTTGCTCAAAAAACTGTTCGCGCCGTTCACCCCGCAGGTGATTTTCATGCGCACCGAATCGGCCGAGATGGTGAAACACGCGCTCAATTCATTTCTCGCGCTGTCGATTACGTTCATCAACGAAATCGCACGGCTCTGCGAACACACGGGCGCGGACGCCAAGGAGGTTTCGATTGGACTGAAGAGTGACCCGCGCATTGGGCCCCATGCGTATCTTGGTCCGGGCGGACCTTTCGCAGGCGGCACCCTGGCGCGTGACTTGGTTACGCTCACCCGGCTGGGTATCGCCGAAGGAGAAACGCTCTCGGTGATTCCGGCCATCAAACAAAGCAACGATCTGCATCGCGGTTGGGCGTTTCAACGGTTGCAGTCACGGCTCGGCGACCTGGCTGGCAAAACCATCGCCGTGTTGGGTCTGGTCTATACCCCAAACACCGACACGCTCCGGCGGAGCGCTGCGGTGGAATTATGCGCCCAGTTGCTGGCGGCGGGCGCGGCGGTTCGCGCGTTTGATCCTTCAATCAAACAACTGCCGCCCGAACTCGCTGCCGTTTCACTCGCGTCGAGCGCCGCCGACGCTTTGAGCGGCGCGGTTGCCGCCGTGGTTTATACCGGATGGCCGCAGTTCCGCCTGCTGGATTGGCCGGCCATTCTGCCGAACATGCGCGGGCGGGTTATCGTGGACCCAGATCGTTTTCTGGAAAAGGAATTGAAAGACCTGCCCGGTGTCGAGCATCTTTCCGTCGGTCAAACAAATGAAACTTAAAGGCATTAATGCGCTCATCACCGGCGGCAGCCAGGGATTGGGACAGGAAATCGCCACCCATTTCCTGCGCGAAGGGGCCAACGTCGTCCTTTGCGCACGCACGGAAAAGGATTTGTTTGCCGCGCGTGATGCCCTGGCCGGGCAATTTCCCTCGCACAAGGTGCTTGCCAAAACCTGTGATGTTTCCAGTGAACCGCAGGTGAATTGTCTCGTCGCCTTCGCGCTGCGCGAACTCGGCTCGCTTCAGGCGCTCGTGCTCAATGCCGGTATCTATGGTCCAATGGGAGCGGTGGAATCCGTTTCGCTCGAGGAGTGGCGGCGGGCGATGGATATCAATCTCTATGGCGTGCTGTTGCCCTGCCGCGCATTGATTCCGCATTTCAAAAAAGCCGGGCGTGGCAAAATCATTGTCCTGAGCGGCGGGGGCGCGACGAGTCCGATGCCGAACATCAGCGCCTATGCCGCTTCCAAGGCAGCGGTGGTACGCTTGATGGAAACCGTGGCGGAGGAATTGAGACCCTACCAAGTGGACGTGAATGCCATCGCCCCCGGCGCCCTGGCCACGCGATTGGTGGATGAAGTTCTGGCCGCCGGCCCGGACAAGGTCGGCCAGGTTTTTTACGAAAAGAACCAGCAGTGGAAGGCGACTGGCGCCACTTCCCTTTCACTGGGAGCGAGCACGGCGGTTTATCTGGCCAGCGCGCAAAGCGACGGCATCACCGGCAAGTTGATCAGCGTGCAATGGGACCCGTGGGAACGGTTGCACGAGTTTAAAAACGACCTGAACGGCGATATCTACACCCTGCGTCGAATTGTTCCCAAGGACCGCGGGAAAACGTGGGGAGACAAATGAATTACGCCATTATCGGGTGCGGACTGATTGGCCGGAAGCGTCTGGCCGGATTACCCGCCGGTTCGGAACTCACCGTGGCGTGCGACACCAATCTGGCACGTGCCGAAGAACTGGTAAAACTGGCCAAAACCGGTCGCGCGGTTGCCGACTACAAACAGGCCGTCACGGATCCCCGGGTGGACGCGGTGATTGTAGCCACCATCAATTCCGCGCTGGCGGAGGTTTCCGCCGCCGCGATTCGCGCCGGCAAGCCTGTCCTCGTGGAAAAACCGGCGGGCATCTCGGTTCCGCAGGTCAACGAATTGATTGCGCTGGCGGACCATCATGACGTTCGGGTGCGCGTGGGATTCAATCATCGTTATCATCCCGCCTTTCGCCAGGCGCGGGAGATTTTGTTGTCCGGCGTGATGGGTGATTTGATGTTTCTGCGGGCGCGCTATGGTCATGGCGGACGCGTCGGTTACGACCAGGAATGGCGCGCCGACCCGAAACTTTCCGGCGGCGGTGAGTTGATTGACCAGGGAATACATCTCATTGATCTGGCGGGCTGGTTTCTGGGCGAGTTCAAAACGATTGAAGGTCATGCGACCACTTGTTTTTGGAAGATGCCGGTGGATGACAATGCGTTTTTGAGCCTGCGCACGGCGAAAGGCCAGACCGCGTGGCTGCACGTCAGTTGCACCGAATGGAAGAATCTTTTCTCGTTTGAAATTTACGGACGCGACGCGAAGCTCCAGATCGAAGGTCTTGGGGGGAGTTACGGCATCGAGAAGCTTTATCATTACCAGATGAAACCGGAAATGGGGCCGCCCGATACGAAGTTGTATGAATTTCCGGGGCCGGACGAATCGTGGCGGAGGGAGTTGGGCGAATTTGAAAAGGACATCCAGTTGAAGCGAAAACCGGATGCGGGGTTGGAGCAGGCGCATGCCGCGCTTCAAATTGTCGAAAAAATCTATCGGCAGAGCGGGTTTAACTTTGACTCAGCCCCCCGAAAACACTAAATCGTAATCCAAGAGATCCGGACGCCAGACCCGAATTTAGCATGATTATCGCACGCGCTCCCCTTCGTGTCACCCTTGGTGGTGGCGGTACGGATTTGCCGTCGTATTACGAAAAATTCGGCGGCTTTCTCATTGCCGCCGCCATCGACAAATACGTTTACATCACCGTTCATGAAACGTTCGTATCCGATCTCATCGTCAAGTATTCCGAGTTGGAGCGGGTGCCGGATGCGACACAGTTGAAGCACCCCATCTTCCGCGAAGCGTTCGCCCTGACGGGAATTGACGGGCACTCGTTGGAATTGACCTCGATGGCGGACATCCCGGCCGGAACCGGTCTGGGGTCGTCCAGCAGTTTCACCATTGCGCTGCTCAAAGCGTTGCACGCCCACAAAAAAAATCTGGTCCACCCGTCCGAACTGGCCGCGCAAGCCTGTGACATTGAACTCAATCGTCTGAAGGAACCCATTGGCAAGCAGGATCAGTACATTGCCGCGTATGGCGGTCTGACTTGTTTCAAATTCCTGCCGGATGGCAAGGTCGAGGCGTGGCCCTTGAAACTTTCGAGTGAAACCCGTGACAACCTCGAGGACAATTTGCTCCTGTTTTTCACCGGCTATTCGCGGTCGGCCTCGACGATCTTAAAGGAACAGGACCAAAAATCAAAGTCGGCCGACGCCGCCATGATTGAAAACCTGCATTTTGTCAAAGACCTCGGCCAGCAAAGCCAGCGTGCCCTGGAGACAGGTGATTTGCACGCGTTTGCACGGCTCATGGACGTTCATTGGCAGCGCAAAAAACAACGCAGCGGCGGCATGAGCAATTCGAAGATCAACGAATGGTATGACCTGGCGCTTGCCAACGGCGCGTTGGGCGGCAAACTCATTGGCGCCGGCGGTGGGGGATTCCTGATGTTTTACGCCGAGGACAAAGCCAAACTCCGTCATGCCATGCGGCCGGCGGGCCTCAAGGAAGTCCGGTTTCGTTTTGACTTTGAAGGCGCCAAGTTGTTGATTTCGTGAGCCCGCCGCTCGATATCCCCGTCGCCATTCTTGCGGGTGGGCTGGCCACCCGGCTTCGGCCCATCACGGAAAAAATTCCCAAATCACTGGTGTCGGTGGCCGGAAAACCCTTTCTGGCGCACCAGCTTGAATTGCTGCACGCACGCGGCATCCGGCGCGCGGTGGTGTGCGTTGGCCATCTCGGTGAAATGATTCAGCGCGATTTCGGCGATGGCTCGGCGTTTGGCGTGCGGCTGGACTATTCGTTCGATGGCCCCCGGTTGCTGGGCACGGGCGGTGCCATCAAACGCGCGCTGCCCTTGCTCGGCAATGAATTTTTTGTCCTCTATGGTGATTCGTATTTGCCGGTGGCGTATCTGCCCATTGCAGAATATTTCCGTCTCAGCGGCAAGCTTGGCTGCATGACGGTCTATCGCAACGAGGGCCGCTTCGATACGAGCAACGTCGAGTTCCACAACGGTAACATCGTGGTTTACGACAAGAAAAACCGCTCGCCGCAAATGCAATATATAGATTACGGGTTAAGCCTGTTTAAGACGCCCGTTTTCATCCCGTACGCCCTGGACCAACCCTTTGATTTGGCCGAAGTCATGGGCAAACTGGTTCGCGAAAAGCAACTCGCGGGTTATGAAGTGCCCGAACGGTTTTACGAAATGGGTTCACCTGCAGGCTTGGCGGAACTGGAATCGCTGCTACAATCAAAAGCACCATGAGCTTTGCCAAACAATTCCTCGATGAAGTCCAGCAGGTTGTCGCCCAACTGAACGCCGATGCGATTGAAAAGGCCGCCGATGAACTGGCGCGGGTGCGCGAACGCGGCGGACGATTGTTCATCCTCGGTGTCGGCGGCAGCGCGGGTAATGCCGGACATGCTGTGAACGATTTTCGGAAGATCTGCGGTTTTGAGGCTTACGCGCCCACCGACAATGTTTCCGAACTGACCGCGCGGACCAACGATGACGGCTGGGCGACGATTTTTGCCGAATGGCTCAAAGGCAGTCGCTTGAGCGCCAGGGACGGTTTGCTGATTTTTTCCGTGGGTGGCGGTAATCTTGAGAAAAACGTCAGCCCGAATCTCGTCAGCGCCATTCAACTGGCAAAAAAGACTGGCGCTTCCGTCGTCGGCATCGTCGGACGCGACGGGGGTTACACCGCCCGGGAAGCCACGGCCTGCGTGATCGTACCCACGGTAAACCCGACCCACGTCACGCCACATAGCGAAGCCTTCCAGGCGGTCGTCTGGCATTTGTTGGTTTCCCATCCGAAGCTCAAGGTGACCCAAACCAAGTGGGAATCAACGAAGTAAAACCCGAAATGATCCGGGCTGTTTTTCTCGACCGCGACGGCGTCATCAATCGTCCTTTGGAGCGTGAGCATTTGCCGTATGCGCCGGCCAGCCTGGACGAGTTTGAGATTTTTCCCGAAGTGCCGGCGGCCTGCCGTCTTTTGAAGCAGGCCGGTTTTTTGCTGATTGTCGCCACCAACCAGCCGGATGTAGGTCGCGGCACCCTGAAACCGGCGGTGGTTGAAACCATTCACGCCGAGATGTGCCGGCAGTTGCCGTTGGACCGGGTGGAGGTTTGTTATCATCCGGGCAATGGTTTGTCGGACTGTGACTGTCGCAAACCGAAACCGGGCATGCTGCGGCGCGCGGCACGTGAACTGGGCATTGAGCTCGGACAAAGTTGGATGGTGGGCGACCGCTGGCGGGACGTGGATTGTGGCCGCGCGGCCGGTTGCCGGACAATTTTCATTGATCGCGGTTACGCTGAAGAGCTGAAACAGCAACCCGACTTTCGCGTCAAAAACCTTCTGGCAGCGGCGGAAATAATTCTGGCCGGTGCAAAATAAGTTGAAGATTGGCAAGGTTGTCTTATGTTGTGAGCCACATGAAAAATCTAGCCAGCCTCAAAGTAAAAATTTTCGCCGACGGCGCCGACAAAGCCGGAATGCTTCAGTTGAACGCCAATCCGCTGGTGAAAGGCATGACCACCAATCCTTCGCTGATGCGCAAGGCCGGGGTGCATGATTACGAGGCGTTTGCGCGTGAAATCTTGAAAAGCATCACCGAGAAGCCGATTTCGTTCGAGGTGTTCTCCAATGATTTTCCGGAAATGCGGCGGCAGGCGATGAAAATCAAGGACTGGGGTAAAAATGTCTATGTCAAGATTCCCATCACCAACACGCGTGGCGAATCTTCCCTGCCGCTGGTGCGTGAACTGGCCCACGAAGGCGTGAAGCTCAATATTACCGCCATTTTCACCGAGGAACAGGTCGCCGGAGTGGCCCAGGCGCTTGACCCCAAGGTGCCCGCCGTGGTGTCCGTGTTCGCCGGCCGTATCGCCGACACCGGTTTGGATCCCATACCGCACATGCGCGCCGTGAATAAAATTCTGGCCGGCCTGCCCCAGGCCGAATTGCTCTGGGCCAGTGTGCGTGAAGTGCTTAACATTTTTCAGGCGGACGAATGTGGCTGTAAAATCGTGACCGTGCCGCATGATATTTTGAACAAAGCGATGAAACAGGTGGGAATCGGCCTGCCGGAGATGTCACTGGACACCGTGAAAATGTTTGACGTTGACGCCAAGGCGGCAGGATTTTCGCTCTAACGCCGGACCTGCCGCCGCTTGATGGCTTGGGCTTCAAGCCAGTCGCAAACCAAAGGGGTGACTTTGTCCCACTGAAGGGTCTTCGCCCGGTTCCAGGCATTCAGACGCAAGTATTCGTATTTTTCGGGTGTTCGCATGATTGCCAAAATGGCAGCCGCAACGGACTCCGGTGTTTCCTGGTCTGTGATCAGCCCGGTTTCATCCCGTATCGTTGAACTCACCAGCCCGCTGACCGGATAAACGACCGCAGGTGTACCCAAGGCGTTGGCTTCGATGACGTTCAAGCCCCAGCCTTCGCGGAGTGAGGTGTGAATCAGGAAATGTGCCCGCCGGAGTCGCTGGTTTTTCTCCGCTTCCCCGATCAAACCCGTGAATTCAACGTGCGTACCGAGTCCCATTTTCTCCACCAGTTGCTTCAACTGCGGTTCCATCTCACCTGCGCCGGCGATAACCAGATGAACGTTCAAGTGCCGCCGGAGAATGTCTGTGGCCCGGATGACATGGTCTATTCGTTTATTGGGCGCCAGGCGCGAGATCGCCATCAACTGGAGCGGCGGCTCAAGCGATTTGGTTTCCAAAACACTCAGCGGTCGGGTATCCACGCCATTAGGAAAGACGTGAATCTTCCGCACGCCGTGCCGTTCGAGAATTCGCCGCGTACATTCGGAAGGTGTCCAGAACGGCACGTTACGGTAAAGCCAATGCGTCCCGTGTTCCTGCCAGCGTCCAATGGTACTGACCGGCCACGGATAAAATGCATTCCAAATCGGTCCCAAAACTTCGTGGATATAAGCCACGCAACGGGTCTGGCACCACCAAGGCGCATACCAGGGAATTCCATGATGTTGGTCAACGACCAGATCAAAGTGCGGCTGGTGGCGATACCAGTGAATGGCTTTGATGACCGCCGAACCTTTACCACCACTGCGAACAATTTTAATGCCTTCCACGAGATCATCACGGCGACCACCCGGGAAATTATGGGTGAACCAATACACTTCATGTCCGCGCCGAACCAGTCCGCTCAGATAGGCCAGACTGACCCGCTCCGCTCCACCGGAGATTGGATTTAGCGGGTCACGCCAGTTGAGCATCAGAAAACGCATCTCGGGTAAAAGTCCGGGTTTACAGCCTCGAAATCTTTTCCAGCAGCGCCGTTGTGGATTTTCCGGCCACCAGCGGAATAATCATGATTTTTCCGCCGGCTTGTTCGACCGTCTGGCGCTCCGTCTGGTTCAGCGTATCCAAGGTATAATCGCCCCCCTTGACATAGACATCCGGCCGGGCCGCCGCCAGAAATTTCACCGCCGTCGGCTCCGTAAAAATACAAACGCCATCCACGCTGGCCAGGGCCGCCAGAACCGCCGCCCGGTCGGTTTCCAAATTCACCGGCCGGCCGGCGCCCTTCAATTGCCGCGTCGCCGCGTCGCCGTTGACCCCGACCAACAGGGCGTCGCCAAGCCGGCGCGCGGATTCGAGGTACGTCACGTGCCCCAGATGCAGAATGTCAAAGCAGCCATTGGTGACGACGAGTTTTTTGCCATTGACGCGAAACGCCGCGCGCCATTCCGGTAATTGGTCCCACGGGACGATTTTATCGCGGAAATTCATGTCCTTATTCTGCCCACGCGCCGTCACTTGGCAACGACTTTAACCGCCGCGCTGATTCAACAATTTCCAAACGCGCAGGGTTTCGGTCATGCCCCAGGCCTGTGCGTCGCAACCACGTTGCGTGTGCGGCGCGTCGCCGTCCAGAATTTCGGGAATTTGACCAACGCAGCCTTCACTCATCAATTTATCCATGCTGCCCAAATACGCCCTGGCCGCCGCCATGGCTTCCGGCGTGAAATCCCACGCCCGCGCCAACGCTTCGCAAAAATGGGGAAATGTCCACGTCCACGCCGTGCCATTATGATAGGCCGGCTTGCGGCGCGTGTCCTCGTCGCCCTCATAATGCGGCCAGTACGGTTCGGGAGGATTATTCAAGAGCCGGCCGTTATTATCGTAAATCGGCAAGGGTACGGCCACCGGCAGCGGCGCGAGCGAGCGCAAGGCGCCGGGCACGACCAGATATTTTTGTGCGGCCTCGACGCAGCGTTTCGCGCGTTCGCCGGTTACGAGGCCGAGACTCACGGGAAACAGGCAGTTGCTGCGCAGGGCGTCGCTGGGCGTGGCGTCACGCGCAATGACGCGCGGTCCGGCGAGCAGCACATCGGCGAACCAGCCTCTGTCTTCGAGCCAGAACAGCTTTTCCAACGAGGAAGCGGCGCGTTCAGCCAGTTCGTGCCACGGTTTGTCCCCGTCACCGCGGGTTTTCTTTTCAAGCTGGCGGAGCAGGCGGATCCACAACGACTGAATCTCAACCGGATAGCCTTCACGCGGTGTGCCGGCAGGATGATTCGTGTCCATCCACGTGAAATGGCCCGGACTCCAGATCAGCGCCGAATCCGGGTCCATATGAATGCCATTGGCTGTGCCCCGGGCATAATTCACCGCGATGCTTTCCAGGATTTCGCGGATGGTTCGCGGCGGCGACCCCACCGGCTCGGATGGGAAATCGGGCCTGACCTGGGCCATCTCCTCACACGCGACCGCAAACCAGAGCGGCGCATCGGTCGTATCGCGGTTTGAAGCGTTGTCGCCATAAATCGCGTTGGGCAGGGTGCCGTCCTTTTCAAATTTCGCGAACGTAAGCAGGATTTGCCTGACCTCTTCCACCCGGCCGGCGGCCAGCAACCCGCGCGCGCAGATGAGCGTGTCCCGTCCCCAATCCAAAAACCAGGGATAGCCGGCGATGACGGTTTTGCCTTCATCCCGCCGCACGACGAACTGTTTTGCCGCCCGAAGCAGTTGTTGTTCAAAATGATTTTCCTGAACCCAGCCGTTGCGCCCTTCCTCTTTGCGTGCCGCGGGGAACCGAAAGCCGGGGGCGCTTTTTTCCGCCGTCGCGACGAGGGTTACGCTGGCGCCCTTGGGCAGTGGCAGTTCAAACCAGCCCGGACTGTAGGCATCGCCGCTGCCGGTCTGGCCGCGGCTTTGTTCGACCGGGTGCGGAATATTGTCACACCATTCCGGCTGCGGATGGTATTCACCGGTGTTGGCCAACACCCGCAACTGGCGTTCGGGTGCGGGCGTAAAGGCAAAACCGCAGACCGGGTTCGGGTCCCCGGGTGCGGGCTCTGGAAGCGCATGGGTATTCGTCGAAAAGTGATGATTCGCGCCGTCGTTGCGCTTGGTTTCCCAATGGAAATTTCGATCTTCCACGTCCAACCGCACAGTCAATCGTACATCCGCATCGGCGGGCAATTGCTTGCCGCTGGCGTGTTCGGCGGTGGGCCGACCGAATTGAAAAATCGTTGTGTTTTCGCCTTCGAGCATCTCGGCGCGCAATTCGATTTCGACGGTGCGGCCATCGCCGGCGTTGGCCACAAATTGCCAGACCGCCGGAGGTCCGGGTGCAAACGTTGACAGGTTTTTTGCGCCGAGCGGTGAAAGAAACCCGTCGGCGCTCACCCAGACCCGGATGCGTTTGACAAAGACATGACGGTCCACCGGCACATCCGGATTCAGGTTCGCTCCGAGCACACAATCGTATTTGGAATTGACGCGACCCAAATCCGTGCAGATCCGCGCCATGCCGCCCCGGCCGTTGGTCAAAAGGACGAGGCTTCCCGGTTTCGGTTTGCGGATTTCGAATTTTGGGGTTGCCGGCAGGAAACGAATCACCGCGGAAATCTTCTGATCGGCGGCGGCGTAACGTTCCAAAATCAATTCCGCCTCCACGGCGTTTTCGCGCGGAGGAAAACAAGCGACGTGCCGGCTGCCAACAACGATGGATTGCACGTGCGTGGCCCGCGTGGCATCCCCTTCACCGGGCATCCCCAGCGTGGCGCGAAAGGGTGTTGAATCTTCAATCAACAGCCAGTGACCGGGCGGCACGAGGGTGATCCGGCGATGGTCGGGCAGCGTCCACACGACGACCCGGGGAAAAATTTGCTGCGCTTCACAGGCCGATACCAATTGGGCGAGTGGGGTCTTCGCGCCGCGCGCGGCAAATTCGGCGACCGCAGCCAGAAGGTGTTTTGGCGAACGTTCCACCTGCCCGGCGAGCTGGCGCCAATCGGCGTTGTCAATCATTTCCGCCGGGACGACATTACCCAGCGCCTCCACCGCCCAAGCCGCCTGGGCGCGGGCCAGGCGATAAGCGTCACCGCCCAGACCTTGTGGCGTCCGGTCCGGCGCCAGGCAATGGCACGCTCCTGGCGCGAGGGTGAAGGTGATTTTGTCACCGGCCACGGTCATTTTTGGCAAAGACTGCCCAAGGAGTTCAAATTGGAAATTGAAACCCGAAAGCCCGAGCGAGTTCTCCATTTCGACATCAGTGTTGACGAGGACCAGCAACGAGTCCTTGCCGTCGGTGGATTCGCGCAACAGGGCATAGACGGCCGAATCAGCCGGGCTGAGGCGCGTGAGTTTCGCGCCATCAAAGAAGCAGGGATGGTTGGCGAGCAGTTGATTAAGTTGCGCCAGCTCGGGGATGATGTTGTTGGAGCTGTCCCAACCAAGGCCGGTGCAGTCATGAACCCTGATTTTTTCGGCGGCCAGCCATTCCACGCCACAGGTGAAGCCAAACCCGCCACTCACACTCGTGAGTGCGCAGAGGCGATTTCGCAGCAGCGACCAGGCCCGACCGCGCTTGGCCAGGCGGTCGTTGTCATGCGTTTCGCTGTAATGCACGTAAAGTCCTACGCTGACGCTCTGGCGCAGGGCGTAGTCGAGGTAATGGGCCACTTCCGGCCCGGAATAATTTTGGAACAGTTCGGAGTAAGCCCATTGCATTCCGCCTTCGGTCAGCAGATTTTCGGTGGCTTCCCAGGAGCCGCCCAGACCTTCGAGCAGGAAGATGGTTTCCGGGAATTCGTCCTGCACCCGGGCAATGATGTATTGCCAGGCCGGCAGCGGAATTTTGTAGCCGGCGTCGCATCGAAACCCGTCGACCCCGCGTCGGCACCACGTTGACAACGCGTCGGCCACCATGTCCCAGAGCGCGACGTCCTCCTGTTTGAGTTCAACCAGATCGCCCCACGTGATGCCCCACGCGCCGGGACTGGCGAATGTGCCATCGGGATTTCGCAGGAAAAATTCCGGGTGGTTTTCCTGCAATACCGCACCCCAGCCGGTGTGATTGATGACGATGTCGAGAAAAACGCGTGCCTTCAGCGCATGGGCCGCGGTGGTGAGTTCACAAAATTGATCGATGCCGGTGGTGCGGTGATCGAATTCGGCCAACGCCGGGTCAATCGCCGTCAAATCCAGCGCAGCATACGGACTGCCGAATCGTCCAAATCGCGCGTACGTGGTCGGCGTCGGGTGGACGGGCAGCAAGTGCAGAATGCGACAGCCGAGTGTGTGGACAATGTGCGGCAGTTGCCGCGTGAGGTCGCGCAATTTTCCCGAGGGCGGAATGATGGTGTAACCTTGCGAGTCGAGCGGACTGAGTTGAAAGTTTAATTGCGCGTCCACCGCAACCGCGGCGGTGCGAGTCGCGCCGAACAGCCGGGTGAAGGCGCAATAAATGGCATTGGCGGTGCGGCAAAAATCGGGGTGAACACTGATGCCAATGTCGGGACCTTCCGGCCAGTGTTGCCAGCCTTTGGCGTCGAGCCAGTAGGGTTTGGCCTTGAAAAAACCAACCTCGGCGAGTGGCAGCTCGATTTCCCAGACACTGCCATTTTTTTGCATGGGCACATCGTGCCACGAAGCGCCGGCCCGGCGAAGTTCACCGGCATGCGCGGCGATGATTTCATGGCGTCGCGCGGCCCCCCGGCCAAGATTGGTGCGCAGCAGTCCACGCCCACGGTTGGCGGTGTCATTTGCCCCGGCCGGGCTCCGGGGCGGCCCGCCGTCACGCAGGGTGAAGCGCACGCGGTCGCCGACGAAACGCACCAGGCGGTCACCGGGTGCGGGTGTCATGGTTGGGATCGCTTGTTCCACCGGCGATTTTTTAGCATGGGAACACGGAGACATAAACCGCAAAAGTGATTTTGCAGGCGTTTGGGCCTGGCACTTTGCGGGGCAGGTGTTTGCGTGCCAATCGTTAAGCTGGCAGGAAAATTGCTGAAAATTGAGATCTTACCGCATGTGTTGGGTGAGAATGATGGTGGCGAATTTCAAGGCATGGCCATAGCGACGATAAATGCGAGTGAAGAAGCTCAATTGCAGCAGACAATTGAGATGTTCGAGGTCATTGTCCAGTCGCAGCCAAACGATTGCCAATCGCTGGAAATCCTTAAGGAAGCCTACACCAAGCTCGGTCGGGAACAGGAGGTGGTCAGCACGTCCAAACGCATCGCGCAGGCCTACCTCCAAATGGGACAACTTTCCTCGGCGATTTTGGAATACGAGACAGTATTGCAGCGCCGCCCGAACGACACCGACGTGCAGGCGGCGCTCAAACAGATTGAGGACAAGGCCAACAACGTCGCGGTGCAGCAGATCACCGGGCTCGAGCCATCGTCCCTGTCGCCGTCCTCCGACACGGCGCGGTTCAGAAAAAAGGTGCGGGCGACCGCCGCGGAAGAAATTGATGACGGTCGGAAGGTGATGCACAAGGTTTTTGTCGAGGGCCGTACCATTACCGCCGGGGATTTCGATTTGTGCTGGCGATCGCCGGATATGACCAAGCCGCCTTCGGACGTGGTCGAACCATTCATTCATACCCTCTCGGAAAAGGCCGTTTTGCCGGTCGACAAGTCGCTCAAGCTGCTAAGCGACAAATCCCGGCTGGCCTATTTGCCGTTGGAAAAATATGAGGTGGACATGGAATTGGCGCGCGGTTTTCCGATGGCCATTTGCCGGCGTTGGTGTGTGCTGCCTTTCGACCGGATGAGCAAGTCCATTTTGGTGGCGACGGCCAACCCCTTCAATCAACAGGCGGCCAAGGAGCTGGGCGAAGCCACCACGAGCCGGCTGCTATGGTATCTGGCAACGCCATCCGAACTGATTCAGATCATCCGTAAAGCCTTCCATTAACGCCATGGCCAAAGTCAAATCATTCGGAGAACGCATCGCCGACGCCCTCGTCGAGGACGGTTTGTTGACTCCCCAACAGGTGGAGGCGTTGCTGGAAGAACAAAAACGGGGAGGCACCCGCCTGGTCAAACTGATCGTTGAGAAATCCTACGTCAGTGAACAGGATTTGACGGTTTCCATGGGCCGCGTGCTCAACGTGCCGTCCGTCAATCTTGGTCGTTTGACCATTCCGGCTGAAATCAGCGATTTGCTCCCGCGGGACGCCGCGCACAATTACAAGGTGGTTCCCATTTCACGGCTGGAAAACAAGTTGTTCCTGGCGATGGCCGACCCGTTGAATGTGCTCGCCCTCGACGACGTCAAGCGTCTGACGCGACTTGAAATCGCCCCGCTCATCGCCTCGGAGAAGGCCATTCTGGACAAGCTGACGGCCATCGATTCCGCCAAAGGCGGGTCGATGGAGGACATCATCCAGGATGCTGAAAAGCAGCGTGAAAACGAGGAGGACGCCTCCGTCGAAACCGTTACGGAAACCCTGGAAGAGGTCAATCTGGACCAACTCGCCGCCTCCAGCGGCGAGGCGCCTGTGATCAAACTGGCCAACCTGATCGTGGTTCAGGCCATCAAAGACCATGCCAGCGACGTGCATCTGGAGCCGTTCGAGAAAACGATGCGCCTGCGCTACCGCGTTGACGGGGTGCTGATTGACGCCACCCCCCCGCCCAAACAATTGCAACTGGCCCTCGCCTCGCGCTTTAAAATCATGAGCAGCCTCGACATCGCCGAACGGCGGTTGCCGCAGGACGGGCGCATGCGCGTCAAAGTCAGCGGCAAGGATTTCGATTTGCGCGTTTCAGTGCTGCCCACCGTGCACGGCGAAAAAATCGTGCTGCGCGTGCTCGATAAAACCAATCTTTCCGCCAGCATCGACAAGCTGGGACTGGACGTGGATACCTTCAAACAGGTCAAGGGCGCCATTGACGCGCCGCACGGATTGATTCTCGTAACCGGTCCGACCGGTTCGGGTAAAACCACGACACTGTACTCGGCGTTGAACGAGCTCAACAATCCCATTTACAACATCGTCACGGTCGAAGACCCGGTGGAGTTTCAGATTCCCGGCATCAATCAAGTGCCGACCAAGAAGGACATCGGCCTGACCTTTGCCAATGCCTTGCGCTCCATTCTGCGCCAGGACCCGGACATCATCATGATCGGGGAAATCCGGGACACGGAGACCGCCGAAATCGCCATTGAAGCCGCGCTCACCGGCCATCAAGTGCTCAGTACCATGCACTGCAATGACGCGCCGGGCGCGATTGCCCGCCTCGATGACATGGGCATTGCGCCGTTTTTGATCTCCTCCTCCGTGATTCTTTCGTGCGCCCAGCGCCTGATCCGCCGCATCTGTCCGCATTGCAAGGAACCGGTCACCTATCCTGCGAAGATGTTTGAGGATCTCGGCCTCGATCCCGCCTCGCTCAACGGCGCGCAACTGTACCGCGGCCGCGGGTGTGAACGCTGCAAAAATTCCGGTTACAGCGGGCGCATGGCCGTCATCGAAGCCATGACCATTTCCGATCCAATCCGCAAACTCATCATCGCGCGAGCCAATACGCGGGAATTGGGCAAGGTCGCCGTCACCGAGGGCATGCGCACGCTGCGGATGGTGGCACTGGACCGCGCCCGCGAAGGCGTTTCGACCCTCGAACAGGTCATGGTGATGACCTCGGCACACTGATTCCGCGCCGTCCTTTAGAATTTACGTTGCGGAATGGCAAACGGCTGCGGAGTTTGCGACGTCCACGGAGCAGGCTGCGGCGCCCAGGCGGGGGTCGTGATCGCCGGTATGCTGGCTGGCCCGGTGATGCCAGGGAGTGGCGCCAAGCCGACCGGCCTGCCAATCCCGCTGCTTATAGGGGTGAAGGAGGCCCCTATGGGATTGACCAATGGCTCGGTGGAATCGGAACCCAACACGGTGCTCTGTGCGTTCAGAGAAGTTGTCCGCTCCGGCAAACTCGTCGCCGCCGTGACGGGAACCGCGCCGGGGTTGAGCAACTGCTGGAACTGTGCTTGTTCCAGATCCACCCTTTGTTGAACGGAATTCGGCACCCATGGTGACGCTGAATCGCCAGATGCTTTTGACCAGGGCGAATCCGTATTGGGAGCTCCGAGGAGATTGTTGTCCGGCGCCCCGCTCGCAGATGGGTTGAACGCCGTTGCCAGTCGCGGGTCAGCCAAACCATTGTCATTCTGGTCGGAACCATCATTGTTGTCGCCGTTCGTTTGACCGTTGTCCGCCTCCCAGAAATTTCGTGACCCAAACGGATGGTCCGGCGAATTGTTCTTCAACCGGGCCGAGGGATTTTGCCTTGCCAGATAGCGTTCCATCGGGCTTAAGTTTTCCGATTTATCATTCGTGTCACGTTTCCGGTCCCGGGAAAGCTGATCCGGCGCCACCCCCATGATTTCCGCGGGTGTCATGAAAACCCAATCCTGGTGTTCGTTGGCTGATTTGTGAATTCGCCGCCCCGTGTCGGGCACCGGTGCCGGCCCGAAATCGTTGAAGGAAGGCAACGGCGATGTGTCTTGAAACAGGCCTTGCAGATTCGCCGGCGCCACCGGTTGGGTGGAAAGAGACTTCAGATTGGAGGAGACTTCGTGGTTGTCCGGTGACGAAAAAATAATGGGTTTCCAGGCATTCGTCGCCGTTGATTGGGCGTCGACGGCCGACACCACCGCCCACACTGCGAGCGCGAGCGGCGGCCATCTCAAGCTAAAAAGGCGGAGATCCATTCAACCATCAGGCTACCGCAAATTACCACCTGCGTCAAAACGGTTTTACTGCCGCTCGTACTCGCCTTTGCTGACTTTTTTGAGCACGGTAAATCCGGCTTTTTTCGCGTCCGAAATGGACAGCGGCTTGAGTTTGTGCGGTGAATTAAATGAGGAAATGATTTTGCGCACCGGCTTCTTGCAGGCCGGGCAATTTGTCAACGGCCTGGCCGAGAGCGGCCGGCGCAGCGTGAATTTGCCGCCGCACACCTTGCACTCGCCTTCGCACAGTTCGTACTCGTAAAGAGGCATGGCACAATCTTGAATTTCAACTGCCAAATGTCGAATGCTCTTTTGTCACCAAGTTCGTCTTAAGTGAGATTCCCTATTTCTTCAAAAACGCGCTGAACAAATCAATCGGCAGCGGCAGGAACGTGGTGGTGTTGTGTTCGCTGGCCATTTCGCGCATAGTCTGCAAATAACGCAGTTGCAGCGCGATCGGTTCCTTGCTGATCAACGCGGCGGCCTGCACCATTTTTTCGGCGGCCTGGAATTCGCCTTCCGCGTTCACGACCTTCGCGCGCCGTTCACGTTCGGCCTCGGCCTGTTTGGCCATTGCGCGCTTCATGCTGTCCGGCAGGGCGACTTCCTTCACTTCCACACCTGTGACCTTGATGCCCCACGGTTCCGTCTGCTTGTCGATGATTTCCTGCAATTTCTGGTTGATGACATCGCGTTGCGCCAGCAAATCGTCCAGCGGCGACTGGCCGAGCACGCTGCGCAGCGTCGTCTGCGCGATGAGCGAAGTCGCCTTCCAGAAATTTTCCACCTTCACCACCGCCGCGTTCGGGTCCACCACGCGGAAATATACGACCGCATCCACCGTGGCGGGCACGTTGTCGCGCGTCATGATTTCCTGCTTGGGCACGTCAATGGTCACCACGCGCAGATCCATCCGCACCATCTTGTCCACGATGGGAATGAGAAAAATAATGCCCGGCCCTTTGGCGCCCTGCAATTTGCCGAGCCGGAAAATGACGCCGCGCTCGTATTCGCGCAGGATGCGCAGGGCCTGCGACATGACGATTAAAAGCACAACGACGACGGGCACGATGATTGCCAGTCCGCCGCCGATGAGATGTTCAATTGGTTGTTGGTCCATAATTTTATCCGTTTCTAGTTCTTTGGTTTCACTTTCAACGTCAATCCCTCGATGCCCGTGACCACCACCGTTTGGCCGGCTTCGATGAGCGTTTCACTCACGGCATTCCAATGTTCACCCTCGATGAAGACCTTGCCGCCCTGCGGGTCAATCCGGGAGAGCGCCTTCACCGTCTGGCCCAGCATGGTTTCCCGGCCGGCCTGAATCGGCTTGAATTGCGCGCGGATGCCTTTGCCGACGACAAAGATGAAAAACAAGGCCGTGACCAGCGTGGACGAGATAATCCAGGTCATCGGCAGATGATAGCCGGGCGGCGCGTGATTGAACAGCATGAGCGCGCCGAGGAAAAAGGCAACGATGCCACCTCCGGTCAGGACGCCATGCGTCGGCGCAAAAGCATCGATGACAAACAGCCCCACCGCCAGCCCCATCAGCACCAGCCCCGCGATGTTGACGGGCAGAATGGCCGACATGTAAAGCACGAGAATCAGTGCAATCAAGCCGACGACGCCCGGCAGAATCGCGCCCGGACTGCTCAACTCGCCGATGAACCCGTAAATCACCATCAGCATCAGAACGAACATGACTTCCGGGCGCAGGAACAACTGGGAGAACTGTTCCCAGGCGTTCATGGGAATTTCGACGACCGTCGCATTTGCCGTGTGGAGGGTCTGGTCGCCGACCTTGCGTCCATCCAATTGCTTGAGCAAATCCGGGAGGTCGGTCGCGCTCAGGTCAACGACGTTCGTTTTCAGCGCTTCTTCGCTGGTGATGGAGGCGCTTTCGCGCACGGAGGCCATGGCCCACCCAGCGTTGCGGTGCCGCTTGTCGGCGATGGATTGCGCGAACGTGGCCGTGTCGTTCTCGATCTTCGTTTTCATCGTGTCGCCGGTGTTTTCAACCTCGCCGCCCGCGCCCAATTCCACCGGATGCGCTGCGCCGATGCGTGTGTGCGGTGCCATCGCCGCCACATCCGCGGCCATCGTGATGAACACGCCCGCGCTGCCGGCCCGCGCCGGCGCCGGCGCGACGAACACCACGGTCGGCACCTTCGAGTCGTAAAAGGTCTGGACGATCTCCGACGCGGAATCCAGCAGGCCGCCCGGCGTGTTGAGCTGGAGGATCAGACACTCGTCATGTTGCGCCGCGGCCACGTCTACGGCGCGGGAAACATAACTGGCGGTGGCCGGGCCGATGGCCCCGTCAATTTTAATCAGCCCCACCTGCGCGGCCTGGGTGGCCGCGTTCAGAAGCAACCCCGCAAACAAAATGGAACCCCAACGCTTCATAACTTTCCCGCTTGGAACCCAAGCTAACAGAAGGCGCTGCTGCGGCAAATCATTTCACCGGCGCGCTCAATACGCGAAATTTTCGGCCATCGCCACGGCCTTGCGCATGGCCATGGATTTGTTCACGGTCTCCTGAAATTCGCCTTCCGGCGTCGAATCATTCACCCAGCCGCCGCCGGCTTGAATGTAAGCCCGGCCATCCTTGATGAGCGCGGTGCGCAGGGTGATGCACGTGTCCAGATTGCCATTGAAGGAAAAGTAGCCGACGCAGCCCGCGTACGGTCCGCGCGCAGTCTGTTCAAGTTCGGCAATGATTTGCATGGCGCGGATTTTCGGCGCGCCGCTGACCGTGCCCGCCGGGAAGGTCGCGCGCATCAAATCATAAGGTGTTTTGTCCGGCGAAAGTTTGCCTTCCACCTGGGTGACGATGTGCATGACGTGGCTGTAGCGTTCGATGGTCATCAGTTCCTTTACCTGCACGCTGCCGAAATCGCACACGCGCCCGATGTCGTTGCGCGCCAGGTCCACCAGCATCACGTGCTCGGCGCGTTCCTTCGGGTCGGCGAGCAATTCCTTTTCCAGGGCCAGATCCTCTGCCGGTGTCCGGCCGCGTTGTCGCGTGCCGGCGATCGGGCGGATTTCAACCCGGCGGTCTTCGCAACGAACGTGGATTTCCGGGGAGGCGCCCACGAGCGAAAAGCCGTCGAGTTCGAGCAAAAACATATACGGCGACGGGTTGATGGAACGCACGGCGCGATAAATGTCGAGCGGCGACGCCTTGACCGGCGCGGAAAAGCGCTGGGAACCGACGACCTGGATGATGTCGCCGGCGGTGATGTATTCCTTCGCCTTGAGCACGTTGGCGGAAAATTTTTCCTGCGTTTGATTGGATTCGAACGGCATCGCCGGCACCTCGTCCGGCACGGTCACGGGATGATGTTCGCTCGGCTGTTCGAGCAGCGAAACGATGCGCTCAATTTCGCTGGTCGCATTTTCGTAGGTGTCGGCCGGACTTTCGGCGTCATCCAGGAGGGCGTTGACCAGGATGGTGATGGTTTGGGCCGCGCGGTCGAAAATCAGCAACTGGTCGGCGATCAAAAAGACCATCGTGGGCGTGCCCAATTCGTCCTGCGGCGGGCGCGGTACGACCGGTTCGACATCGTGAATGAATTCATAGCCGATGAAGCCGACGGCGCCGCCGGTGAAGCGCGGCAGACCGGGCAGCGCCACGGCGCGATATTTTTTCATGACCCGTTCGACAACTTCAAGGCCATCGCGAACCGTTGGACAGGCATCCTGCCTGTCTCCATTTTTCAATTCAGAGACCGGCGCGACGCCTGTCCTGCGAACCAAAAAATTCTCGATGACCCTGCCATTTTCGATGACTTCGACGCGGTCACCGGTCTGCCGGATGACGGCGCGCGGATTGCAGCCGACGAACGAGTAGCGGCCGAGGTGTTCGCCGCCTTCGACGGATTCAAACAGGAAGGATTCGCCCTGCCCGCGGATTTTACGGTAGGCCGACAGTGGGGTTTCAACGTCCGCGAGCAGGCGGCGGGTGACAGGAATCAGATTTCCCTGCCCGGCCAGTTTCAAGAATTCTTCGAGGGTTGGCGAAAACATACGGCCAACAGCTTAAACGATCCGGTCGGGCGGACGCGAGTATGTTTCGACCGCCAGCGACGGCGTTGCCGGGGGTTGGTTTTTAGCGAGTTGCAACCGGTAAGCCTCGCGTTTGATGGTGCGGTGAATGCGCCAGATGGCCAGCACGGAGTAAAAGGCCACTGCGATGGCATAGGCCACCATGCCCATGCCGATGCCAAAGGGCACGAGTCGCATTCGGCTGAAGCCAATCAACGCCGCGCCCACGAGGGCGATCAGCAGGGTGTTGCCTGCGAGGCAAGACAAATGAAGGGTGACGGGTGTTTCCCGTATGCGCTGGACGTGCCATTCGCGGTAGGCGTCCTCACCCAGCGAACGCATGAGCCACGCCGATTGAAAATTGCGTGCGGCCACCAGCACGCTGGCAGTGGTGATGACGAGGGCCGACAACGGCCACATGGCCAAAACGACGACCACGACCGCGTTCAACGACAATCCCCATTTCCAGCCAAGCTTTTTGGCGATGGGATTGCCCTCCAGCGCGAGGTTGGGGGTGGCAGTCCAGGTGCTGAGAAAATCCATCCCGCGCCCGAAGACCAGCAGCCCGAGCATCAGAAGATACCTGTGGCTGCCAAATGAAACCGGGTTGTCCATTATTTCTTTCCGTAGATTTGTTCCGGGGTTTCGAGCTGGGCTTCCGTTATTTTGACCGATTTTCCGTTCTTTTCCACTGACCGGAAAAAGCAGGATCGATAACCCTCGTGACACGCTGCCCCGGTTTGTTCGACCTGGATGAGCAGGACATCCCCGTCACAGTCGAAGGCAATGTCCCTGACCTGTTGCACGTGGCCGCTGGTTTCGCCTTTCATCCAGAATTTCTGGCGCGACCGGCTCCAGAAGTGCGTCTTGCCGGTTTCGACGGTTTTTTCGAGCGAGGCGCGGTTCATCCACGCCATCATCACGATGCGGCCGGTTTTTTGTTCCTGGATGATGGCTGGTATCAGGCCGTTTGAATCAAATTTCAGTTTGTCGTAAAAGCTCATGTGACAGTCATTTTAGCACAAAACGGCCGGGACAAAAGTTGAATTTGTCGGGTTTTCAAGGCTGCGTCAAATTGGACGTCGTTGATGAGGCGTGCGGGGGATTCGTCAGAGGGGTGACGATTTTCGGAGAAAAGGGCGGAACGTTGGGCATGGGAGTGACAATCTCTGGCGAGAAGGGCGGTGGGTTGGTAAGCGCCGGAGCGCCCTTCGGGAGTTTCGCCGGTCGATTGGTATGAACACCGATTACATTGGTGCTGACAGGCGCGACATTGGTCGGCGCGATAAAGCGGTTAGTGGGGAAACTGGAAACATTCGTGGCCATGCCGTCGGCGGTCCGATTGGTCGTGGCGCTTTCGCGCTCGGCGAGATTGTTTTCGAGCCGGT
>JBEKKN010000012.1:0-47921 GCA_050010675.1 Verrucomicrobiota bacterium | reverse complement strand
GTCGAGAAAGGAAAAATAACGGCGCCGTTTGCGCGTTTCGTCAGCGAACGCGCTGCGCGCCAAAACCGCGAGCCAGCTCCAAAAGGCATTTTCATCCTGGAAAGCCTTGATGTGCCTCGTCACGCGGACCAGTGCGCCTTGCAAGGCCTCGCGCGCGGCGTCTTCATTGCCGTCGGCGACGACCAGCAGGTAGCGCCACAGGCGGTCGAAGTAAGCGTCGTAAAAAGTGCGCCAGGCCATTTCATCTCCTTTCGTCATCGCGCGGGTCAACGCGGCTACATCCGGCGGTTCGCGCGAACTGTTGTCCGTGGCCGCTGGGCGCGGGCTGGAGGATTGAAGGTGTTCTTCCAAGCTGACGCATGAACCGCCTGCGGAAATTTATTTTCCTGATTGTCCTGCCGGTGCCACCGCCGGCGACGGAGTTGCGGCGGAAATTGTCTTCTGCAGGTTGGCCACCTGGCCTTGGAGTTGTTTGATTTGAAAATCCAAGGTGGGGAGGCTGTATTGGGTTTGGGGCAGCGTATTGAGGACATTCTGGATGGTTTGCAGCTGGTACGGCTCCCCGAACGCGATCAATAACTTGGTTTCCTTGTGATAATTCAATTCCGCGGCAGAAGCGTCACCCTGCATTTTCCAGCCGGTTTGGATGGCGGTGGTGATGTCGTCAACCGTAAAACCGCGATCCAGATAGGGTGAAAGTGAGTAAAACTGGCAGATCTTATCAGTAAAACCCACGGGCGGCAAAGTGGGTTTATCAGCGTGAAAATACCAAATGGAAGTATCTGATATTGGACCGTCAGCAGTTCTGAACCAGTACTCCGTAGTAAATTGACCATAAGGTTGACCATAAGGGTTACCAGGGTTACCAAACATTCTATTTTGAACCGCCACCGTCTTCGGGCTCGCGGCTTCCAGGGCAGTGAATAGTTGAGGGGTAACGACGCCGTTCATCTGCAACGCGGGCAGTAAAATATCCGCGTCCTCGGTGGGAATGATGGCGTTCAGCGGCTTGCCCGTCGCCTTTTCAATGGCCTTGACCAGTTCCGCGGGCGTACCGCCGGGGAAGTCGAGGTTGAATTTGGTCAGGATCGGCGGGTTGGTGGCAACATTTGCCTGTTCAATCATTTGTTGCAGACGTGTTTGAAAAGTTCCCGAAGGCGGTCGCGGTGGCACAGACTGGCCGAAAACCGGCGTGAGCAGCAAGGCGAGCAGGCAGGTAGCGAGGCGGATGGAGGTTTTCATGGGGTCGATTGGTTTGTGTTCTTTATACAGATACACGCCGCCCAGTGCAAAATCCTTCGCGGAAACCAATTATTCGTAGCAGCCGGGGTAAACAGGCTCTGACTTGATTTCCGGCTTCGGGAGGAGACTCCTGACGTCGTCTCCTATACCATCAGCCGGTGAATTTTTTCGCCGCAATGCTGGCGTTGTGGCCGCCGAAACCGAAGGAGTTGTTGATGACGGCGTTGATTTTCATTTCGCGCGCGGTGTTGGGCACGTAATCCAGATCGCATTCAGGATCGGGCACCTGATAATTGATGGTCGGCGGGGCAATGCCGTGCAGGATGGCCAGCGCGCAGGCGGTCATTTCCACCGAGCCCGCCGCACCGAGCATATGACCGGTCGCACCCTTGGTGGAACTGACGGCGATTTTTTTGGCGCGTTCGCCGAAGACGGTCTTGATGGCCTGCGTCTCACAAACGTCACCCTGCGGCGTGGAGGTGCCGTGGGCGTTGATGTACGAAACGTCCTCGAGGTTCAGCCCGCCGTTGTTCAGGGCCATCCGCATGCAACGCACCGCGCCTTCGCCGTCGGGCGCGGGCGCCGTCAGATGGTAGGCGTCCGCGGTGTTGCCGTAACCGACGATTTCGCAATAAATTTTCGCGCCGCGCTGCTTCGCGTGTTCCAGTTCCTCCAGGGCAATCACGCCCGCGCCTTCGCCCATGATGAAACCGTCGCGTTCCCTGTCAAATGGGCGCGAGGCGCGTTTGGGATCGTCGTTGCGCCGGCTCATGGCTTTCATGGCGCAAAAGCCGCCGATGCCGATAGGCACCACCGCCGCCTCCGCACCGCCGGCGAACATCACCTGCGCATCGCCCATCTTGATGGCGCGCCAGGCCTCGCCAATGGCGTGGTTGGCCGTGGCACAGGCCGAGCAGGTGGCGAAATTGGGGCCGCGCAAATTATAAAACATCGAGAACAATCCCGAGGCCATGTTGCTGATCAACATCGGAATCATGAACGGCGAAAGCCGGCCCGGGCCGCGGTCGCGCAAAATTTCGAGCTGCCCGGTGGTGGTGGACAGACCCCCGATGCCGGAACCGATGATGACGCCGATTTCGTCGCGGTTTTCCTTTTCGAGATCGAGGCCGGAATCGAGCAGGGCCTGGTGCCCGGCATAAACCCCGAATTGCGAATACCGGTCCGTGCGCCGGATCTCCTTGGGCGACGGGAACGCCGGGGTGGGATCAAAATTTTTCACTTCACCGGCAATCTGCGTGTCGAACGGCGAGGGATCAAAGGACTGAATCCGGTCGATGCCGCACTGGCCGGAGACCAGATTCTTCCAGAACACGTCGAGGTCATTTCCGAGCGGCGTCACCACACCAAGGCCGGTGATGACGACCCGTCGGTCTGTCCGATGGTTTGCCATAAAATTAAAGGGGGCAGTTCAAGCTGAATCCAGCCGAAACTGCCCCGAAGCCTTCAAAGGCGCAACTATTTTTGCTGGTGTTCTTCGATGTATTTGACCACATCGCCCACCGTCAGGAGTTTTTCCGCCTGTTCGTCCGGCACTTCGATGCCGAATTCCTCCTCCAGCGCCATGATCAACTCGACCGTGTCGAGTGAATCCGCGCCGAGGTCCTCGATGAACTTGGCCTCCGCCGTGACCTGGTCCGGCTTCACGCCGAGTTGTTCTACAATGATGTCCCTTACGCGTTGGTCTATAGGTTTGTCAGCCATAAATTAATTTTGACCTGTCTCTATGCCATGAATGGCAAAATCGTCAAGCCTGAACCGAATATTTTAGTCGAGGGCGGAGGGTCGCGGGTTGAGCGGCAAATGTCAACCCTCAAGTACGGCCCCGACCCGGCGCGTCGACCTCCGACTCATTTACATCACCATGCCGCCGTCCACCGCCAACACCTGGCCCGTGATGTAACGCGCCGCCGGGCTGGCGAGAAACACTGCCGCGTTCGCAATATCGTCGGGCTGGCCGAAACTGCCGAGCGGAATCTGCTTCAGCACACCCGCACGTAATTCCTCTTTCAACCCCGACGTCATGTCCGTTTCAATGAATCCCGGGGCCAGCACGTTGGCCGTGATGCCCCGCGACGCCAGCTCGCGTGCCACCGACTTGGTAAAACCAATCAGGCCCGCCTTGCTCGCCGCGTAATTGCTCTGGCCGGCGTTGCCGATGAGACCGATGACGGAGGCGACGTTGATGATTCGCCCCGAGCGCTGCTTGATCAGCGCCCGGCTGAACGCCTTGGTAAACAGAAACGCGCCCTTCAAATTGGTGTTGAGCACGGCGTCCCACTCCGCCTCGCTCATGCGCATGAGCAGGTTGTCACGGGTGACGCCGGCATTGTTGACCAGAATGTCCACCCGGCCGCACTCGGCCAGAATCTTCTCGGCAGCGGCGTTGACCGCGGCGGCATCCGCCACGTCCACGGCCTGCGCCCAGGCCTGGCGGCCCAGCGCGCGGATCTCCGCGGCCACTTTTTCAGAATTTTCCGGCGTGCGCGACACGCACACCACATCCGCGCCTTCGGCGGCAAATTTCAACGCGATGGCGCGGCCAATCCCCCGGCCGGCACCGGTGACGACAGCGATTTGATTACCAAGTTGTTTCATGGCTACAACAGATTTTCGACAGAATTAACCGAATGAACAGAAATTTATTATTCAGTTTGCGGGGTTCGGTGGATTTTTATGAATGCAGGAAGCGTCAATCGTCCACAAAGGGAAAAACGTCCAACACATAAAACTACTCCATCCGCCAGTTTTCTTATCTTTTGAAAGTTCAGCCACAGCAGAACCTAGCCATGGATGATCAGCATCATAAAATCCCCGAGGTGCCCAAAGGTATTGTTTCACCCCAAACGTTCCAACAGCGAAAGGTTGATAGCTGCCAAAAGCAGAAAGCACAACGTAGATCAGAATATAGGCTGCAATAAACCAACAAAAACATTTCAGGAAACGGAGTAATGTTTTTCTGCGCTTCATCTGTGAAAATCTGTGGCTAAATTGAAAGTGCTTTCACCGTTTCCTCCAGACTTGGCACGCCCGTGACGTTGAGCATTTGCACGGATTTATCAATCCGCTTCATGAAACCGCTCAAGGCCGTGCCCGGCCCGAGTTCGATGAACCGGGTGTATCCCTGGGCGAGCAGCTGACGCATGGATTTTTCCCACAACACCGAGGACGTGACCTGTTCGACCAGCCGCGCGCGGATTTCGTCCGGCGCGCCGTGCGCCTGTGCCGTCACATTGGAAATCACCGGCACCGCCGGCGATGAAATTTTTATTCCACGCAGTTCCGCCTGCAATTTCGCCTGGGCGCTGGTCATGAGCGGTGAATGATACGCCCCGGCGACCGGCAACGGGATTGCGCGTTTGGCGCCTTTGGTTTTGGCCAGCTCAACCGCTTTGGCAATTTTGTCCGTTTCACCGGAAATCACGAGCTGGCCCGGACAATTAAGATTCGCCAGAACGACGCCCGCCTCGGTACAAACCTCGCGCGTCGGCGCCTCGTCCAGGCCAATCACCGCCGCCATGCCGCCGTGCGTGGCGTCGCAGGCTTCCTGCATGAAACGGCCGCGCTGGCGCACCACGCGCAGACCATCCTCAAAACTCATCGCCCCCGCCGCCGCCAGCGCCGTGAATTCACCCAGCGACAAACCGGCCGTGGCTTCGAATTTAAGGGACGGAGCCTGTTCCCGGAGCAATTGAAACGCCACCCAACTCACAAGATAAATGCCCGGCTGCGCATTTTCCGTCCGGGTCAACTCCGGTTCCGGGCCGTGAAAACAAATTGAAGCGAGGTCATAGCCCAGCGCGGCGTTGGCGCGGTCGAACCAGGTTTTGGCCGTGGGAAATTTTTCGGCGAGATCCTTGCCCATGCCGACGACCTGCGCGCCCTGGCCGGCGAACAACCATGCGGTTTTACTCATAAATTCACGGTAACGGCGCCAGTTTCAACGCAAAGCCGCAGAGACGCAAAGAAAATTTCCGCTCCGGGCGGTTGAAACCGGACGTTATGGTCGCTGATAGGTCCCCCACCATTGACCTTCTGCAAGCACGTGCCCACCCATCGCCTTGAGTAATTCACTTTTCGTCACGCCGGCGGTTAAATCGAGCGTTGTGTCCAGCGCGTAAATTTTGAAAAAGTAACGATGCGGTTTGCCGGGTGGCGGACACGGCCCGCCGTAACCGATCTGGCCAAAATCATTCACTCCCTGCTTTGCGCCGCCGGGAAGTTGCGGCGATGGGGGCGTGCCTTCCGCAAGTGACGTCACCGAGGGCGGCAGGTTGTAAATCACCCAATGCACCCAGGTGCCGCCCGGCGCATCCGGATCGTCGGCAATGAGCGCGGAGCTTTTGGCACCAGCGGGCGGGTTGGTCCAGGTCAACGGCGGCGAGACGTTTAATCCGGCGCAGGTATATTTGCCAGGTATCGGCTGGCCGGCGGCGAATGCCGGACTGATGATCTGAAGGGTCAAGGCTGTCTCCTTTGCGGTTTTGGCATGGTCCGCGCAACCGGCAGCCACCACACAACCGAACCCAGCCGCGGCCAGCCAGAAATTCATGCGCGCGTTCATGCTCCGAGTCTGGCGCGCGCACACTCCTTGTTCAAGCGCATCGTTTCCGTTTAAACTGGCCGGGTGACCGTCCTCGAAGCGATTCAGAAGAGCACGGAGTTTCTGGCCAAAAAGGGCGTCGAATCCCCGCGCCTGCAAGCCGAACTCCTGCTGGCGCATCTGCTCAAAATGCCGCGCATGAAATTGTATCTGAGCTTCGAACGCGCGCTGGCACCGGCGGAAACCGACGCGTTGCGCGAACTCGTCAAACGCCGCGGTCGCCGCGAACCGCTCCAACATATCACCGGTTCGGTTTCGTTTTGTGGGCTGGAAATCGCCGTCAATCGCCAGGCACTGGTGCCACGGCCGGAAACGGAGTTGCTGGCTGAAGCCGGATGGCAGTTTCTGAATCGGGAGGGTCGCCGTGCTGGCGACCCAAATTCAGGGACGGCGGCACGCCATCCCTCCCCAAATGGAATTCCAACGGTTTTGGACTTCGGCACCGGCACCGGCTGCATCGCCATCGCCCTGGCCGTGAAATGTCCGAACGCAAAAATCACCGCCACGGACGTCTCGGCGGAAGCGCTGGCGCTGGCCGGAGAAAATGTGGCGCGACACAACGTCGCCGGACAAATCCAATTTTTCCGGGGCGATGGTTTTGCGGCATTTTCCACCGATGAGACCTTTGACTTGATCATCAGCAATCCGCCGTACATTCCGACCGGCGAAATCGCCACCCTCCAGCCGGAGGTGCGCGATTTTGATCCACGCGCGGCTTTGGACGGCGGCGCGGACGGCCTGGATTTCTACCGGCGATTGGGAAGGGAAGCGAAGTCCTTTTTGAAACCGGATGGCCGGATCATGTTGGAATTCGGGGACGGCCAGGACGGGGCCATCCGGAAAATTTTCGAAGCCGAAAAGTGGATTGTCGAAGCCGTAAAGGAAGACTACTCTCACCGCGCCAGAATCTTGATTGCGCGAAAATAACATCAGGTAGGGTCGGCGCGGCGTCCCTACCCAATACGGATTTTCACATGGAAAGTTTTTTAGTCAAAGGCGGCGTGCCGCTGCACGGGGACGTAACCATCAGCGGCAGCAAGAACGCCGCCCTGCCCATCATGGCGGCGGCGCTGCTGACCGGCGAACCATGCGTCATCCGGCGGGTGCCGGATTTGAGCGACACGCGCTTCATGGCACGGATTCTTGAATCACTCGGCGCCGAGACGAGGCTGGCGCACGGTACGCTGACGGTTCGCGCGCGGAAAATTCGCGGCTACGCGGATTACGAACTCGTCCGTAAAATGCGCGGTTCGATCTGCATCATGGGACCGTTGCTGGGACGATTAAAAAAGGCACGCGTATCGCTGCCGGGCGGCTGCATCATCGGCGCGCGACCCATCAATCTGCATTTGAAAGGTTTCGAAGCACTTGGTGCCAGGATTGAGATCGAAGGTGGCTATATTGACGCCGCCGCCCGGCAACTGACCGGCGCCTCGGCGTTCCTCGGCGGACGCGCCGGTTCGACCGTGCTGGGCACGGCAAACGTGATGATGGCGGCCACGCTGGCCGAAGGCGTAACGGTCATTGAAAGCGCGGCGTGCGAGCCGGAGGTGGTGGATCTGGCAAACTTTCTGAAGGCCATGGGCGCGAACATTTCCGGGGCCGGCAGCCCGACCATCACCATCACCGGCGTTGCGAAACTGCACGGCGCGGAGCACGAAGTCATTCCCGACCGGATTGAAGCGGCCACCTTTGCCATCGCCGCCGCCGCGACGAATGGGGAAGTGACCATCCGGGGTGCGCGAACGGATCATTTACGCGCGGTACTGGACAAGTTGACTGAAGCGGGGGTTTGGATTCAGCCGCGCGGCGGAAATTTACTCGTTCGTCGCGGTAAAAAGTTAAACGCGGTGGACGTGACTACTTTGCCGTATTCCGGTTTTCCAACGGATATGCAGGCGCAGATGATGTCGTTGCTGGCGCTGGCGCCGGGCATCAGCATCATTACGGAACGGATTTTCGAATCGCGCTTCATGCATGTGAGTGAACTGGCCCGGCTCGGCGCGGACATTGAAATCGAGGGGCCGAGCGCCATCGTGAAGGGCGGCCGGCCCTTGAGTGGTGCGCCGGTGATGGCCAGCGATTTGCGCGCGTCCGCGGCGCTGGTGATTGCGGGATTGGCGGCCGGAGGCACGACCCAGGTGAACCGCATCTACCATCTGGATCGAGGTTACGAGAACATGGACGCGAAGCTGCGCCGGCTCGGTGCGCGGATTCGGCGCGTCCAGGAAAAGTGACTTGAAAGGCAGGAACGGCCGCCCGGCGCATCCGCGGTGGCGAACGCAAGCGGCGCGGCGTCCCCGCCCGTTCAGTTTCCCCACAAAGCAAAAGGGCGCCCCGGACAGCCGTTGGCGAGGGGGCCATCCCGCAATGCGGAATGTCCACGCCAACGGCTGCCCGTGCGCCCGTGCCCCACTTCAAGCCGGCACGACGATTTCATACGCCGAGCAGGTCGCGGCTGGTGGCATAAACGCGCGCCTGACGTTCCGTCTGACGCACTGCCGCCGTGGCTTTTTCCTCGAACAAGGCCGGGAACACCAGCAACGGGTAAAGGGTCACCCAGGCCAGTGCCGCCGCTTCGTTGGCCGCGCGGCGCAGGGGAGTATTGAGCTCCGGTTTGGTCAGCTCGGCCAATTGCAGCGTGAGCAACTGGCTTTTGAGCCGTTCAAACTCGCTTTGCTGTGTGGCCCGGAACGGCGCCGGTGGTCCGGCTTGCAGTTCGAACCGCGTTTCGGGGGCGAATCGGGTCGCCAACCGTGTTTGATTTTTGTTCATTTGTGCCTTTCGTTATTGGTTTTGATCCAGCAAACAGAAAACCCGCGACTGACTGGCAGTCGCGGGTTTCTCGAAAATCTGTCGCTGCGCTCAACGTTTACTTCCCACGACGCCAAAACCAAAGCAATTACGCTGCCAAATGGACATGCGCCCATCGGCTGGCAGGTGCTTCAGAATTGAAACCATCGTGGTTTTCATTTTCAACGCCGGAAGGAAACACCATTTCGGGACATTTGTCAAAGTATTTTTCCCCGGCGGCCCTTTGTCTCGAGGCTTGTCGAACGGCCGGGCAGTGCTAGATTAATCTCCAGCATGAGCGAACAACTCCGCATGGTCACCTGCAACTGGTGTGAAACGAAAGTGTTCATCCCCGGTGATCTGCCGCCGCTCGGCACGGTGCCCTGCAGCAAATGCGGACACCCCATCATGATGCCGTTGCAGTTGCGACAGTTCGAATTGCGCGGGGTCATCGGGTCCGGCGGCATGGGCAACGTCTACCGCGCCTGGGACACGACGCTGGAACGGATGGTGGCGGTGAAATTGATGAAAAAGGAGTTGTTGCAGGATCCGCGGGCGCTGGAAAGTTTTTATCGGGAAGCCCGCGCCTGCGCCCGGCTCAATCATACGAACATCGTTCACATCTATACCTTTGACGAGGCGGAAGGGCAGAGTTACCTGGTCATGGAGCTCGCCGACCGCGGCAGCCTGGACCAGCGCATCGAAAAATTGCGCGCCCTGCCGGAACTGGACGTGCTCGATATCGGCATCAAAATCACCTCCGCGCTCGACATGGCCCTGAAGCACGATTTACTCCACCGCGACATCAAGCCGGGCAACATTCTGTTCAACGCCGATCACGAGCCGAAACTGGTGGACTTCGGTCTGGCGCAAAAAACCGACGCGGAACAGGAATCGGACGACGTCACCTGGGGCACGCCGTACTACGTCGCGCCGGAAAAAATCAAACGTGAGCCAGAAACCTTTCTGTCCGACATGTACAGCCTGGGCGCGACGCTGTATCACGCGCTGACCGGCCAGGTTCCCTTCGACGCACCCACGGCCGAGGAAGTCATCGTCGCCCAGGTCCAAATGCCGCTCAACCCGCCCAATCTGGTCATACCTGAAATCACGCAGCCCACGAGCGACGCGCTGACCCGCGCGCTGGCCAAAAATCCGGCGAGCCGTTTTTTAAGCTATGACGAATTTCGCATGGCGCTCGAAGCGGCGCGCAGCCAGTTGCTCGTCAAACAATACCAGGGAGTGCCGCAAAAAACCAAGAGCCTGACGAGCTGGTGGAAGCGTTAATGAAAAGGCGGGCGTCGCCGCCCGCCTGACACCCATGGAATCCGCCCGGGCGTTTAATGTTCGCTGGAGTTTTCCGGATTTGGCTTTTCCCCGGTCTTGGCGCCGAAATGGACCGTCACGGCTTCCAGCAAACCGGCCTCGGTTTTTTTGTAGGCACCGCGCACCGGTTCGCCCACCACGCCATCGGACAAGGTTGCCGGCGCGCCTTTGCTGAAAATTTTCGTGTCATCCGTAATCTGGAAGGTGCGGTTGCCAACGGTCAGCGTTTTGGCGTTCGCGTCCACGGCATTCAATTTGCCGTGAAACGGAACGATTCCATGTTTCTGGGGCTGGACCGTTGTGGATTGATCCGATGACAACGGCGTGTTCGTGGTCGCGTCCTGGGCCTGAGCCAATACCGGCAGGGCAACCAAGGCGGACGCCAACAGACTGAGGAGGATGTTTTTTGAGCTGTTCAATTTCATAGTTATATAAGGTTTGTTTGTTTTGATACAACTTTGAAGCAGCCGAAAGAATACTTGCCCGCCACGGCCAGGCAACAAAAAAATTTACCACGCTCCTTCAGTCAAAAGTTCGGTGATGTTCTGCGCCAGATCCTGCGCCAGCAGGGGGAGTGCCTGCCGTTCCGCGTCCGCCAGATCGCTGCCGACATGAACCAGCGCGTCGCCATTCACATTCTTATCCAGCAACACCCTGCCCGTGGCACGTTCGCGCGCGGTGACGTGCGCGGTAATAACGACCCGGTAATCCTGCGGGGTGGCAACATCGGCGCTGGAAAAACTCAACCCGACCCGGCTGTAACCGATGATGACACCCGTCACCACGACATCGCCGGGACCCCGCGTGGCGAGCTGATAAGTACCGTCTGTCTGCAACTGTTCGCGCAACGTCTGCGTCAGCACACTGCCCAGCCGCGGCTGAAGGGTTTGATTGTTGAAGGGCAGCACTTCGATGGATTCTTGCCCCCCGGCCCGGGCATTCGGGTTGACCGGGCCCAGATGATAACCGGCACAGCCGGCCAGCAACGTTGACAGAACGAAGGCGGCAAAGAACGGGAACCGGCGCATCTCAATCGGCGGACGCTTGCAAGCGTGGTTTGAGGGCCTCGATGCGCTGCCGTGCCAAAGCCGCATAACGTGAATTAGGATCCAGCTGCAGCACTTCATTGTAATAAATCACCGCGCCGTCCCACTTCCGGCTGCTTTCGTAAAATTGTGCAATTTGAAAATTGCCCTGCACCTGCTGCGACTTGAGCGCCGTGATGATCCTTTGCACCTGGGGTACGCGCCGGTCGTCGGGATAAAGCGTCATGAAATCGGTAAACGTCGCAATGGCCTGAGCCGCGGTGTTCTGATCATATTCAGCGGTTTCCGCCTCCTTGGCGTACGAAATACCCTCCCGATACAACGAGTCGGCAACGATCACCGGTTGGTTCTGGTAGCGGTCCGCCGCGACTTCGTAGGCCTTCACCGCCGCGGGATAATCCTGCTGTTTCTCGCGGGCAGCGCCAATGCGCAATTGCGCATGCGGCGCGACATCGCTGTAAGGACCGTTTTTAACAATTTTGTCGAACATGTCCGCCGGTTGGTCCATGGAAGGAGGATAGGAAATGTAACCCCAGAGTTTGGGCCATTCGCCGTTCAGAAAGCGGCTGGCAATCGCATATTGACGCCAAAGCACTTCCTCGTATTCCGTGCTCTTGGGATATTGCTCAATGATGACCTGATACATGTCGAAAGCCATTTCACTCTTGCCGTCCGCTTCCAGGCAACGACCGAGCAGGTATTGCGCATGGGGCGCGTAATCCGAGAGCGGCCACACCCGGACCACGCGATGGGCGGCCCGGAGCGCCAGACTGTAATTCCGGGTATCGAATGCCTGCTGCGCCACGTCCAATTGATCTTTGGCACGGGTACGCTGCCATCCCCCAGTCGTCCCAAACGGCTCGTAGAACCATCCCTCGCCCGGCGTGTAAATCAAAGGCGCCGGTGAGCGAAAGGGAATCAGCGCCACCCCCGCGGCCGCGATCAACAGCAAAATTAACCGGCGATTCATATGGCGACACTATCCATCCAAAATCTGCAAGTCAAGGCGGGCACGAGCGGAATCATCCCCGGTAAACGATCAACATCCCAAAATCCGTCAGCGTTTTTTGCGAGGCAATGTCCACAAATGTATAGCTGACGGTGTGAATACTGACCAGATTGGCCTCGCCGACTTCATTCAGAAATTCGGTTGCCTTCTCATCAAACCGGTCGTGGCCGGATTCGACGCAGGTGGCGTGGCGAATGGTGTGAACGCGAATCCGTTTGTCGGCGCCCTTGGCCACGGCTTCCAACGGCACATTGGCTTTTTTTATCAGCAATTCGCTCGGCTTGTCCCGCACGGGCACTTTGAGATGCTTTTCGATTTTGGCGGCGGCGGATGCGGCAATGGGATTGACGGGCAGACCGGTCGAGTGCGCCGCTTCCGGGGCGGGCTTGGTGGATTGCCGCGGGATCGTGATGGTTTCACCGCACGACGGGCATGCGATTTCTGTGCCCGCACCCGTGCTGTCCACCGCCAGTTCCTGCTGGCAATTGGGGCAGTCAAAAATGATGTCCATAATCCGCTCCGGTTTGAGTGCGTGGCCAGATTAGACCCGCGCCCCGTTGAAACCAACAAAAAAATTCCCGATTACTCCCATTCAATTGTCCCCGGGGGTTTGCTGGTGATGTCGAACACACAACGGTTCACCCCCTTGACTTCGTTGATGATGCGACTGGCGAGTTTTTCGAGCAAGGCATACGGCAGCTTTACCCAGTCCGCCGTCATGCCATCCTGCGATTCCACGGCGCGAATCGCGATCGTGTACTCGTAAGTCCGCTCATCGCCCATCACCCCCACACTGCGCACCGGCAGCAGCACGGCGAAACTCTGCCAGATTTTATAATACCAGCCGCTGCTTTTCATCTCGCCGACCACGATGGCGTCGGCATTGCGCAAAATTCCCAGCCGTTCGGGCGTGACTTCGCCCAGGATGCGCACCGCCAGCCCCGGGCCGGGGAATGGCTGGCGGAAGACGATTTCCCGCGGCAAACCCAGTTCCAGGCCAAGCTGACGGACTTCGTCCTTGAAGAGACGTTTCAGCGGCTCGACCAGTTGAAACTTCATCTTCCGGGGCAGGCCGCCGACGTTGTGATGGCTCTTGATCATCGCGGCGGGATTGCCGGCAATGGGCACCGACTCGATCACATCGGGATAAAGCGTGCCCTGCGCGAGAAATCTGGCCCGGCCGGCGCGTTTCGTCGCCGCGCTGAAAACCTCAATGAAGGTCCGGCCGATGATCTTCCGCTTGCGCTCCGGATCCGTTACGCCCTTGAGCCGTTGTAAAAATAATTTTGAGGTGTTTTCGTACTGCAATTTGATCTTGAAATGCCGCACGAAGACTTCACGCACCACCTCCGCCTCGCGCCCGCGCAACACCCCGTTGTTGACAAAAATGCAGGTCAGCCGGTCGCCAATGGCCTTGTGGAGGAGCGCCGCCGCGACGCTCGAGTCCACGCCGCCACTCAGCCCCAGAATAACCCGGTCCCTCCCCACCTGGGCGCGGATTTGTTCGACGGCCTGGTCGATGTAACTTCGCATGGTCCAATTTTTGCCGCAGCCGCAGACCCGGTGGACAAAATTGGCGAGGATCTCCCGGCCGCGCGGGGTGTGAACGACTTCCGGATGAAATTGGAAACCGAAAAATTTTCGCGGCCGGTTTTCGATCGCCGCAAATTCGGAATTTTCCGTGACGGCGACCGGTTTGAATTGACGGGGCAGTTTCGTCAGCTTGTCACCATGCGAATTCCAGACCTGCAAGGTTCGCGGCAAACGTCGGAACAGCGCACAGGAGGCATCCTTGACCGTAAGCGTGCCCTTGCCATATTCACGCTTTTGGCCCTTCTCGACCCGGCCGCCGAGAAATTGTGCGAACAACTGGACGCCATAGCAGATGCCCAGGATGGGAATGCCGAGTTCAAAAATCCTCCGGTCCGGCAGGGGTGCGTCGTCGGCATAGACACTGGACGGACCGCCGGACAAAATGAGGCCGCGGGGTTTGAGTTTCGCCAGTTCCCGCGCCGGCGTGTCATAGCGTAGAATTTGCGAATACACGTTGCACTCGCGAACCCGGCGCGCAATCACCTGCGTATATTGCGATCCGAAATCCAGAATGATGATTTGCTCGGTCATGAATTAAAATTCAAACCAACGGTTTGCCTGCCGGAATCCGATTTGGCGAGTTAAAAACGCAACCGCCGGACGGTGTCGGCAGCGTCCGGCTTTGAATGGTTGCAAACGTTTTATTGCGGCACCACTTTCACCGTGCCGGTGTTGGGGTCGTAATCAATTTTGGAGCCGTACGGGGCGGCCGGAACCTTGCCGATGTAATTGGGCACCAGTTCATTGAGGTCTTTGGGGTAATGGCCCTCCGCAGCGCTGAATTGCTCGATGGCCTCATGCAAATACGACAAGTCGATCTCTTTGATCGCGTACTTCTGGGCATTCCCGACCGCGCCGATGTAATCCGGAACCACGGTAAGGGGGTTGCCGCTGGCGAAGTTGGTATTCGAGGCGTTGGTTGCGGATGGACTCGTCGTACTGGAGCTATTGCCACAGCCGGTCATTAAAAACAGCCCCGCCGCCATGGCAATTGAAAGGAATACTCGCATGGCGGCAATTTAGTCCAAGCCACGGGATTTCCAAGTGCCAATCACGTCCCCTTGCCTTGGCACTGAAACCAAACCCCGACCGCGTTTTAGGCGGCAGCGCGCGGTCTACGGCGCGTTAGTCGACGGGGTATTGGTCGACGGCATGTTGGTCGAATCCGGAGACATCGTAGTCGTGTCCGCTGGCTTCTGGCAACCGGCCAGCAACCCGATGGAAAGGAGACCCAAGGCAACAACGAGATAGGCTAATTTTTTCATACGCGGCTGAACTAGCCGAAAATCCTTTCGCGCCGCAAGCACATTTTTCAAATATTTTCGCGGGAAGCCTCCGCGGCGGGCGCGGCCAACGCCCGCGCGCAGCGAATCAAATCCAGATCATCCACCAAATTTCCGAAGCGAAAACGCGGCAAACCGCTCTGCTGCCGGCCCAGCAATTCACCCGGCCCGCGCAATTTCAAGTCCGCTTCGGCTATGCGAAAACCATCCGCGGTCTCCTCCAACACCCGGAGCCGTTCGCGCGCCTCCCCGGTTTTCGCGCCGGAAATCAGAATGCAAAATGACTCGTGCGCGCCGCGTCCAATCCGGCCGCGCAATTGGTGCAGTTGCGCCAGGCCGAACCGCTCCGCGTTCTCAATGAGCATGATCGTCGCATTCGGCACGTCCAGGCCCACCTCGATCAAGGCCGTCGCCACGAGGGCCTGGACCTGGTTGGCCCGAAACGCGGCCATGATGCCTTCCTTTTCGGTGCCTTTGAGCCGGCCGTGCAGCAACCCGGCGCGGAATGGCGCCAGCGATTGCCGGACGTTTTCGAATTCTTTGGTCACGGCCTTGATGTCGTTTGCCGTGTCCTGTTCCTCCACGCGGGGATAAACCACATAAGCCTGCCGTCCGGCGGCAATTTTTTCGCGAATGAATTCCCAGACCTTCGGCAGCTTGTCCGCCGTGCGCACAAACGTTTTCACCCGGCCGCGCCCGACCGGTAATTCGTCAATCACGGAAACATCGAGGTCGCCGTAAAACGTCAATCCGAGCGTGCGCGGAATCGGCGTCGCCGTCATCACCAGCAAATGCGGATAATTCCCCTTGCGCACCAGTTGCTCGCGCTGCGCCACGCCGAACTTGTGCTGTTCGTCAATAATAACCAGACCGAGACGCGGCAGGTCAAAACCCCGGGTGAGCAGTGCATGCGTGCCAAGGAACAAGGTCGGGGCTGACTGGGGCGGCTGGCTCCCGGCTCCCGGCTCCCGGCTCCCGGCGGTCTTGCGGCTTCCGGTTTGCAATTCGACCCGCACGCCCAAAGGCTCGAGCCAGCGCGAAAAGTTCCGATAATGTTGTTCGGCCAGAATCTCCGTTGGCGCCATCAACGCCACGTTGAAACCGCTTTCCAGCGCCATCAGCGCCGTGCACGCGGCCACGACCGTTTTACCCGACCCGACATCCCCCTGCAACAGCCGCCGCATCGGATGCGACCCCTCCATGTCCGCGCGGATTTCACGCAGCACCCGGGTCTGCGCGCCCGTGAGCCTGAAACCGAGTTGCGCGAGAAACGGTTTCATCAAACGATTGTCACCGCCGCACGGCAGCGCGCGCGATTTGGCTTCGAAATTCCTCCGGCGCGACTGCATTTGGATTTGCAATTCAACGAACTCGTCGAGCGCCAGGCGCCGCCGCGCGATTTCCACGTCCGTCAATTCCTCGGGAAAATGAATCATGCGCACCGCGTTGGCGCGGGTTGGAAAAAGCTTCAAATCCGGCGCCGGTTGCGGTTCGGTGATTTGCGTTTCAAACTTCCCCAGGGTCCGCCAGATCAAGCCGCGCAACCAGCGTTGCGGCAGGCCTTCCGTGAGCGGATAAACCGGCGCCAGGCGGTTGATGTGGATGAAGCCTTCCTCACCCCCTTCGATGACCTCGGATTCGGGATGGTCCACCGTGCGCGGTTTGGTTTCCACCAGTTTGCCGAAAACAAATACCTCGTCGCCGACCGCGAAATATTTTTCTATGAACGGCAGGTTCCACCAGCGGCAATGCAACCGCGCGGTGCCGTCATCGAGGACAATTTCAAAGACGGATTTGCGGCCGCCGCGAAAACGCTTGAGTCCCTGAGCCACAATGGTGCCGCGCGCCGTGGCGGCTTCGTCACGGGTTAATCCGGCAATGGCGCGGAAATGCCGGCGGTCTTCGTAACGCCGCGGCCGGTGCAACAGCAAATCCCCGACCGTGTGAATCCCGAGCCGCGCCAGTGGCACCGCGCGTTCGCCGCCGACGCCCCAGAGCGAAGTGACGGGCGCGGCGAGCGGTGAAGTTTTGGCTTCCGGCGGCGACATTGGCCGCACGATACAAATCGTTCACTGCGGCTTCAACGGGAAAGCAATCAAGCGCACTTTGACGTCTTTCGATTCTTTGACGGCATCAGCAAGAAGAGCACAAGTGCAATCATAAGCGGATAGCAAAAGGTCGAATTTAGAACCTGCCAGATTGAAACTGTGAGATGAAGGCGAGCCGAATGTAATCCGAGCGAGTCAATTCTGGCGTTGTGCATTTTTGCGGCAATTGTCACCAAGGCTGCCGCTATGGCGAGGATTCCCGATACTCCAATTGCCAAATGCAGCCGATTTTCAATAAAACGTGTCAGTTTCAAAAACAGGTGAACCATTTTTTTTGACCTCACCAACAATGCTATAACCAACGGAATCAAAATTGGCGATAAAGCAACAACCTCGCGCGCAATCGTCTGCATCATTTGAAGAAAACCGTTGTCCAACGGTGTGCGCACAACTTGCAGATCAAAAGCCATAACGTCGATTACACTCATCAGAACGCTTGATAAAAACAACACCAACACCATCCAGAATGCTCGTTCACGCCAGACTTTGGTCGGGTCAGCTTTAGCAAATTCGTCACCGAGCTGTTGCAGCTGGCCCACGCGACGACACGCCAGCCAGAATGATTCTTCGTCGTTCAAACCGTGTTGCTGGAATCCAGCAATGGCATCACGCAGATGCGTCTCCAGTTCGCGTCGGTCATCGGGCGAAAGGCCTGATTGCACAGCCAGTGCCTGTCGCCAGCCTCCGATGGCGGCGTTCAGATCGAAACGGGTTTGATTTTCCATAATCTGCTCAAGGTGTTGTGAACGGCCAGCCATTGCTGGCGTTCGGTTTTAAGGGCTTTGTAGCCGTCGGAACTGATGAAATAGTATTTCCGCTCGCGTCCGGTGTCGGCTTCCTTCCATTCGGAATCAATCAAACCGTCGCGTTCCAGCCGGTGCAGAACGGGATACAGCATTCCGTCACTCCACTCAATCTGCCCGCCACTCAACTCGCGCACTTTCTGGATGATTTCATAGCCGTAGCTTTCGCCGCCCGCGAGAATAGACAACAGCAGCGGCTTGGAGGATGCGGCGACCAGATCTTTCGTAAGCATGGCAGTCTTATACATTGAACTGCAATGCATGTCAACTTGAAAATTGCGCGCCGCACTCCTTCGGACTACGTTTCACGCGATGTTCGGTATCAAACCCGCGCCCGCGCCCCTGTTCCTGTTGTTGCGCGTCAACGCGCTGCAAAGCTGGCGGCGGCTGTGGTCTTTGCGGAATCAATCGCGGTTGCTCACCAGTGTCATCCTGAGCTTTGTGGTCGGTTACCTGGTCCTTTCGTTCTGGCTCTTTTATCACGCGCTGTGGTTCGTCGCAAAATTTCCGGGCCTGGGCGCGGTGCTGACGGAACGGTTGATGTACGCCCTGTTTGCCTTTTTGTTTGGACTGTTGCTGCTGAGCAATCTGGTCATCGGCTACACCAACCTGTTTCGCAATCGGGAAACCGCGTTTCTGCTGACGTTGCCCATCCCCACGCAAACCATCTTCCGCTGGAAATTCATTGAAACCATCCTGCTGGCCTCCTGGGCGTTTTTATTCCTGATTGCGCCCCTGCTGGTGGCGTTTGGCTTGGTGCGCGACGCGCCCTGGCATTTTTACGTCATGACGCTGTTGTTGATTGCCTTGTTCATTGTGTTGCCGGGCGTCGCGGGTACCTGGCTGGCGATTTTGGTGGGGCGGTTTCTGGACCGGCGGAGTTTCCAGGTCGCGTTTGTGGCCACGGCGGTGATGCTGCTTGGCCTGGCCGCTTTCTGGTGGAAGGCGCAACCGGCCACCAACACCCTGCTCGGCGAACGTACGTTGGAGGCGCTGGACCAGCTGCTCGCGAAAACCCGCTTCACCATGTTTCCCTTCCTGCCCAGTTACTGGTTGTCGGCAGCCGTGCTGCAATGGGCCGAAGGCATCCAGCGCGGCGCGGCCTTTTTTGCGCTGGTGCTGTTAAGCCACACCCTGTTCTTCGGCAGCCTCGCCTTCACCCGTTGGGGCAATATGTTCTATGACACGGCGTCCGCGGTGCACAGCCGGGCCCAGCCCGGACCCGGCTGGCATCCGCTTCGCCCCCGACGCGAATTTCCGAATTCCCCCAGCCTGTTGGAAAAGATTATCGGGAAACTTTTCTGGCTCAACCGTGATGGCCGCGCGTTGGCCATCAAGGACATCCGCATGTTCTGGCGCGATACGACCCAATGGGGACAATCCGTGATGCTGTTCGGCCTCCTGGGGGTGTATATCGTCAACCTTCGGAATTTTACCCACCAGTTGAGCAGTGAATTCTGGATCAACCTCATTGCCTTCCTGAACCTGGGCGTCTGCGCGTTGAATCTCGCGTCGGTGACCACGCGGTTTGTGTTCCCGCAATTTTCGCTCGAAGGCCGCCGCCTTTGGATCGTCGGCATGGCTCCCATGGGGCTGGCGCGCGTGGTCAAAACCAAATTCTGGCTGACGAGCGTGTTGTCACTCGTCGTGACTTCCGGTCTGATCATGCTTTCCTGTTACCTGCTGAAAATGACCTGGGACCGCGTGATCTTCTTTGGCGCGGTGGTCATCCTGATGGCCTTTGCCCTCAATGGTCTGGCGGTGGGGTTGGGCGTGTTGTATCCGAATTTGAAGGAGAGCAATCCCAACAAGATCGTCAGCGGCTTTGGCGGCACGTTGTGTTTCGTGTTGAGCTCGGTTTACATTCTCGCCTCCGTGCTGCTGCTGGGCCTGGGCACCTCCGGCTGGCATGGACGGGTGGCGTGGGCCGCGGAAAGCGTCGCCGCGTTCGTGCTCCTGTCAGGTTTTGTCGGCTGGCTGCCGTTAAAACTGGGGCTGCGGCAACTGAAAAACTTTGAAGTCTGACCCCACCCCCGCCCAACCTCCCGCTAGACCTGCAGCAATTTCTCCAGCGCATCAAACAGCTTTGGCGGATCCGCCAGATGCACGTGTCCACCACTCGTGATCAAACCGAAACCTTCGCCGTAGGCCGGGCCGTTCACCACACAGACATCGGTAAGACATTTGGCGAGCTGCTGCTCCCCCGCACCCACCGCATCGGGGCGCTTGCCCTCCGCTTCAAATTTCCAGCCCACCAGCCGGGCCGAGGGAAACCAGGCGCGCAGATCAATGATAATTTTCTGCGTCGGCACCAGTTCCACCAGCAACGTGCCCTTGTCCGTGGGGATTTTTTTGGATTTGATTTCCGTCAACCGGCCGTGCGGCGATTGCAATTGGATCCGGCCGAAATGAAAATCGCTGACCGCCGCCGCGTGGAAAACCGCATTCACCTTTTTGGAGGACAACGCCTGCAATTTTTCCCGCAAGTCGGTCGTGGTCGTAAACACCTCGACCCGTTGCGCCCGGCGCTCGCCGGCGTACGTGGCCTGGGCGCTGGTCAGCAGCCGCACTTGATGGCCGCGGGCCGCCAGGAAATTGGCCAGCTCGGTGCCCAGCCGGCCGGTCGAAAAATTCGTCAGCCGGCGCACGTCGTCCAGCGGCTCATAGGTCGGACCGGCGGTGACAATACAGTTCATAGTGACGTTCCAGCTTCGGCGGGTTTGGCACGGACGGCAAGCTAAAGCTGGCCCTGTCCCTTTGAGAATTTCGTGTCCATTCGTGTTCAATCATGGTTCAAATACAGCCCGTCAACATGAGTAAAATCATCGGCATCGATTTGGGGACCACGAATTCACTCGTCGCCACGGTGGATTCGGGCATCCCGCTGGTCATCGCCGATCGCGAGGGCCGGCGGTTGACGCCGTCCGTGGTCCACTTCCCGTCCGCAACCGCGGCGCCGCTGGTCGGCCACGAAGCCGGTCGCGTACGGGTGATCAAACCGGCGGAAACGGTCTATTCCATCAAACGCTTCATGGGCCGGCGCGGCGCGGAAATTTTGGAGGAGGAAAAATCCGTGACCTATCCGCTGGCCGGCGCCGGTGCCGGCCCGGTGACGATTCCCCTTCACGGCAAACCATTTTCACCCGAGGAAATTTCCGCCGCGATCCTGAAAAAACTGAAGGGTGACGCGGAACATTATTTCGGCGAACCGGTCACGCGCGCCGTCATCACCGTGCCCGCCTATTTCAATGACGCGCAGCGCAACGCCACCAAACGCGCGGGCGAACTGGCCGGGTTCACCGTCGAGCGCATCGTCAACGAGCCGACCGCCGCGGCCCTTGCCTACGGCCTGGACCGGCTCAAGGAGAAATCAAAAATCGCGGTGTACGACTTCGGCGGCGGCACGTTCGACCTTTCCATCCTGGAACTGAACGAGGGCGTTTTTCAGGTGCTCGCCACCCACGGCAACACGCGGCTGGGCGGCGATGATTTGGACCGACGCCTTGTCGAATTTCTGATTGAAGCGATAACGCGTTCCGGCGTTGAAGCGAAAGGGATGGGGCCCGCTTCAACCCTTCAACTCGCCAACGATTTAACCATCCTGGCCCGCATCCGCGAAGCGGCCGAAAAGGCCAAAATCAAATTGTCCACGGAAACCAGCGTGGAAATCGCCCTCCCGTTTCTCACCCCGGACTTCAGCTTCAGCCACCGGCTCACGCGCGCCAAACTTGAGGACCTGACCCGCGATCTCATCGCCCGCACGCGGCCACACTGCCTGCGCGCGCTGGCCGACGCGAAAGTCGAGCCCAGGGATTTGGACCAGGTGATTCTCGTCGGCGGCCAGACGCGGATGCCGCTTGTCCGCAAATTCGTCAGCGATTTGTTTGGTTGCGCGGAATTTGAGGAAACCCGCGGCGGCGTCCGGCTCGGCAGTGATTTCCACCAGCCGAAAGGCCCGCAGCTCAACACCTCCCAGAATCCCGATGAAGCCGTCGCCCTCGGCGCGGCGATCCAGGCGGAGATTCTGGCGGGCGGTTTCAAAAACGTCCTGTTGCTGGATGTGACCCCGCTGTCCCTCGGCATCGAAACGTTCGGCGGCTTGATGAACGTCCTGATTCCACGCAACTCGACAATTCCGTTAAAGGCCGGCGAGATGTTCACGACCGCCATGGACCAACAGCACTCGATGCTCATCCAGGTTTTGCAGGGCGAACGCGAGCGCGCCCGGGATAACTGGAGTCTCGGCCGGTTCACGATTGAATTCACGCCCGCGCCCCGCGGCGTGCCGCGCGTGGGGGTGCAGTTTGAAATCGACGCCGACGGCATCCTGCACGTCCTCGCCCGCGATATCCACACCGGCCGGGAAAAAATTGTGGAGATGAAATCCGCCGTGGACGTGGACGACGCGGCGGTGCAGCAAATGGTCGAGGAATCGGTCGCACATGCCTTCACCGATCTGGCCGCGCGACGCTGGATTGAGGCGAAGCTGCGCGCCCAGGAAACGCTCGCCGCCACCCGCAAGGTGCTCGCCGACAGTGCGGTTGAAATCGAGGCGGATTACCGGGCCAGGATGGAAGCGGCGGCACGCGAGGTGGCCTTGGCCGTGGCCACGGAAAACCCGGGCACCGGCGCGGGTGACGTGCAGGCGTTGCAGGCGGCGCTGGCGGCGCTGGATGAAACCACCCGGCCGCTGGCGGAGTTGCTGATGGACCGGGCGATGGAAACCATGCTGCGCAAGCGCGGTTTGATTCAGTGATTGAACAGCCACGCCAGGAACGGCGCGACGGCCAGGGCCGGCAAATAATTCGCCAATTCCACCCGGCGAACCTCAAAAATCACCAAAGCCACCGCGCATGCGATCAGACCGGCCACGTCGTTGACGGAATTGATCAGGCCATGCGCAGCCAGCAACGGCCGGGCAGAAAACTGGCAGGCGAGGGTGATGGCGCCGAGAAACCCGAGCACGGGAAAAGCCGACAGAGCCGTCGGCCAGCCAAAATTTTTCATAAACCCCAGCATGGCCAGCCCGTCCATGATGGCTTTCACCGCCAGCAGATAATAGTAGTCGGACAGGCCATCGGCCACCGCGCCGACCAGTCCGAGCGGGGCAGCACAAAACAGCACGGCACACGCGTTAAAGCCGTCCCCCACCTTGCGCGGGGCGCCCGATTGCCCGGCGGCAATGATCTGGCCCGCATATCGGCCCAGTCGGTTGGAAATTTTTTGCAGCCCGAGCAGCCGGCCGATCAGGCCGCCGGCGGTCATCGCCAGCACCGCGATGCAAATTTGTTTCAGCGCGAACAAAAAAGGCCCGCTGACGCCCAGCCAGACCAGACACAGGCCGGAAAAAACCGTGAAGGCGCCCAGTGCGGAGCGCAGAAAAAGCTGTAGTCGGAGGGACAGCGGCTGACGCAGCGCCAGCCCAATCAATCCGCCAAACAACACACCCAAGGCATTGAAAAACGCGCCGGTCACACCTTGACTCAATCATCGTTCCGGCAAAGTGCAAGCCGGAAAATTTTTGCCTGCGCGGCCCCGGCCTGTTACTCAAAGGCCAATGACCGGCGCCAAACCAACCTCCTGCAGCCCGTGGCTCTGGATTCCCACGGTTTATTTTGCCGAGGGCATGCCCAATGCGCTGGTGGCCACGGTCTCGGTCATGCTTTACAACGACCTGGGCGTATCAAACGAAGCCACGGCGTTTTTCACGAGCCTGCTTTACCTGCCATGGGTCATCAAACCGCTGTGGAGCCCGGCGGTGGATTTGCTCAAAACGCGGCGGCAATGGATTTGGACGATGCAGTTGCTTCTCGGCCTCGGGCTGGCCGGAATTGCGCTGGCAATTCCCTCGGCGCATTTTGTCCAATGGACGATTGTTTTTTTTGGCCTGCTGGCATTCAGTTCGGCAACGCACGATATCGCAGCGGACGGTTTTTACATGCTGGCGCCAACAGAACGCGAGCAATCCTTTTTTATCGGATTCCGCAGTGTGTTTTTCAACATCGGCAAAATCTTCGCCCAGGGCGGCCTTGTGTTCCTCGCGGGCACCCTGGCAAATCACACCCACAATGCCACATCCGCCTGGTCAACAGCGTTTGCGCTCGCCGCAGGCATTTTTCTGTGCTTGAGCGTCTATCACCATTTTGTTTTGCCCAAACCGCAGACGGACCGATCCGGAAGTTTTGGCTCGTTGAACGGTTTCCTCGCGGAGTTTTTCAAAACCTTCGGTTCATTCTTTCAGAAACCAAAAATCGTCGCGTTGCTGCTCTTCCTGCTGCTTTACCGGCTGGGCGAGGCGCAACTCGTGAAAATCATCCCGATTTTCCTGCACGTTCCGGCGCCAAAGGGCGGCTTGGGGTTGACGATTGAACAAATTGGCGTCATTTACGGCACCGTCGGCGTCGTCACGTTCATGGCCGGGGCGCTGCTGGGCGGTTTTGTCGTTGCCCGGCACGGCTTGAAATTCTGGCTGTGGCCGATGCTGCTGGCGATTCATCTGCCGGACGCCGTCTTCATCTGGCTCGCCTGCGCGCAACCACAAAGTTTGTTCGTGATCGGCGCAGGCGTCGCGGTGGAGCAATTCGGCTACGGTTTCGGCTTCATGGCGTTCCTGCTTTACATGATTTATATCGCGCGCGGCGAACATGCGACGGCACACTACGCCATTTGCACCGGCTTCATGGCGCTGGGGATGATGATCCCGGGCCTGTGGAGCGGCTGGCTGCAGGAACACATCGGTTATCCACACTTTTTTATGTGGGTGATTCTGGCGACAATTCCCAGCTTCATCATCGCGTCGCGGATCCCGCTCGATGCGGAATTCGGAAAGCGAAACACGCAACCAGCTTAGTCGAGAACCTGTCGAAAAGAATTGCCTCGAACGCATCAAGTTTTCCAGAATCCAAGCTTGCAATGAAACGAATAAACTTTCAGCGGTTTTCCTGCGTTCTGCTTGCCGCCACGGCCTTTGGCATTTTGCTGGCCGCACCGGCGCAATCCCTCTCCACCGCCGACGCCCCTCCACCTGAACCGCGCCGGCCAAGCATCATTTTCATCCAATGCGACGGCCTGGGCTGGGGCGACCTGAGCTGTTACGGCCAAACGAAATTCCAGACGCCCAACCTCGACCGGCTCGCCGCGGGCGGCATCCGGTTCACGAGCTATTACGCCGGCGACGCTGCCAGTTCACCGGCGGGTGCCGCCCTCATGCTCGGCCGGAATGCGACGCATCTGAAACAGCGGGCGGACGTGGACGTGCCGCTGGCGGCGGACGACATCACCGTGGCGCAGCAGCTGAAACAATACGGTTATCACACAGCCTTGATTGGTGAATGGCGATTGGGAGGCGACGGCTCAAGCGGTGCACCTTGGAAAAAGGGTTTTGATGAATTCAACGGTTTTCTGGATTCGCAGGCTGCGGGAAATTATTATTCCGATTACGTCTGGCGGTATATGCCAAAGGCGATACCGAATCCGGCAGACGACCAGACGGTCGCCTTCAACGGCCGGGAGATGTTGTATCCCAATGTCGATCAGAAAAAGGGCCTGTATCTTCCTGACTTGTTCGCCAAAGCGGCCGGCAATTTCATCCGGGTCAATCGGCCCGAGCAATTTACCGGTTATCGACCGTTCTTCCTGCAGCTCAATTTCACCATCGCACACCCGGGCGACGGCAACACGATGCCGGTGCCCACCGATGCGCCTTATTCCGATGAACCGTGGCCGCAACCGGAAAAAAACCGGGCCGCCATGATTGCCCGGCTCGACAGTTACCTCGGCCAGTTGCAGGAGGAATTGAAGACTCTCGGCATTGAAAGCAACACGGTGGTTTTCTTTTCCAGCGACACCGGCCCGCAAACGGGCGGGGGCGTGGACCCGAAATTTTTCCAGAGCGCCGGACCGTTCCGTGGTGGACGCGGCGGACTTTACGAAGGCGGCCTGCGCGTGCCAATGATTGTTTCCTGGCCGGGAACCATCCGCCCGGGACAGACCAGCAATTTCCCCTGGGCCGCCTGGGATTTCCTGCCGACGGCCCTGCAGATCGCGTTCCAGGAACCACCCAAAAATCTGGACGGCCTTTCGGTGCTGCCGACGCTGTTGGGCGAAACCCAGACCAACCGGCACGAATTATTCGCCTGGGAACTCCACAACGGCGAAACCGCCCAGGCCGCGCGCATGGCCGACTGGAAAATCGTGCGTTCAAATGCCGGCGAAAAATGGGAATTGTATAATCTGATAAACGATCCCGGCGAAACCCATGATGTGGCGGACAAAAATTCCGGCGTGATCGCAAAATTTGAGGAGCTGATGAAAAAGTAACGCGTTCAAAACGATGCAGCGGCGCTCTGCGAGCGCCGCACATTATTTCCACCATCTCCCGGAATCGTGCGGCGGTCACAGATCGCCGCCACATTGGTCTCCACGCTAATGCGCGGGGCTGGCGGGCAGGGGAACATTTGGGTTCCGTTCCCGTTCAACGGTCCGGATTTCGAAAACCATCCACAAAATCGCCAGCGCCACCCCCAACACAAACGCCGCAAGCACAAACCATGGCCATCGGTAGCGGCGCGGCTTTTCGTCTGGTTCATCCATCTTCATCGTCAGCTTAATCCAAATCCGCTCCGCTGGCGACTGCGATCCGTAACCGGCCCGGGCGTCGGGGAATTCCCTCACGCGAAACTCGACCTGCGGCAATTTTCCGCTATGTTCCACAGCCATTCTGTCCATGCACGATCAGGAATCGCCAGAAAATTTGCCCGACGAGCCGGTGGCCAGGTCAGCCTGCGAAGGCACCTATGCCGTTTTGCGGAACGCCGACTTCTTCCGTTACCTCATCGGACGTTTTGTCGCTTCGCTCGGGCAGCAGATGCTGGTGATGGCGATTGACTGGGAACTTTATCACCGCACGCACTCGGCGCTGTCGCTGGCGTTCGTCGGCCTGTCGCTCATGGTTCCCATGATCCTGCTCACCATCCCCGCCGGCCACTTCGCCGACCTGTTCAACCGCAAAAAAATCATCCTGGTGGCGACGCTCGTTTTGGCGGTGGCGAGTGTCGGCCTGGCGGTGACCTCCTATTTTACCGCGCCGGTTTATTGGATCTACATCTGCCTGTTCGTGCTCGGCGCGGCGCGGACTTTTCTCTGGCCGGCGAGCGCGGCCTTCGTGCCGAGCCTCGTCCCCCGGAACCAGTTCGCCCGGGCCGTGACGTTCAACAGCGGCGCTTTCCAGTTTTCCTGCGTCGTGGGACCGGCGGCTTGCGGACTGGTCATTTCGCTCGCGCACCAGACGGCCTGGCCGGTTTACGCATTGAATGCCCTGGCCTCAATCATTTGTTTTGCGCTGGTCGTGCCCATCAAACACCAGCACAAAACCCGGCCGGCCGAACCGGTTTCGGTGAAAAGCCTGATTGAAGGGTTTCGGTTCGTTTATCAGAGCAAAATCATCCTCGGTATCATCACGCTGGACTTGTTTGCCGTGTTGCTGGGCGGCACCGTGACGATCCTGCCCATTTACGCCGCCGACATTTTCCATGGCGGCCCCTCCGACCTGGGCTGGCTGCGCAACGCCATGTCCATCGGCGCCGTGATTTGCATGTTGATCATCGCACATCGCCCGACGCTGCAAAAGGCCGGGCGCGCCATGCTGTTGTCCGTCGTGATTTTCGGCGCGGCGACGATTTTATTCGGCGTCGCGAATGAAAATTGTTTCGGCCACTGGTTCGCGCTGCCAAATGCGTTTTGGTTCTGGTTTTCGTTCGGGCTGCTGGCATTGGCGGGCGCGGTGGACAACGTGAGCGTGGTGGTGCGGCAGACACTGGTGCAAATCCTGACGCCGGACGAGAAACGCGGGCGCGTCTCGGCGGTCAACAGCCTGTTCATCGGCACCTCGAACGAACTCGGCGGCTTCCGGTCGGGCATCGTCGCGTATTTATTCACGGTGCCGACAGCTTTGGGCAACGCGGCGGCGACCGGCGCGATTGTGTCCACCGTGACCGGCGGCATCGGGACCATCATCGTCGTCATCGCCGTGGCATTGATCTGGCCGGAAATCCGCCGTTACGGAAAACTGGCATGAGATTTTGTCGCAAGGCGACGCTGGACAAAATGGCACTCCGGAAATAAGGTTCAGATTATGAAACAGGACAGGCTGCAAACGCAGCCGTCGATCCTCTGTTAGACGGCCAGCGGGCACTTGTCCTATGAATGATTGGTTCGACGAAATCGGGGTTGGCTGCGAACTGCCGGCCGGTGCCGCACGAGCGCTGCTCGATGCGGGCTTTGTCGTTATTCCGGACTTTGTGGCAACCGAGCGGCTGGCGCAACTGGCCGACGCGTACGATTTAGCCGTGGCCAGTGCGGCTGCCCCGGACCTGCACATCGGCAGCAGTACCACGCGAGTCCATGATTTTGTTAATCGCGGCGCAGATTTCGACCCGTTGTATGTCTGCCCCCCCCATTCTCGAAGCGTGCCATCACGTCATCGGCCAGCCCTTCAAGCTCAGTTCAATGCTGGCGAGGACATTGCGGCCACATTCACCGGCACAGCCCCTCCACGTGGACTTTGCATCCGATCCGGATGGGTGGCCGATGGTTGGGTTCATCGTCATGGTGGACGACTTTCGCAAAGATAATGGGGCCACCCGTTTCGTACCGGGCTCGCATCGATTGCCAGCCATCCCCAGCGACTCCATGAAAGACCCCACGTCAAACCACGAAGATCAGATGCTGGCCTGCGGCGCAGCGGGTTCCGTCATCATCTACAACGGTTCGGTGTGGCACGGACACACAGCCAATTCGTCCGACCACCCTCGCCGATCAATCCAAGGCGCTTATATCGGACGTCAAGCCCAGTCCCCGGTCAACCTGCCTGCACGCATGCGTCCCGAAACTCTCGCGCGCATCGGTCCACTCGCGAAATATGTATTGGCTGTCTGATACGCGGATCAGCGGCGAGCTTCCATTGCGTTCTTCGCACGCCTCATGCACTTCCACTTGACGCGGGCGGGCCACCGATTATTGTCGGCGCATGAAAAGGATTTTAGTCTGGTTTTTGATTTTAAGTTTTTCGGCGGTGACGGCGGCGCGGGCGCAGGATGACGCCACCCAACAGCAGATTGACAAGCTCACCGGCCAGGTTCAGGACCTCCTGGACGCGCAGGCGGCCCAGGGCAAACGCCTCGAGGCGTTGGAGAAGGAAATTGGCGACCTCCAAGGCCAGTCGGCCCCGGCCGGCGGCAGCACGACAAGTCCGGATGATTTGAAGAAGCTCGCCGAGCAGGTGCAGGAAATTGACCGGAAACGGCAGGAGGACAACGACCGGGTCTTGAAGGAGCTGGAACATCTTGAAAAAGCGTTGGGCGGGGCATCGCCCGGTCACCGATCCGCGCCCGACATATCATCGGACATCAAGCCGACACCTTTGAAGGACCACGCCAGTACCGACACCGGTGCCCCGCAGAACGGCTATGATTACAATGTCCAGCGCGGCGACACGCTTTCGGCCATTGCCAAGGCGTACCGCGAGAAGGGCGTCAAGGTGACCACGGACCAGATTTTAAAGGCGAACCCGGGATTGGACGCAAAGAACATGAAGGTGGGTCAGAAAATCTTCATCCCCGCGCCCGGACCATAAAGCGGAGGCCCGGGTTCAATGCAGTGTAAAATGAATGGCCAGCACGCCTGCGGCGGCCACGAGGCAATAATAGCCAAACCACTGCCAGCGCCCGCTCTCCAGCCAGCGTGACAGCCATTTCAACGCCAGCAGCCCGGCGAGGAAACTAAAGACCATGCCGACGATGCCCGGCAGGAAAAGGTGCAGCGCGGAACCGGGGCTGTTCAAGGCGTGGTCCTTGAGCAGGCGCCAGGCTTCCTTGGCGACCACCGGCGGCGTCAACACCACCGCCAGCGCGAAACTGAATTCCTCCAGCTTCTGTCTGGGCAGACCGAGCAGCAGCCCGGTGGAAATGGTCGAACCGGAGCGCGAAAAGCCGCGAAAGGGCAGGCAGACACCCTGGACGATACCGATCCAAATCGCGTGCGCCGGCTGGACTTCCGAAGGGCGCGACGATTTTTCCGGGCGCAGACCGGCGTAAATGATCAACCCGCCCACGACGGCAAGCGCACCGGCAATCAGGGGCAGGTTCGAGAACAAATCCTCGATCTCGGCATGCGGCGCACCGCGCATGAAAATCTTCTCGATGAGCACTTTCAGGCCATAGCCAATCACCCCCGTACAAACCGTGGCGATGGCAACCTGAATGGCGAACCATTGGAGCTGGCCGGTGGAGGCGAAGTAATCGCGCTTCCAGCCGCGCCAGAAATAAACAATCACCGCAAACATGGTCCCCGTATGCAACATCACCAGCAGCATGGTCATTTCCGGACTCGACGGGTCCAGTCCCATAAGTTTTTCCGCCACAATGACGTGCGCCGAACTCGACACCGGCAACAATTCACACGCGCCTTGAATCAACGCCAGAATGAGGATTTGAAAAAAATTCAGCATAGCCGTGAGCCCTTTTCAAACGCGTTCAAAACAACAACGGCGATCCAATCAGGCATGGCGCGTGGTTAGACACGAAACGGGTGCGCCGGGCAAGGAAGAAATGAAACGGCGCTTTACTTTTTCCAGTGGAAAAACGCCTTGGATTCCTCGGCGCGCTGTTTGACCTTGAGTTGGCCGAGGATGGAATGCCAGCCGATGTAGATTTTGTGCCACTGGCTTTCAATGCCGCGCAGGGAGCCTTCGCTCATTTCGCCGAGGTAACGGAGCGACGGGGCATTGCCAATGAGGGCATGAATTTCCTCCTTGCCGGGCGAGGTGATTTCAATGGCCGCGTAAATCATTTCCAGTTCCTGCACGATGACGCTCTTGAGTTCCAGAAAATGGTTTTCGTCGGGCAGTCCGTATTTTTTGGTGCGCGCCGTGTTCACGAAAAGATTGAACTGCTTCCAGCATTCGATGTGGGTCTCGATCTGGGCGACCAACTGGCTGAGTTCTTTGGCGGTCATAAACGTTCGGGTTGGCTGGACACGGTCGGCACGGTATGCGGCGAAAGAAAGATCACGGCGCCGCCGCGCATCTCACGGGCGGTGATGCGCAGGCTGGCGAAATGGATGCTGAACTCGGCCAGCGGCATCTGCGCCTCGCGGGCCTGGTGGAACAGGAGCAGCACGTCGCGCACGATGTCGCGCAACAGCCCCTGCGGATAGCCGGAGGCGATGGTGGACGTGATGACCTTGCCGTCGCGATTGACGGTCAGGCTCCCGGCGGGCAGTTGCTGAACCGCCGCCCGGCTTTTAAAAATTCGTTTTAGGAATCCCATGATGCCACCAGTTTCTTGGTTTTCTCAAACAATTGGTCGGCAGGCGCATCCGGCGGCCAGGCGACCAGATAGGACTTTTCGTCGCGCGGCAATAATAGCACTTGCCGTTCCAAACTGTTGCCCGCCACATACAACAACGGGCCGGCTTCCAGCCGGTCACTCAGCCGTTTGGCCACCTCGGTGACCCGCCGCGTCCAGCCGCTCAATTGACCGGCGCACTGCGTTCCCCATGAGTCCACCTCGTTCTGCCGGTCGGGAGAGGTGACGACAACAAATTCGGCGCCTTCCCGCGCCACCAGGGCAAGTTTCCAGATCGTCTTGCGATGGTCGGCCTCCTCGGCCGATTCGGGTCCGGTGTCAGGATTGGCGGCTTCGTCAATGGTCTGCGCGGATTCGAGCAGCAGGGCGTTGACCGATTGTAAGATGGTACGTTCGCGCTTCGGTTCGGCGGGCAGATTTTCGAACGTGCCGGATTTCCAGGCCAGAATTCTTCGGAAGGCCACCTCGCCGCGGGCGCCTTCGGCCTCGGCATCAATTAATTCGCCGTCTTGAATCCATAGTTTGGCCACCAGCGGACCGCGGGTGATGCGCAACACCGTGGAAGTGCGGGACAGGCATTCCATCTGGATGATATCCATCAGGCTTTTGCTTTGAATGCCACGGAAACCCGTTTCCATGTCGCGTCCCAGGAGCGATTCGACACAATCCAGGAACATTTGCGGGTTTTGCTGCATGTCGCCCTTGAGCCAGAACAAATCGACGCCCAAGGCATAGGTCCGCGAACGAAATTCCTCGTCTTCAAGCCCCGTCAACACGACCGTGCGCAATTCGGGAAACCGGCGGCGGACGATGGTCAGCACCTGCAACCCGTCCATCTTCGGCATTTTCAAATCGCAAACCAGCAGTCGGAACGGCTCGGCGTCCAGGAGGGCGACGGCGCGCGTCCCGCTATTGACCGTGCGGATGTCGGGCTTGCTGGGGAGCTGCGCCAATGTTTCGCGACTCACCTCCAACCAGGCGGCTTCGTCGTCCAGAATCAGGATTTTATGGCTTGGTTCCATTCCGCTCAGCAACATGACGCCCAACGCCACAAGCCTGTTAATTCAGGCCCTAAAGCGTTGCCGTCTTAAACGCCCTTACGCAAGCAGTTGTCGTTCCGTATCGCACGATATCGATGAATAATTTTACCGCTGCTTTGTGGACAGCCAGTCCAACGCTGAGACAACCTGCCGCCGGGTTTCCCTCAAACAACCGCTCGGCCCCCAGCGGGTCCCGACCGACCACCGTGGCGCGCTTCCTGCTGGGATACGGTCAACCTGCGGATTAACCGTCGGCGGGAAAAGCTGTGTGCGATGTCAAATGGAGTAAAAACAAGATTTGCCGGGTTGCTGCGAGAGCTGCTGCGACGTTTTGACGAGAACGAAACCGACGTGGGCACTTCCCACCCGTCGCAACCGGCAACACAGACGCCGCCGCCGCCGCCGCCGGCAGCCACCCCCCTTTCACCCATGACCACTGCCCGCTTGCAGCCAAGACCGCCCGTGACTCCCTCGCCGCCAACGGAAAACATCAATGACCTGGAGTTGCCACTCCAACCGGTCCTGGAAAACCTGCCGCCCCAACTGCGTTCCCACATGCGGCTGGCCAGCGTTGATTTGACCCGGGCCACCATCGCCATCGCCATGGGGAAGATCATGCCGCAACTGGCCCTGGGCGTCGTAAAAATTACCTTCGGGGAACTGCGCCACGCCGCACCCGGTTTGTTCGACGTTGACCAGGAATACGATTCACTGCCCGTGGTGCTGCCACTCAACGAAGTGCTCACCCGATTGAGCTCCAACTCCCTGATCCGTAATCCGGCGCAAAAGCTCATCGCCGTGCCGGCGGACATCGCCGGGCCTTTCAGCGAACGTGGCGAGGGCGTCTCCATTTCCGCGGCCGCGCCCAAACCGCAGCCTCCTTCGGTACCGCCCATGCGCATGACCACGCCCCCGCCGGTCAAGGCCTCGCCGCCGCCCGTCGTGCCGCCACCCGTCGCACCGCCGCCCGTCGCACCGCCGCCGCCAGCGTTTGTATTGCGTTCCATCAAGCCCGAACCACCGCCGCAGCCGCAGCAACCGCCACAGGTTTCGTCCCTGCCTCACAACGGCAATGGCAACGGTAATGGCAATGGCAACGGCAATGGGATGCCGGTGCAACCCATTATTCCGACTTTTCCCTTTCAACCCGCCACGCCCGCCACGCCACGCCCGGTACCACCCGCACCCAAACCGACGCCGGCCGCTCCGGAACCCGCCACGATTCTGGCACCGTTGGCCGCCCTGTCGGAGAACTGGCCGGAGATTTTGCGAACGGAAATCGCACAGCTGATTTTGACCAACGCGCATGTGGCGTTGCCGGTGAATTTGGTCGAGTCCGCCCTCAAACGCGGACGCGTCATCTTCGCCTGGCGGAATCTGCGGTCATGGATCAAACCCATGCCGCCGGCGATGTCGGTCCATGACGGGCTGGAATTGGAATTACCTCTCAAGGTGGTGGCCCCGCTCTTTCTGGCCGGGCCAGGCGGTCCGGCCAAAACAGCCAAGGCGCATCAGCAAACCCCCCTCCCGGCGGAGATTCCCAACCTGTTTTTCGGCTTCCCACAACCGCAACCGCCCTACGAAATCCCGGAACCGACGGCCAAGGCGCCGCAGCCGGATGACACCGGTTTCGCAGTCAAACCGGCGGCGGCAGCTCCGGGACCGGATACGAATTATTACATGTGGGTCGAATCCGACACCACCCGGATGACGGCACGCCCGCCCGAGACGGAATTCAAAAGCGCGGCGGCACCCGCGACGGATTTCAGCAGCCGCCAAAATTCGCCCAAGGAAGTTATCGCGCGGGCGATGGCGCTGAATGGCGTCGCCGGCGCGCTCGTGGCGCTGCCGGATGGCTTGATGGTGGCCAGCGAGATCCCGTCTGACCTCAACGCGGACACCCTTGCAGCCTTTCTCCCCCAGATTTACGGCCGGGTAAGCCAGTGCACCCGGGAACTGCGGATGGGAGATTTAAACAATCTGAATTTCACTGTTGGCAACGTGCCGTGGAAGGTGTTCCGCATCCATGGCGTCTATTTCGCCGCGTTCGGTCGCGCCGGCGAGCCATTGCCCACCTCACAACTGGCCCTGTTGGCCGGCGAACTCGACCGCAAAAAACAATAATCCTATGGCCATCATCAACCAAGCCACTCGCGAACTGCAGGTTAAAATCGTCTATTACGGCCCGGCAATGGGCGGCAAGACCACGAACCTGGTGCAAGTCCACGACCACGTCCAGACCGCCGCCGGCAACAAGGGCAAACTGGTCTCATTGGCGACCAGCTCGGACCGCACCTTGTTCTTCGACTTCCTGCCGATTGAAGCGATGACCATCCGCGGGTTCAAAACCAAGTTCCAGCTTTACACCGTGCCCGGCCAGGTCATTTACAACACCACCCGCCAGCTCGTCTTGCGCGGCGTGGACGGCATCGTGTTCGTGGCCGATTCACAATTTGAAAAAATGCCGGAGAACGTGGAGAGCTTCCAGAACCTCATTGATAATTTGCATTCGCTCAAGCTCAACCTCCACGAGATTCCCTACGTGCTGCAATACAACAAACGCGACCTGCCCAATGTCGCTCCCACCGAATACATGGAATTTCTGCTCAACAACCGTGAAGTGCAGGTGCCGTCGTTCACCGCGACGGCCCACCGGTGCGAAGGTGTGTTTGAAACCCTGAACATGATCACGCGCCTGCTGTTACACAAGTTCATCAACCAAAGCGTTCCCCAGTACGCGTGACATCGCTACCATGGCTACTCTCCCTCAACTCACCGAGGAGGATATTCATAGACTGGATGAAACCCTCCGCGAGTTCAACGCCAGTGCCGACGCCACCGTCTCGCTGGTGATTGACAAGGCCGGCTTTCTCATCACCCACCAGGGTGAGGCGGAAGAATTCGACCTGACCACCATCGCGGCCCTGGCTTCTGGCGCGTTCATGGCCAACCAGACCATTGCCGGCCTGGTCAGTGAGCCGACGTTCAACAGCACCTACCAGCAGGGGGAACATTTCAGCCTCTTCGTGACCAACGTGGACGAGCATTGCCTCCTGGTCGTGATCTTCAAATCCGAGACCGGCGTGGGGGTGGTCAAATACTACGCCGCCACCGCCGGCAAGCGCATCGCCCGCCAGCTTAAAATCGCGCGGAAACGCGCCCCCGGCGAGGGCCTCGACCTTTCCATGCTCAACGTCGCCGACACCCAGTACTTTTTTCGCAAGAAGGAAAAGGAACCGGGCGCAAAAAAACGCCCTTGATTCCCGCTTAACCCAGCCGGCTGTGGCTGCCATCGCAGAAGGGCGCGTTCTTCGAATGCTTGCAGCCACACCACGCAACGGTTTTAGCCTCGATCAAATCCACCGGTTTCGGCCCGAAACCGGTGCCTTTGTGCGAACCGTCACAAAACGGCTGGCCCTTTGACCGGCCGCACGCGCACCACCAAAACCGGCCCGCTTCGGCCTTTTGTACGAACGGAGATTTTTGGGCAATGACGGGTTCTGGCATAATCATTTTTCTTTCTGAATGATGGAGTAAGGGAAGGACCGGAAAGAAGCAACCTCCAAAAACTTTGGCTTAATCATTCCTGCCCGGCGGCTTCGCGGCGGCGATACTCATCCAGAATCGCGGCGGTGGCCGACGCCCCGCAACGGCTGGCACCGAGATCGCGCACCCGCATCAAACCGTCCAGGTCGCGCACGCCCCCGGCCGCCTTCACCCCGACTCGCGAGGAGCACGCCGCCCGCATCAGTTCCAAATCGTGCGCGGTGGCGCCCTGATAATTGTAGCCGCCGTCCGGCTGTTTCACAAAACCAAAGCCGGTGGACGTTTTCACCCAATCGGCTCCGGCGCGTTCGCAAATCTGGCAGAGCCGGCGTTTGAAACTGTCGCTGTCCAGGCCGGCGCCGCCCTGGCCGAGATAATCGTTCTCGAAGATGACCTTCACTTTTGCCCCGTGACGGTGCGCCTCGTCACCCACGGCCTTCACGTCTTGCTCGACGTAATCCCAATCCCCGCCGAGGGCCTTGCCTACATTGATGACCATGTCAATTTCCACCGCGCCATCCCGGCAGGCCAGTTCGGTTTCATAACGTTTGGATTCGGTGCACGAATCGCCGTGCGGAAATCCGATCACACAGCCAACCCGCACGCCACTCCCGGCGAGCAGTCCGGCCGCACGCCGGACCGCGTAGGGCTTGATGCAAACGGACGCGACGCCGTATTTCACGGCGAGCTTACAGCCAGCCTCCAGTTCCCGGTCCGTCAGGGTCGGATGCAGCAACGAATGGTCAATCATACCGGCCAGTTGTTCGTAGGTGTATTTCACAATAGGTGTGCCTCGGCAGTTCACGAGCCTTTCGGGTCCGGCAAAATTTCCAGGGTCAGCGAATACTCCTTGTAACCTACCGCCCGCCAGAACGCGATGGCAACGGTATTTTGAACCAGCACATCAACCGTCAGGCGGCTGTGCTTCGGCCAGATTTGTGTGCGGAGAATCTCCACGGCCTGGCGGCCAATGCCCCGTCGACGCTGGTTTCGCGCTACAAAAAGCTGCCGCAAATGAATTTCCTCCGGTTGCTCGCGATACAGGGCGTATGCAACCATTTCCGCACCTTTTTCAAAAATCACCACGGCGTATTCGGATGCCAGCCAGCCGCGTATCCGCTGTGCCAGTTCGGGGACCGCCATCGGATTGCGATGTCCCTCGTCGTGAATCAACTGATGGTTCAGCTCCGCGAGCGCGGCACTATCCTTCAACGTGGCGCGGCGGAAGTTCATGCGAAGGTGTGTGGCAGGTCTTCCGCCAGCATGGCCCACCGTTCATGATCCTTCCAACGTCCGCCCACCTTCAGATAACGCCGGGAGAATCCTTCCCGCACAAACCCGCAACCCCGCACCAGCCGGAGTGAGGCGTGATTTTTCGGCTGAATATTGGCTTCCAAACGATGAAGTCCGAGCTTCTCAAAGGCGTGTTTCAGCACCAGCCGCAGCCCCTCGCGCATCAATCCCTGCCCGGCGTGGGGCGTGAAAGCATAATAACCCAAAAACGCGCCCTGCAAAGCCCCGGGGATGATGTGATTCAAGTGAATGGCCCCCACCAGGTCGCCTGACTCGCGGAGCACAATCAGAAAGCCCCGGTGCGAATCGGAACTCATACGCTTCACATAGGCTTCAAATTTTTTACGCGTCCTGGGCGGCGCCACCCACGAATAATGCAGGGCGCGGCTCCGCCGGACCGCCGCGTGAAACGCCGGCCAGTCACCCATCGTTGCCGGTCTGGTGGTTATGCGTGTTTTCAAAAATGCCATCTCCGTTAGCCATGGTCAGTACGTACCCAGCGAAACGCGCAGGACTTGCGGCGCGGAACTGAAGTCGAGCCCCCAGTCGGTCTCGTCTCCGTTCCAGATATAAAACGAATGCCAGGTTCCATTTTCGTATCCGCCTTCCTCAACCCGTAGAAAATCGCGTTGCCCGCCCGGGACCGGCTTGAAATCCACCCGGCAAAACGCACCCGTCACCAGAAATTCGTTCTCGCCGGTTTTCGCAATCAAAGCGCGGCCGATGGATTCGGCATTCCCCTTCGGACTGCCGTTGCGGCTGACCCCGTAACTGACGACGGCCTGCCAGTTGCCAAAATCCAGGGTTTGCGTGACTTCGTTTTTCTCCTCGGCCACCGCCTGGAGTTTGCCCTCAAAATTGAGCCGGGCGACTTCGCGCATGATGGGACCGAGAATTTTGTAGTCCAGTGCGACCGGCGCGAGCGAATCCTCCGTCACCCGGGGCGCCCCCAGTGGCTCGTTGGCATACTTGGTGTAGTCGAGACCGAACGGCGACCAGCCAATCGTTCCGCGTCCCAGCGCCGCGAAACACATCCGGGCCTGCTCCGGACTGCTGCCGGTCTCCGGCACCAGCAGCGCATTGTCCGGCCGGCTGTAAAGTTCCAGCACCTTGCGGTAACGGGCGCTGTCGTTCTGATAAATGTCCGGCGCCAGCACATCAATGGCCGGGGCCGCCACCTTCCAGATCCAGAGCACGTTGTCGGTCGCCCCGCCGCTTTCGTACGTGCCGGCCGGACCCGGAGTCATTGGATCGCGCAACGCGGCATTGACGTACATCGGCAGCGGATATTCCGCCTTGCCCGCCGCGGCGACCTGCCCGATGTAACGTGCGACCGACCAGGCATGAAAGTATTCATCGGCGTTGGGGCCGAAGACCTCCGACCAGTTGCCGTCCACGGCCGGCGCGTTGGTGCCCATCGCCTTCAACAATTCAACCGGCACGGGTTCATTGAAAAGCTTTTGCGCCTCGGGTGAATAATCGCGGATGGTGTTCCAGGAACCCGGCTCGTTTTCAACCTGCACCAGGATGACCGTGTGCTGGGGGTCCGCTGCCTTCAGGTGGCGCATGAGCGCGCTGAACGCGTGAATGTCCGCCGCCAGTGTGGCCGGCGCATGCGGCGACGGCGAATCCACCCGGTGCCCGGTCCGGCCGAGGATGCGCGGGTATTTGTCCGGCTTGCTTTTCATCCAGAGCGGCAGGTAATGCGAGCTGCCGTTTTTCCAGGTGCCAAACCAGAGCAACACCAGCCGAACGTTGTGCTCACGCGCCTGCTGGATGACGGTGTCAACCACCGACGGGTCGAACTGGTCCGGCTCCGGTTCAAATTGCTCCCAATAGACCGGGATTTCCAAGGTGTTGGCGTGGAGAAAATCAATCGCCGGCCAGACCTTGGGCAGCATCGCCGGCCAGCCGCTGGAGTTGTGGCATTGCGCGCCGAGGATGAGGAACGGCGCGCCGTCCACGATCAAGGCGTGGCGTCCGTCCTGAACCACCAGATGCGGCAACGAATTATTATCATCCTGTGCCCGTACGGCCGTCACACCCAAACCCGACAGGAGCACGGCGAGTGCGGCCAGGCGAAATGGAAGGAATGAAGATTTTTTGTTTTCCAAGTTCATGCCTTGCATCGTAAATAGGGGTAGGCAGGCGTCAAGTGCCGAGAGAAAATCGTTCCCCGTCAAATCGGCCCCAGCCGGCGAACGGTTAAAGGATTGGCCAAAGATAAAACACGGATGGAAAGTGCCGTAGGCGCGGCATGTTTGTAGATCGTCACCACAAAATGACAAGCCCCGTCGGGGCAATATATTCCCCGGTCAGATGCGGAAGATGCCGCTCTTCACAAACACCATTCAATTTTTCCCCTTCAGCGAGCCTCCAACATTTCAATTCTACTTTGCGAAGGTTTCGACCCGGGCCAGCATCCCGTCAAGCGCGGCTCGGGAATACAGCCGCCCCCCATAGACCACCGCGTCGATCTTTCGCGTGTTGGCAATGTCTGCGAGTGGATTGGCGTCGAGCAGGACCAAGTCGGCCAGCTTGCCCGGCTCAATCGTCCCGAGGTCCTTTTCGCGCCCCATGAAGCGCGCGGGGTTGAGCGTCGCCGCCTGCAGGGCTTGCATCGGTGTCAGCCCGGCCTGAACAAGCAGGCCCAGCTCATCGTGAAGACCGAAACCCGGCAGGCAATAGGGATTGCCCGTGTCCGTGCCCGCCAGAATATCGACCCCGGCGCGTTGCATGGCGCCGACGAGTTCGAGTTCCTTCTGGTAAACCTTTTTCCCGAGGGCGATATCCTCGGACGTCCGGTTCTGGAACCGGAAATCCCGGGCGGGATCCCAGCTCGACCTGATATCGCGCGACATATATTTCAGCCGGGAATCACGGGCCAGGGACGGATCATCAATGAAGGTGATGTTGTGCAACACCGTGAGCGTGGGGCATTGCCAGGTGTGGTTCGTTTTGAATTCAGCGAACAACGCCTCGGCCCGCAATGGACTGTAGGTCTCCAACGCCACCTGGCCCAGATGAAGCGTCCGGGGAATGATGCCCGCCGGTTCATCGGTGGTGGTAAGGATCGTGGCGAGCGCTTCCTGCGCCGATTTCAAAAGGTGATCTTTGCGACTCGAACAGGCCGGGAGAATGCCCGTGAGATGTTCAATGGATTTTTGTCCGGCCGCCGACGCCTCCCCGGCGGAGACGGCGATGGGAACGTGGCCCTCGAACGGGATGCCCTGCTTTTTGGCTTCATCGGCAATGGCGAAATATGCCTCGCGCGGGAGCAGGGAATAGACTTTTATAAAATCGGCGCCCGCCTGCCGGGCTTCCAACACGGCCTGCCGGCCCTCGGCGGCATTGCCGGCGGTGATTGAACCCGGCCAAAACGGTTTCGGCCCATCCACAATGGCGCTGGCAATCAGCATCCGCGGCCCCAGCAGTGAGCCGCTTTCGATTTCCTTGCGCCACTCGTGGTGCAAAGGCATGCCCCACATGATCCGGATGCCGGTGACGCCGTTCGCGATGAACAGCGGCAGGTAATCCTGCTCGTACCAATGCACGTGCATGTCCCAGAGGCCGGGAATGAGAAATTTGCCGGTCGCGTCCACAACGACGGCATTGGTGGGGGGCTGGAGGTCCGCGCTTGGCCCCATCCCGGTAATACGGTCACCGGTGATCAGCACCGTGACATCAGGTTGCGCGGGCGCGCCGGTTGCATCAATGACGGTGGCGTGAATAAAAACGAGACGGTTCTGCTCCGCGCCAAGGACCGATGGCGCGACCAGAAGCAGGAGCAGAAACGGAAGCAGCAATACGAGACGGTTGCTTCCATTTTGGGAGTTCTGGCTCATGCCCATGACCGTGCGAACGAGTTTCAACCCACGACCCGGCCCAGTCAATCCTCGCGACCCGGCATTACCGGTCAACGCCCTGCTAAACCGCAATCTTCTCCTGGAAACGCTGCCTGCTTCGCCGCTGGCAGACATAAACAGCGCCGACAACCAGAAGCGGTATCACTCCTCGGAACCACGGCATATGCAGATGGCTGTTCAGCGAAAAACCCAGGAAAAATGAATTCGGTTCAATCCTGCCCCACCAGATCATGGCGCAGACTGAACAGATGGCACAGGAAACCACCATCCATTTGAGCTTTACCACCGCGCGCCGCGCCAGCCAGCAGAAGAGCAGCGTCACCAGGGCAATCGCGGCGTAATCCATGAACTGATACACCGTGGCCAGATGATGGAAGGTGGCCGGGTTGTTGACGACCACATGGAGTTTTTCCCAATTCCAACCGTAGCCCAGCGCAAACCCCAACGCCAGCTGGAGCAACAGGAGCAGCGCCCACAAAATCGGATATACCAGTAGTGGCAGCAGGCAAAATGTAACGACGAAATGCCGGCCCCACCATGACGATCGCCGCAGCGCCGTCATCAACTCCTCAGCCAGGACCAGCGGGTCTCCGAGCGACGCGTTCGCACGGGCGTCCGCATCGGCCCCGGACAATCCCTCCGCCACCGCAGCTTGTTTCAAATCCTCGCGATGGTCGGTCACTTCCCGGACCAGCCGCCGCACCTGTTTCAGGGGGCAGCCCAGCTCCACCAGCCGGCGGCGCAGCGCTTCAATGAAATCAGGCATGTTGCCCCTCCATCAATCGTGAGACGCCGGTGGTCACGCGATTCCACTCGGTGGTCAAGGCTTCCAGCCGTTTCCGGCCGCGGGGGGTGAGTTTGTAATAATTGCGGTTCCGGCCCTCCACCTCCTGGCGCCGGCTGCTCACCTGTTTTTCCGCTTCCAGATAATGCAGGTACGGATAGATGCAGCCTTCGCCAAAAGCCAGGGCCTCCCCGGTCCGGGTCCGGATTTCCTCCACAATCTGGTAACCGTACATTTCCTGGCCGGCCAGCAGGCGCAGCACCAGCAATTCCGGGATCCCGTTCAAAAAACTCGGATTGGTTTTCTTCATCGCGGTGATAATACCTATAACCATGATGCTTGTCAACCTCAAACTGTGAGGTTATGGCGGCAAAGAAATATCCCGTTGGGATTCCAAAATTGCCCGCCCCCGCCAGCCCGATTCGCAATTACACCGCAATTGCCTTGTACCGCGCAGCTTCCGGATGCACATTCCCCTCCGGATGAGGAGAGCCACCCATGATTGAACCGCTGTTGCTGACCACCGCCCGGGTCTCGACCTTCAACGGCAAGAATCTGCTCACCGGCGCGAGCGGCTTCTTCTTCGAACGCGAGGACCGGCTGTTCCTCGTGACGAGCCGGCACGTGGTGATGGATGAGCCGAGCAAACATTTTCCCGACCGCATCGAAATCGAACTTCACACCGACGCCAAAAACCTCACCCAATCAATTGGCCTTTCGATGCTGCTGTATCGCGATGGCAAGAGTGTCTGGCGCCAGGGCAAGGATTCCGGCGGCGAGATTGACGTGGCGGTGCTCGAACTCGACCGCGCCGCGCTGCCCAAGTCGGTGGCGATGCGGTGCTTTACGCCGGCGCATCTGGAACATTCACTCCAGGAAGCCGAAGTTGGCACCCCGCTTTTAATCGTCGGCTTCCCGCTCGGGTTCCATGATGCGCTGCATCACCTGCCCGTGGTGCGGCAGGCGGTGATTGCCTCGTCCTTTGGCGTGCGTTTCCAGGGCCTGGGCTACTTTCTCACCGACGCCCGGACGCACCGCGGCACCAGCGGCGCGCCGGTGGTGATGCGCAGCCCGTCCACCGACACGCAACTGCCCTGGAAACTGCTCGGGGTACACTCCGCGAGCATGGACATGGGCGACCGCGATTTGAAACTCGATGAATCGCTGGGCCTGAACTGCGCCTGGTACGCCGACATCCTTCTCACTCTGACGAAATGAGCTGCCGCGCGTTGCCGTAAGCACACCCAAATGGATTTAACGCAAAGATGCCAAGATGCAAAGCCGCGAGGCGTGGCAAAATATCCCGAAGGGATTATGTCATTCAGCCCAGCGTTGACCGATGTAATCGGGCTACGCTGGGTATTATACGAAAACAGCCTCGACCTTCAACCGCAGCGCATTCAACCGGATGAAGCCGGTGGCGTCGTTTTGGTTGTACGCCTTCGTCGGATCGGCTTCCATCGTGGCGATGTGCGGAGAGTTCAGGCTCACGGCAACGCAATGTTTTCGACCTGAAAAGAATATGTCTTCAGCGCTTCCGGCGTGGCGAGTTGAATGTTCAACTGGGTGTCCGGCGGCGGCGCCGATTCAAAGGAAGTGCTCTTAAAACTGTCGGTGCTCCAGCTTCCGTTGCTCTTCAAGGGATTGCCCTGGCCGTCCACAAACTTCAGGTCAATGATACGCTTCTCGGGATCATTGATGTAGAGTTGAATGGAGTTTTTGGAATCGGACATCATCCCGCCAAACATGCCTTTGAACAGTTGGCCAAACGCCTCGCCCAACTGCGGGTTACCATTCGGTTGGGATTCGATTTCCTTTTTCTTCGCGTTGTAGGCTGCCTTGGTCAGGTATATCAGTTGAATATGATATTTTGCCAGCGCCGGATTTTGCACCGGCTCGGCGGGATGTTGCAGGATGTTGTTTATGGTGAGCAATCCGCCATTCGCTTCCGTGGGATTGAACAATTCCACGTTGCCTTTGAGAATCTTGATGGCCGTCGCGTTGCGGGAGGGATTGCGCAGTTTCACTTCCGTGCTCAACGCACCACTCGACTGGCCAAAGCCCATCAATTGCGGGGAAGCCTGGTCTTCACTCTTCGGAATGAGGTCGCGACCCGTGGTGTCGGTGGCCCCGGCCAATAGGACACGGCGCACGCTTTGGGCGTTGGCCGCCGCGTCACCGGTGAATTTCAATTCAACTTTGCATTCGGAAGCAAAAGCGCCGGTCGTGCGGTTGTCTGTAACGTCGCCGACGTTCACCTGGATGGGCGGCGGAGATTGCTCCTGCGCAGTGGCCGTTATGGGCAAGGTTAGAAAAATCGCCAGACAGGTTTGATTGAGCAGTTTCATATTTGTTTTTTGGACTTTCGCTGCGATTCCACGAAGCAGGACGCGCGCCATTTTATTTATGCCTTTGCACTTTGGCCGCGACTTTCAACCGCAACGCATTCAACCGGATGAAGCCGGTGCGTCGTCCTGGTTGCAGGTCCCGCCGTGCGGGATCGGGTCGGTTTTCATCGTGGTCGTCATAGCGGCATTGGCCGGCGTTTCACGCCCTTTTCTTCGCCTTGCTGCCGGATTTGTCATCCGGCGCGACGTGAAAACCTATCCGTCGCCGGGGCGGATCCGGCGGCGGTGGCGGCGGGTCGAGAATTTCCATGACGCGCCGCAGCACGTCCACAATCACGCTCTCATGCACGTCCAGCCGGGCGGTCAGCTTCTTTTCCAGGTCGGCCAGTTGGCGCGCCAGTTCCTTGGTGCCGCCCAGCAGGTCGCGCATCTGGACAAAGGCCCGCACCACGAACACACTCATCCGAACTGCTGCCGGACTGTTGAGCACATTGGCCGCCATGATGGCCCCGTTTTCGGTGAAGGCGTAGGGTAAATGCCTTGGGTCGCGGTACTTAAGTGAACCTATCGCAATTTGCGATAGGTTCACGGATGGTTTTAAGATCGCAGATTGCGATGTTAAAGATTTGAGTTCCCCTGCTGTCAGTCGAAAAAGGAAATCGTCAGGAAACCTTTCGCGATTTCGCTTGATGGCTTCGTTAAAACGATGCGTTGGAACGCCAAAAATTCGGGCTAAATCAACATCCAAAATGACTTTCTGTCCGCGGATGGTTCGAATCAGTGAACCAATCTGGTCAACCTGCAACGGCATTTCGTTGCTCATATCGTTCCCTTCCCCCAACCGGTCGCAATTGCGATTGCATCCGTTTTTGACATCGCAAATTGCGATATCAAGTTCTGACCTTGTTCAAGGTCACAATTTGTAACCTTAAAGATTTTAATCGCTCAACTTGAGGTTCCAAATTGGAACCTCAAGTTGGCTCACTTCTTCCTCTGTACCTTCGCCGCCACTTTCAACCGGAGCGCATTCAACCGGATGAAGCCGGTGGCGTCGTCCTGGTTGTAGGCCTTCGTCGGGTCGGCTTCCATCGTGGCGATGTGCGGATTGTAGAGGCTCACCGGGCTTTTGCGGCCGGCAACCATGATGTTGCCCTTGTACAGCTTCACCCGCACGGTGCCGGTCACGTTTTTCTGGCTCTCGGTCACCAGCGCCTGCAATGCCAGCCGTTCCGGCGCGAACCAGTAGCCGTAATACACCAGCTCCGCGTACCGCGGAATCAGCGAGTCCCGCAAATGCATGACCTCCCGGTCCATGGTCAGGCTTTCCATCTGCCGGTGCGCAAAATGCAGGATGGCGCCGCCGGGCGTTTCGTACACGCCCCGCGATTTCATACCCACATACCGGTTCTCCACCATGTCCACCCGGCCGACCCCGTGTTTGCCACCGATTTTGTTCAGCACCAGCATCACGCCAAGCGGGGAAAGGGCCTTTCCATTCACGGCAATGGCGTTGCCCTTTTTGAACTGAATCGTCAAGAACTCCGGTTTGTTCGGCGCGTCTTCGGGAAACACGGACAGCGTGGTGAACGAGCCACGATACTTTTTGTCGCTCGCGTCCAGCCACGGGTCTTCGAGAATGCCCGCCTCGTAGGAGATGTGCAGCAGGTTCCGGTCGCTGGAGAACGGTTTCTTCGCGCTGGCCTGGACGGGAATCCGGTGCCGGGCGCAGTAATCAATCATCTCCTGCCGTCCGGGAAATTCGTTGCGATACCGCGCGTCCCGCCACGGAGCGATCACCTGCAGATCCGGCGACAGCGCGGCGGCGGTCAGTTCGAACCGCACCTGGTCGTTGCCTTTGCCGGTGGCGCCGTGGGCGATGGCGTCGGCCTTTTCCTTTTTGGCCACGGCAATCATGCCCTTGGCGATGAGCGGCCGGGCGATGCTGGTGCCGAGGAAATACTGGCCTTCGTAAATCGCGCCGGCCTGGATCATCGGGTAGATGAAGTCGCGGGCGAATTCCGCCTGCAAATCCGCGATGTAGATTTTGGACGCGCCGGTTTTCTTCGCCTTCGCCTCGAGGCCGCGCAATTCCTCCGCCTGCCCGATGTTCGCGCAAAAGGCGATCATCTCGGCGTCATAGGTTTCCTTGAGCCAGGACAGCAGCACCGAGGTGTCGAGGCCGCCCGAATATGCCAGTACAATTTTCATGAGGGGACATTAAACCGGGAAGCGGCGGCCCGGGCAAAAGGAAAATCATTCCGGCTTTCGGCTTTCAATTTTCAATTCGCCGATGGCTTGGGAAACGCGATAAATAAAATGGTCGTGGCCGGCCGGCAAATTGGAAAGGGCGACCCACACGTCAAAGGTGCCGGGGATGATTTGCTTGAAGCGAATAACATGAACCATCAGACCCGGTCTGCCGGTGGAAACCTCGATGTCTTGGCCGATGGGCGGTGAGACCGCGGTGCCGCAACTGCGCACCGGCGGCCGGTTGCCGGCAAACCGCGCGAGGAACGTCGGGCTGGGCGGCGTGAAACCTTCACCAAAGGCCAGAAAGCAAACCGGCGGGACCGGCGGCTTCAATTCGGATAAAATCCCCCGCACCAGACCTTCGGTCATGTCGGTTTCGTATAGGGACGCGTTGACGCGCGGGGGAAGCGCCGGGCGCAGCCACCAAAAACCGCCGGCCAGAGCCAGTCCCAACCCAACGGCGATGATTGCGCGTCGCATACATCAAGGAGTCGGATAATCAGAGGAGGCATGACCGTCCGGCGAGTTGGGATTGCACCAAAGCCGGTTGCGGAGCGCATTGGTCACGTCCTCCTGATACCATCGGTCCAGTTTGATGTAGCTGGTCGAGCCGTCAAAGGCCGCTTGAATGCCGCCTGCCGCGTGCCGGCCGCTGACCCCCTCGGGCGGATAATTGGCGCCATCGTTGAAGTAATGCGGCTCGGTCTCATCCGTCTCCCAAAAGGCGCAATCGCCGGGCCGCATCTGCCCCAATTTGGCCGGCAGATGGGTGTGTTCGTAAGCCCAACTGTAGCCAATGATCGCGCCGTTGATCGCGTAGCTGGAAAGTTGCTGCTGGCGTTGTTCCGTGACTCCGTCCAGTTGCGACCAGTGCCGCATTTGCAGATCGTCGTTGGGACAAATGAAAATTTTGGGATTGCGCAGCAGCGGCCATAACTGGCCCTTCTGCAAAACGTAACGGGCTGGGCCGCTGGCGGTCGGATCGCACGTATAAAGCCAGCCCGGCAAATCGCCGCCGCCGTTGTCCCAGTTTGCCGATGGCATCACGTCGCGGTTGTCCGAGGCGTAAACGTTCAGCGCCACCATGATTTGCCTGAGATTGTTGAGGTCGGTCACCTTGCCCGCCGAATTTTTTGCCTTGTTCAACGCCGGCATCAGCATGGCTGCCAGAATTGCAATGATGGCGATGACGACCAGCAGTTCAATCAGGGTAAAAGCGCGCCGGAAGTTCACAATTGCTAATAACAAACCAAAACAAGATTGGTTTCAAACATTTTTATCTGATCCAGGCAAACGCATCCGGCCATTGCCCCCCAACACCTACCGCCGGCCTGAATCATCGGGGTAGATGAAGTCGCGGGCGAATTCCGCCTGCAAATTCGCGATGTAGATTTTGTGGCGCCGGTTCTCTTCGCCTTCGCCTCGAGGCCGCGCAATTCCTCCGCCTGTCCGATGTTCGCGCAATAGCCGATCGTCTCGGGCCAGCAATCAATTTGAACTCACGGCCGTCTGTTGCAGACGCGCGATGTCCGCCAGCGCCAAGGGGTCCGTGGGCGGGCCGCCGCCGTCAAACCAGGTGCCGGTGGGGCGCGCACCCCGCCATTTC
>JBEKKN010000011.1:0-49147 GCA_050010675.1 Verrucomicrobiota bacterium | reverse complement strand
AGGGCCATCGCGGCTTCGCGGTAACCGCCGGGCACCAGTTGCAGCACCTCTTCGGTCGTCCGCATCACGAGCGGGATCATCATCAGTCCCAGCACGACGCCGCCCGCGAGCGCGGACGCGCCATGCATGGGCACGACCATCAGGCCATAGACCACCACGCCCCAGGTGATGGACGGCACCCCGTTGAGCACGTCGGCGGCGAACCGGACCCACCAGTTCAATTTGGAGGAGCCGTATTCGGAAAGGAACACACCGCCGAGCACGCCGACCGGGACGCCGACGACGGCAGCCTCCGCGAGCAACACAAACGTACCGACGATGGCGTTGGCCATGCCGCCGCCTTTTTCGCCGAGGGGTTTGGGCAATTCCGTGAAGAACGCGGGATTGAGCGAACCGAAGCCCAGTTTCACCAGGTGATAAAAAATCAGAATGAGCGGGGTCACGACCAGAATGGCGCAAGCGAACGTGACCACCTGCATCAGGAGGTCCTTGAATTTGCGCCAGTGATGGTTCGGAGCAATCATGCGATTGTCGATTGACGATTGACGATTGACGATCTCAACCAGATGGGGAAGCCGCCACGCAACGTCGGCCCAATCGTAAATCGTAAATCGCAAATCATAAATGTTTTAGTGTTGTGGTTTGACGCTGGGTCCGGCGAAGGTTTTCAGGAGCAATTGCGCGATAATGTTCACCACCACGGTCACCCCGAGCAGGACCAATCCGAGTTCAAACAGCGAGCTATAAAACAAATCGCCGATGGCCTCGGTAAATTGATTGGCAATCCAACTGGCCAGGGTGCTGCCCGGCTGGAAGAGTGATTTGACGAATTGCGGCGAATTGCCGATGACCATCGTCACGGCCATCGTCTCGCCCAGCGCGCGGCCCAGTCCCAGGATGACCGCGCCGAAAATCCCCTTTTTGGCGTAGCTCAACACGGCAATGCGAGTGACCTCCCAGCGGGTCGCGCCGAGAGCGTAGGCGGCTTCGCGCTGCAAACCGGGAACCGACCGCAGGATTTCCCGCGAGACGGACGTGATGATGGGCACAATCATGATGGCGAGGATGATGCCGGCGGCCAGCATGCACGGGCCGTAGTCCGGGCCTTGAAAGAGCGGCAGAAAACCGAGCGTCGTCCGCAGCACCGGAAAAAGGTGAACGTGCAGCCACGGGACCATGACAAAGAGTCCCCAGAAGCCGAGGATGACGCTGGGGATGGCGGCGAGCAATTCGATGAACATGATGAGCGGCTGGCGCAACCAGAGGGGCGCGAGTTCCGTGAGATAAACCGCGGTGGCGACGCTGATGGGCACGGCGATGACGAGGGCGATGAACGAGGAGACCAGGGTGCCGAAGATGAACGGCAACGCGCCGTAGCTGTCGTTCATCGGATCCCAATCGCTGCTGACGAGAAAGTGCCAGCCGAATTTGTGCAGGGCCGGCTGTGAACCGCGGGCCAGTTCATAACCGATGAGCCCCACGAGCACAAAGACGGCGAGCGCCATGAGCAGCGTCAGCCATTTGAAGGCGCGATCGCCAAAATGCGAGGCGGAAGCTTTCGCAATCGCAGTTTGAATTGGCGCTGATTCGGTCACGTTTTATTTATTCCGCTTACCGGCGACCCCCGGCGCCGGCCGGTTTTACCTGCGCGGACGGCCATCAATTAAAACCAAACGGACGAAGAGCGGGAGGAACGGCGCTCTTCGTCCGGCTCACGCCCATAAAATATCTGGCGGCGGAGCGAAGTCAGTATTTTATTGTCTCGAGCAAACCCAGCTCACGCTGCTGAACGCTGTCCGGCAGCGGCGCGTAGTCCATCGTGGACGAAATTTTCTGCCCGTCGGTGATGGCCCATTTCAGGAAATCCACCAGCTTTTTGCCGTGGTCGGCGCTCTTTTGCTGCTGGTAAACCAGCACCCAACTGGCGCCGGCAATGGGATAGGCGTCCGGGCCGGACGAATTCACCATCGAGAAACGAAAATCGTCGGGAATATGAGCGGTGGCGAGGGCGGCGCTGACGGAATCCGGCGCGGGTGAAATGAAATTGCCCGATGAATTTTTCATGTTGGCGTAGGGAATTTTGCTCTGGTCGGCATAAGCCAGTTCGCCGTAGCCAATGGCGCCGGAAATTTGTTTGACCTGGCCGGCCACGCCTTCGCTGCCTTTGGCGCCCAGGCCGATGCCGGCGGGCCATTTCACCGAGGTGCTCTTGCCCACCGTGTCAGCCCAAACCGGGTTCACGGCGCTCAGGTAATCGGTGAAAATGAACGTGGTGCCGCTGCCCTCGGTGCGATAAACGGGAACAATCGCCAGGTCCGGCAAATCCACCCCCGGGTTGAGCGCGACGATTTTGGGATCATTCCATTTCTGGATGTTGCCCAGGTAAATGTTGGCCAGCGTGTCGCCGTCCAGCTTGAGCTTGGGATTGCCGGGCAGGTTATACATGATGGCCACGCCGCCGGCGACGACGGGAAAGTGCAGGATTTTGCCCGGCGCCTTGGCCAGCATCTCATCCTTCATCGGCGCGTCGGAAGCGCCGAAGTCCACGGTCTGGTTGAGCAATTGCTTCTGCCCGCCGCCGGAGCCGATGGATTGATAATTGAAGCGGACGTCCGGGTGGGTTTCGCCATAGGCTTCAAACCATTTGGTGAAAGCGGGGTAGTCAAAGGTTGAACCGGCGCCGTTGATGAGGGTCTGGGCGTTGGTCTGGGCCGCAACCAGGGCGACGGCACCCGCCACCGCCAGATGACGCCTGGCGTTGGCGATGGCCAGAACGACGGCGACCAGGCCGCCGACACCAAGGAGAGAGTACAGGATATTTTTCATTTTCAGGTTGGGAGTGTAGTCGGTTTCGTGTGGCTTGTTCACGTTACAATCAGGTTAAAATTTCCACATCAGGTCGGCCATGGCGTGAACGGCACCGGTTTTGGCGCTGGGCACGGGATTGTTGATGAGGTCGTTGATATAACAGGTAAATGAGAAGGTCAGCGAGTCAAAGATCGAGTAATTGAATTTGACGAGGTGGCCTTTGATATTGGTGCCGCCCGCAGCGGCGCCGGTCTCGGGCGTGACGGCAGGCGTCGTGGGCGTGACGGCGATATTGTCGTCATCCACGATTTGGTCCCACCACGCATCCGCTTCCAATCGCTGATACCGGTAGGAAATGTCCCAAGCGCCTTTCTTGCCGGACTTGCCGAGGGTCACGCCGCCCCACCAGCCTTTGTTGTTGCTGCCGGCGCCGGGATTGTCCAGGTATTCCCCGGCCAGCTTGATGGGAAAGGCTCCGGGATAAAGCGGGAAGTGGTCCAACGTGTAGGTCAGGCTGCCACTCACCACAATGGGATTAAAGTCGTAAGTGTAGCTCCCGGCCGTCAGCGAGTTCCCCAGGTTGGAATCATAGGTGGTTTTCAGGTTCGCCTTGTCCGCAATGTCATAGGCGGCGACGCCCACGGCGGAAGCGAGCTTCGGCGTCAATTTGGCGTTCCAAATGGCTTGACCGCCATACATAAACGGGCCGCGGGTATTGAACTGGTCAAGCACAAACGCCGCGCTGTTGAAAACGATCGAATTTTGATCATTGAGGTTGCAAGTCGCCTGCAACGCCGCGCCTTCAGGGGTGTAATCGGGGTCGAACACCATATAGGATTCCTGAAATGGCTGATCCATCTTGCCGAGGGTGGTGGCCACCACCCAGGTGTCGCCGTTGATCGGCGTCCACTTGCCGTAGGCCGTGTCCACATAAAAATATTTTTTGGAGGCGTTGCCCTGGAGGGTCGTGTTGTTGGACAGGGGATTGCCGCCCGTGGTGTTGCTGGCCGCCGGTGCATCGCCGGTGCCCAGCCGGAAGCCCACCTGCAAATTGTCCTTCATGTTAACCAGCAAACCGACGCGCAGGCGGTAACGCAGACGGATATTGTTGTCGTGTCCGGCGGTAAACGGCGTGTCCGTGCTCACCTCGTCATACCGTCCACGGAAGTCGCCGGACAACTTGTAGCTCGTCACCCAATCCGGGATCGGGAACCGGGAGTTCATGGCCTGGTTGAAATCGGCGACGGAATTGGTCGCGTTCTCGGCTTTCAGGTCGTCCGCCTCATTCGGCGTCAGAATGCCTTTCTGCTCCAGTTTGTTGAGCAGGTTGTCCACGGACGTTTGCGCGTGCAGGTTTGGGGTCAGCGCCATCAGCGCGGTCGCGCCGGCAACAATGGCAACCTTGGGAGTGGTCCTCTGATTTATAGTTTTTTTCATGGTTGTGGTTTGTTGTGCGGCGGCAGATTGAAACAACCTTGTTACAAACACGCGGAGGAAATGTTACAATTGCGTGACAAGACAAACTCCTGGTCACGATTGCCGGGAGAAACGGTTACAATCGGATGGCGGACTGGAACCGGATGAAAAGTCCGGAAATTACATTGCGCGGAAGGCGGTCAATCCCAGCAACATAACCAAAATGGCGAAGGCCAGCCGGATGGCGCTGCCCAGGCGCACGCGCGTTTCGGTGGCCGTACCCCAATTCAACAAATCACGCAGCTTCCACGGCGTGACCGTGAACCAGATGCCCGCGACGACCAGCAGATAGGCCCACACTTGAATCACCAGCACCCAGTGCGTCTGGCCCAGATGCGGCCGCCCCGTGTCCACCATCAATTTTGCCAGCAACAACGCGACGACGGCCAGCCCGCGCACGGCCAGAAAGTCCTGCACATAAAAACAACTCAAGATGCCCACCGCCACAAATCCCACCATCATCGCCGGCTTGAACGCGGCGAAATCGGAGACTGACTCAATATGGACGTTCCAGACAAACCATGCCGTGCCCAGCAGCATGAGCGCGATGCCGAGCGGCAGGTTGCGCGGCAGTTTGCGGACGGCGGCCGCGAACTTTTGCGGCTGCGCGATGCCATACACCTGCGGCACGGCCACACCCAGACCGAGCAAAATGGACAACAAGGACAGTTTCATTGGGAGTATTCAACCACGAACCCGGATGAATCGCGAGTAAATTGACACCCCAGGACATGAAATATTCAAAACTCCTCAGGCGCCGGATCCCCAGGCCGGCCCCCGATCCATCACGAACTTCCGCTCAATGGTTCCACCGGCCACCACCGGCGCCACCCTGGAGCTGTCCGCCCCGGCCGATCAGGGTTGATTCAATTGGCCCAATCCGGTGATCCAGTCGCCGCCGTATTCCTTGTAGGTGGAGAAGACGCTGGCTCCAAGGATTTGGCCGAGGGTTTGTTCGGTTTGCTGTTGGATGGCGTTCAGCGCGGCCTGCTGGTCTTGGGGCGAAAGGTTTGAATTGGCCCGAACCTGGTCTGCCGCGGCCTGCGCGGTTTGTTGCGCGTTCAGGCCCTGGGCAGCCACACTGTCGGGCAGGCCGTAGCGCTGGGTCACGTTGTGCAGCGCCTGGTACTGGTCGTTGTTGGCCAGTTGATACTGGGCAAAGCGATTCGGATCCAATGCCGTCTGCACGGAGTTGACAAAATTCGACTGCAACCCGTTTTGTTGCGCTGTCCGTTGCGCGTCGCTCAGATCCGGATTGGCGAGCGCGTTCTGGGAGGTTTCCCATTGGGACCGCAATTGGGTCAAAGAGCGCCATTCGTCCTCCGTCGGATTGAAGCCCGGCAGGCTGGCAGCCCAGTTCGCCACATCGGACTCGCGGAGCTGTAATTCGGCCAGTTCCGGCGGCGTCAATAGTTGTTGCTCCGCGTCCTCAAACTTCTGTTGCAATTTCTGACGGGCGTCTTCGTCCTCGGCCGTGGGCGTCCCGTCCGGGCGCGAGCCAAGGGTGGCGGCCCATTGCGCCAGTTGTTGCTGGTATTTTTCCTCGAGCGCCACCAGCTGGGCGCGCTGCTCCGGCGGCAGCCATGATAATTTTTGCTCCCAGTCCGCCGGCGGCGCCTGCCGCCCGGCCCCGGTGGTCAGGGCGTCCGGACCCAGCACGTCCGAAATCTGTTGTTGCCGTTCCGCAGCCAGCGAGGTCAGCGCCAGGCCCCATTCGGTCCGGGGCAGCCATTGGCGCCGGACCTGTTCCCCATGCAAAACCCGGTCCCAATATTTGTCTTGAAACGAGTCCAGGATGTCCCGGCGCCGCGACCCGAAATTTTCGTTGATCACGGCCCGGATGATCTCGCGCACCGTGAGTTCCGGGCAGCCGATGGCACGCAAATTATCGCGATAGATTTTCAGGTTGTCGGAAGAAATCCGGTTCCATTGAAACGGCAGACCCGCCGAAGGGGAGCTTTCCGCCGGCGGCGCGGATGGAATCGGGCTAAAGGCGGGCACTGCGACGACGGGTGTTGCCGGCGCCGGCGGCGCGGTTGTCTTGATCGACAAAGCAATGGCAGCCGCGAGGATTGCATTCAGCAGGAGCGAGAATCCGATGACCGGCCACGTTTTCATGGCGTTTGACTTTCGTTTTGGGTGCCCGGCGGCTGGGCCAGTGCGCCGAGCCACTGTCCCGGTCCTTGCAGATAATCCTGATAACTGCCGCCCAGTGCGGTGGAGACGGCATTGGCGGTGGCGGCTTTCAGGACCATCAGGGCGGACGTGCGCTCCCCGGCAGAAAGGCTCCCGTCTTTTTGAATCTCATCCGCCTGTTCACTCGCATTTCGACGGGAATCATAAACCGCGATGGCCGCATTCTGGGGCAGGTTGTATTGCTGGCTGAAGGCGAGAATTTCACGGAAGCCCGGATCCTGGGCGCGTTGGTAATCCGCAAATCGTTGCGGACCCAGGAGGCTCTTGACCTGGGCCTCAAAAGCCGCCTGGCGGCTGGCTTGCTCCGTCTCCGACAAGGGATGGTCGGGAACAAAATCGCTTCGGCCAACGTCATGGCAGGCCTTCGACATTCGCACCAATTCCCGCAACTCCGCGTCACTGATGGTGACGCCGTCAAAATGAATGTCATTGGCCGTCAGAAAGCCCTCCTGCGCCCGCAACTGCAGCTCATCAAGGCCCGACGCGTCGAGCAGTTGAGACAGATCGGATTCAAACCCGTCATACAGGGACTGCAATCGCGCGCGGTCATCGTCGATCAGAATAAAATTTGCATCTTCCCGGATGTTTTGCGCGGCTTCGGTGTATTGGTCCTTGAGCGACAACACCTGGGCGGCCTTGTCATCCGGCAGAAAACCCAACGTCAGGCTCGTCGGCAAATCCTGATTCCAGACCTCTTCACCATAGTTTTCCCACTCATATCCGAGCAGTGATTTCACCAACGCCCGTTTCTCCTGCCGCAGCGAGTTCAGTTTTGCCGACCGGCTGCGAGTAGCGGTGCGGCGCGAATCCTCCCCCTGCCAGGGCTCAAAGTAAACCGGATCGGTTCGGGATTTCTGGTCATAAAAATCGTCAATGTCGGCCACAATGATGTCCCGGACCAGCCACTCCGGGCAGCCCACCGCGCGAAGATTGGCGATGTATTGGCGGTAGTCCGCGGACGCGATCTGGCGCCAGGGCACCACCGGCATCGGCGTCCCGTTGGTGGTCGGCCACCCGGACGCAGTTTGCGGAGTCACCGCCGGGGACATTGCTGCCGCCGGTGCCACCGGGCCGGGTGTTGACCGTTGCCGCACCACCAGGAAGGCGGCGACCAGCACCAGATTGCAGATCAGGGAAATGGCAAGGAAACCCGGTCGCTTCATGTCACCTCAAATGTCATGTGGCTTTAAATCATCATCCCGGACGCTTCCGGAATCACTCCGCCTGCGTTCCATTTTCTTTGCGGAGGGAGTCGGCCCAGTCGCGCATATCTTTTGCATCCTGCGTTTTTTTCATGTCCGTAAGCAACCCGGCATACTGGTCCAGCACGTCGGCCACCTGCGATGCCGCGGGTCCGAAGCTTTTCTCCGCAATCTCCAGGGCCCGTTTGTACTGGCTTTCAGCCTCCGCGAACTTTTTCTGCGCGCGCAAGGCCGTGGCCAGCCCCATCAGCCGGGGTGACAGGTCGGAACTGTCGGCCCCCGCAATTTTCTCGTCGATGGTCAGGGAACGGCGGTAAAACAATTCGGCCTGGACGGGCTTGTTCCAGGTCAAATAGTTTTGCCCCAGGTAATCGCAACAAACCGCCACGTCGAGTTCGGCATCCGGGTTGGCATCCGCTCCCGGGGCCTGCTCCCGGACGGCCAGCGCGCGCTTCAGCACCCGTTCGGCCTTATCGCACTGTCCGGCGGTCCGGTAAAAATCGCCCAAGGATTGCAGGTACTGGACCGTTTCTCCTGCCGGGGCATTGGTGGCCGATTCGGCTGAGGCCAGCGCCTTTTGGTAAAAAGCCTCCGCCTGGGTGCTTTGTTTTCCCAGCTGGTAAACGTCGGCCAGGTTTCGTTCCCATTCGGCTGCTTCCATCGGGTCCGAGGCGGGCGCGGCCTGGACAATGGCCAGTATCCGCAGATAAAGGGAAGCCACCTGATCATATCGGACATCGGTGTACTCGTAGAAGTTCGCCAGGCTTTGCAGCGGCAGGATCAGGTCCCGGCTTTTGGAGCCCACGGCTTTCTCGCAACTGGCAATGGCCTCCTGGTAAGTCTGCTCAGCCAGATCCTTTTTTCCCTGCCCACGATAGACCTCGGCCATCTGCACCTGGCTTTTGGACAGGCGGGTGTCCGTGGAACCAAAGCCACCGGCCAGCTTCACCGCTTCGCGGGCAAGCTTTTCAGCTTCGGGCAGATTGTTCAACCTCAGCGCGTGCGATGAATCATACATCAACACACGCCATTGATAGGCCGACCGCAAGCGGCTCGCCTCGCCGGCCCGGTTCATCCGATCGAGCAAAGCGGTGTAATCGTGAAGGACATCCTCCGCCACGGGATCCCCGGGTTCCAGATTGCTTTCCGTCACGGCGAAAGCCCGTTGGTAAAAGGCAACCGCCTGATTGGTTTTACCCTGATCCGCCAGGGTGGCGGCCAGACCGGCCAGCGGCCGCGCGAGTTCGGAACTATCCGACCCGCTGGCTTTCTCCACGATGGATTCGGACCGTCGGTAAAATTGTTCCGCCTGCTCCAGTTTGCCCCAGCCGCGGTAATTCTCCGCCAGGCCGTAAAGTGATATCGCCAGATTCATCTGCGCATCAGCACTGGGATTGGACGCCGCGGTTTTTTCCCGCAGGGCCAGCACCTGCTGGCACAACGATTCAGCTTTGTCATATTTACCCCAATCGTGATAAAAGCCGGCCGTGGTCAACAAACAATCGGGCAATTCATCCTGGTTGGTCGCGGCCAGAGCCAGGGTCTGCTGGTAAAACGGTTCCGCCCTGGCATACTGGCCTTGAATGCGATAGACGGCGGCCACGGCGCGAGCCCGCTTGATGAGCTCGGCGGCATCCGGCGGCGAGGCCTGCTGGACAATTTTAAGAATTCTCAGGCACACCGGCGTCGCCAGATCATAGCGGTGTTCGGCAAAATAGTAGAAGTTGGCCAGCTTTTCCAAGGGCATCACCAGTTCGGAGGCATCCGGCCCGACCGCCTGCTCGCGACTGGCAACTGCGGACTTTAATTCCTGTTCCGCCAGCTCCGGCTTGTTTTCCATTTGATAAATTCCCGCCAGAAAAATCAGGTTGGTCACCACGTGCGCATCGGTTGGACCCAATTTACCGGCGGTTTTCAGAGCTTCCCGGCAACTCTGTTCGGCCAGGCTGTAATCCTTTTGATTCACCGCCGACCAGGCATTGTGCATTTGCTCCTGCCAGAGAGCCCCGTAATCGCTTTCACTGGACGCCGCGTCCGGCGGGGAGGCTTCCTGGGCCTCAACATGCCAGCAACCCAGGCCGATCAGACCCATGGACAGAACCACTGCCGAGTTCCGCCCGAGCAACCGATAAAATCTCCGACATTTAAGAAAATTCATGGCGTCAGAATTAAATATCAAAACCACAAAACAGCGCAAGATAGAGTGTCGCAGCAGCTTCGGCATTTGCCCCGGTTTGATCGCAACCTTGACGGCAACGACAAGTGAATGAGGGACGGGCCTGAAACACGGCCCGTCCCTTGGTTACCAATTACTATCGGATATGACTAGGTTCCGATGGAGCAGCTGTTCATGTACCACGTATGCGAGCTGCCCGATCCGAAGATTTCGAATCCACAGCCGACCCCGCCGACATTGCCGCCGCTGCTGAAGTAGCCCTTGCTGGCGCCCCAACGGAAGAACGTGCCCAAGTGCGACGAGCCCGACCCGGAGTTGCTGGTGCGCAGAAACGACAAGGGACCACCACCCTGCCAGTAAACATTCCACGTTGAGCCATCAATGGATTGGTTGGAATAGACCTTGGATCCACTCGGACCCACGCCCCCGCTGTTACCTTCCCAGACCATGACTTCGGTCGGTACCCAGCAGTCGAACGAGGCGTCCCAATACGTACCGCCGGGCGCGCTCCAGTTGTAGCTGCTTGAGGAGGTGTAGGCGCTGACGGTTTTGCCGATGTTGTTTCGCGCGGTGTTGGGATAGGCCTTGACGCCGCCGCCGGTGGGCACCGAGCTGACCACGTTCCAGGACGTCACGCTGTTCAGATTGCAGCACTCCGAAGCCGTGCTGCCCCATTCGTCGCAGTAGAATTCATAGCCACCGCTCGAATACGTGCCCCACTGGGAACACGAGGTCCACACGTACGCATGCACGGCCAAAGGCAGAACGAGCGCCGCCACTGCCAGCATCAACGTTGCTTTCATTGATTTCATATGGATTTCAGGTTTCTGTTGGTTGGTTGGTTGTTTTATCCATCCCCAAGAGGCTGGGTATGGCTTTTGCGACCTCGTGGGTGAAAGACTGCCCTGGGGAACGCAAACGACACTGCTGGAAGCAAATGCATCCATGGGTGACATGTTTCTGAGAATGTCAGACCCCAAAGATATGTCAAGTAGAATTATCCATGCATTATATAACCTAATCAATAACGCGCGGTCACACGGCCTTTCTACTTTGAATCAATGAGAAGAAAAAAACCGCGTGATCAGTCCAGGATATCCGGGTCACCGTAAAGTGTGAAGGAACCGGCACGGGTGATGTTCACGTCCAGGAGCTGGGCGCGATGCCGTTCCGAGCCATCGAACACCACAATCTTGTTGCAGCGCGTCCGGCCGGTCAGCCGCGCCGGATTTTTTTTGCTCGGACCTTCCACCAGAATCTCCGTCCGCCGCCCGACCAACGCGCAGTATTTGTCTTTGCCAATTTCGTTGATGACTTCCAGCAGCCGCTGGTTGCGTTCCTCACGGATCTGTTGCGGCACCTGGCCCGGCAGCTCGGCCGCCGGCGTGTCGCGGCGTTGCGAATATTTGAAGATGTAGGCGTTGTCGAATCGCACTTCGCGCGCCAGTGAAAGGGTCTGCTCAAAATCGTCCTCCGCCTCACCCGGAAAACCGACGATGATGTCCGTGGTGATGCCGATTTCCGGCCGGGCGCGGCGCAGTTTTTCAATGATGCCGGCGTAACGTTCGCGCGAGTAACCGCGGTGCATCAGTTTCAACACCCGGTTGCTGCCGCTCTGGACCGGCAGATGCGCGCTCTCGACCAGCTTCGGCAGCCGCGCGTAGGCCTCAATCAAATCATCGCCGTAACCCTTTGGATGCGGCGAAGTGAACCGGATGCGTTCCAGTCCTTCGATTTCGTGAACGGCTTCGAGAAGTTGGACGAAAGGCGTTTTCCTGGTCGACGGTCGAAGGTCGAGGGTCGAGGGCGGGAAGTTTTTTGACTCCCGACTCTCGATTGTCGTCGCTCGACTGCTTTGGCCGTGCTTGCCGTAACTCGTGACAATCTGGCCGAGCAGAGTGATCTCCTTCACGCCTTGTGACACCAACTGGCGGCATTCAGCCACGATGTCGGGAATGCTGCGGCTGCGTTCCTCGCCGCGCGTGTACGGCACGATGCAAAATGTGCAGTACTGGTTGCAGCCCTGCATGATACTGACGAACGCTGTGACGGATCGTTGCGAGTTGCCGTTCAGCAGATGCTCGCGAATGGTCGCCTCGCTCCCCTGCTCTTCCGCCACGTCCACAATTTTGTCCCGCCGGCCGGCCAGGATTTCGTCCAGGCAATCCGCTGCGCGGTGAAATTTCTGGGTGCCGAGCACCAAATCCACGTCGGGCAGACGATCGATCAGTTCCTGGCCACGGCTTTGCGCCATGCAACCCATGAACCCGAGCACCACCTCGGGCCGGTGTCGGCGGATTTCCCCGGCGAGGTTTTCCATTTTCCGGAGGGCTTTTTGCTCCGCCAGGTCGCGCACGCTGCAGGTGTTCAGCAGGATCACGTCCGCCCCGGTTTCGGACGGCGCCAGGGTGTAGCCTTTGGCCACGAGCTGGGCGGCGACGGCTTCGCTGTCGCGCTCGTTCATCTGGCAACCGTAGGTTTTGATGTAAACACTTGGCATGGGACGAGAATCGCAGCAATTTAGGCCATCGTCCCGGCCTTGCAAAGGCGGAAAGACACCGGCAAATGGACCGCGGGCAATTCCGGTAAAAATTTTCCCAAAATTTAACTAGCCAGTTTTGGGTTTGTGGGCTTTATTAACTTCAGGTCATGGGAACAGCACCGCAGTGTAACGACCGCGAAACCTCAACCTGGAGGAATTCCAATGGATATCCATCATCCCTTCGTCAGTGAATTCCCCGAACATCGCGAAACCATCCGCTCGCTCAAGCTGGCGGATGCCAGTTTTCGCGCGATGTTCGAGGAGTACCACAAACTCGACGACGAAATCTGCCGCATCGAAGAAGAAATCGAGTTTGCCACCGATCAGGAGATCGACGAACTCAAGTTCAAGCGCGCGAAACTGAAAGACGCGCTTTACTCCGCCGTGCGCAAGCACGAGTTGACGCTGGTTCACTGAGCCGCGCCGCGGGGTTTGCCGAGGTGGGCCGCGTCAATGCGGCTCGTGATTGGCTTTTCGTTTGGCCGCTTCCGCAATCACTTTCTCCGTCGCCTCGCGCGGCATTTCCTCATAATGACTGAATTCTTCGGTGTGGACGCCGCGCCCGCCTGTCAGTGAACGCAGTGTGCTCGAATAATGGTACAGTTCCTTCGTCGGCACCTGCGCCTTGATGACCTGAAACGCACCGTCGTTGTCCATGCCCATGATTTTGCCGCGCCGCGACGACAGGTCACCCATCACCTTGCCCATGCAATCCTCCGGTATACGGATCTCAACGTTCTCGATTGGCTCCAGCAAACATGGTTTGGCGGCCATGAACGCCTCCTTGAACGCAAAATAACCGGCAATCTGGAACGCAATGTCCTTCGAGTCCACCGGGTGCATCTTGCCGTCGTAAAAATCAATCTTCACATCCGTCACGCGGCACCCCGCCAGGATGCCCTCGGTACAAGCCTGATTCACCCCCTTCTCCACCGACGGCACAAATACGCGGTCCACGTTCTGGCCAACGAGTGAATTGGTGAACTCGACGCCGCTGTCGCGCGGCTTGGGTTCGATGCGCATCCAGACCTCGGCGAACTGCCCCGCGCCGCCGGTCTGTTTTTTGTGGCGATGCTTGGAATCGCCCCGGCCCTTGATGGTCTCCCGGTATTTGACGCGGGGTTCGGCGAGTTCGACGTGCACGTTATGCCGGCGACGCAAGCGGTCGGCGACGACCTCCAGATGCAGTTCGCCCTGGGCGGAAATAATGGTCTGATGCAGTTCCGAATCCACCACGTAAAGAAACGTCGGGTCCTCCTCGCGCAACGCGGCAAGGCCGGAAGCGATTTTGTCCTCCTCGCCCTTGACCTTGGCCACAAGCGAGGCGTGGATGTTCGGCTTGGGATAGACAACCTTCGACAGCGTCACCGGGTGTTTGGCGGTGCACAAGGTGTTGCCGGTGTGGGTGTCCTTGAGTTTCACCACCGTACCAATATCGCCCGCGCCGAGTGTGGGAACGGCCTCGCGCGTCTGGCCGTTGAGCAGGTAAATCTGTCCGATGCGCTCGTTCACCTTCCGGTCGCTGTTGAACAAATCCTTGCCCGAGGAAACCGAGCCGGCGTAAACGCGGAAAAACGACAACTCGCCAAAATGGGCCTCGGACATGGTTTTGAAGATGTAGGCGACGGTCTCCGGATCGTCCAAGCCCACCTCCGTTTCCCGGCCATTGGAATCTATTGCCTTGACCTTCTTGCGGTCAGCCGGCGATGACCCGTACTTGGCGATGAAATCCATCAGGCGCGCCACGCCGATGTTGTTTTCCGCGGAGGTGACAAACAGGGGGATGAACAATTCCCGCTGGACTGCCGTGTGGATGCCCGCACGGAATTCCTCCTCCGACAAACCGCCTTTCTCAAAGAACTTGCTCATCAGCTCGTCGTCCGACTCGGCGATGTGTTCGATGAGCTGGCGGTGCAATTCCTTGACCTTGGCCTCCCATTCGCCGGTGGCCGGTTCCTCCCGGTATTTGCCGCTGGCATCGGTCTGGTAGGTCACCATTTCATTGCGCAACACGTCCAGGACCTGGTTGAAACCGGGGCCGGGATTCACCGGATGGTTCAGGGGAAACACGTGCCGCCCGAACCGCTCCTGCAATTGCCTGACCACCGCGTCGAAATCCACGTTCTCCTTGTCCATGGCGTTGACGACGATCATCTTGGGAATGCCGTACTGGGTCGCGTAATTCCAAACCCGTTCGGTGCCCACGCCGAGGCCGTGCTGGGCGTGCACCACCACCAGCGCAAAATCGCCGACGCGCAACGCGCCCAGGCCTTCGCTGATGAAATCGAGGTAACCCGGCGTGTCAATGAGGTTGAATTTTTTGCCCGCCCATTCCGTGTGCAGCAGGGACGCCGACACCGAAATCTGCCGGTTCTTCTCGCTGACGTGATAGTCGGACACGGTGGAGCCGTCGGCGATGCGACCCATGCGGTTGATGACGCCGCCGCACGCGAGCATCGCTTCACTGAGCATGGTCTTGCCCGACGACGCATGGCCGACGATGGCAAAATTCCGGATATCTGCAGGCGGGTAGGTTTTCATAATTTCAGGTTACGCATTGTGGTGGGGCCAAAAATCGCCGGCGCTGCGGTGCTTTCGGGTGGGCGCATAAACCGTTTGAAGAGACCGGTCCCGTGAAGTGCAGGCGCCTGTTCATGCAACCCCATTGAACCAAAAAACCGCCGGGCACGCAACTCACTTGCGGTGGCGCGTGAAATCAGTATGTTCATCGCTGACGGGTGGAACTGAACCGGCCCTGACGTATGGCGTTGGACCGGTTCACAATATGGAATCTGAATTGTTGAAAGTGCTGTTGATTGCCGGAGACGAGCGTTTCGCAAGTGCCGTGGCCGGCAAACTCCGCGACGAGGGGCAACCCGTTGAAATTGTCACCGTGGCAGCCTTGGATGCCGGGCTCGCCAAGCTGTCGGCCCATTCGTTTGATGCCGTCCTGTTCGAACTGCCCTCCGCCAACGCCGCCGGCCTGTTTCAAGTCACATTTTTCACCGCCAAGGTGCCGACCGTGCCGATGGTGGTTTTTGGCCCGACCCATGACGAAGCGTTTACCGTGGAAGTGGTCCGGGCCGGCGCCCAGGAATATTTTGCCAAGGAACAATTCGGCGAGCGGGCGCTGGAACCGGTGATTCGCTGCGCGATGGAACGCCAGCACGAGCAGGCCGCCCTGCTCAAGGAGCGGGAAAATTACTACGGCCTGTTCGACCATCTGGTGGAAGGCATCTTCCGCACCACAACCGACGGACATTATTTGCTGGCGAACGTGGCGTTGGCTCGCATTTATGGCTACGACTCGCCGGTGGAATTGATGGCGAGCATCAAGGACATCGGGCGCAGCCTGTACGTGGACCCGGCGCGGCGCGATGAATTTGTCCGCATGATGCAGTCCAGCGACACCATCATTGGCTTCGAATCGCAGATTTACCGCAAGGACGGCTCCACCATCTGGATTTCGGAAAATTGCCGCGCCGTCCGCGACGCCCATGGCAAACTGCTTTATTACGAAGGCTCGGTCGAGGACATCACCCAGGGCCGGCAAACCGAGATGAACCTGCGGAACTCGGAATCCCTTTATCATTCGCTGGTCGAGACGATGCCCCAAAACGTGTTCCGGAAGGACCTGCAGGGCCGGTTCACGTTCGCCAACCAGCAATATTGCAAACATTACAAATGCCGACTGGAGGACATCCTCGGCAAGACGGATTTTGATTTTTTCCCGAAGGAACTGGCCGAGAAATATGAGAAGGATGACCGGCGCGTCATGGAAACCGGCCAGACCTACGAAATCATCGAAGAGCATCAGCCGTTGGGACAGGAGAAAACCATCGTGCAGGTTGTCAAAACGCCGCTATATAGCGCGGATGGCAGCATCATTGGTTTGCAGGGGATTTTCTGGGATATCACGGCGCAAAAACTTGCCGAGGAACAAATCCGCCGCGCGAACACCGAACTGGCCCGGAGCCGCGAGGAATTGCGCACCAAGAACCTGTTGATGGAGGAAAACCTCCACATGGCGCGCGAAATCCAGTCCGCCATGCTGCCACAACAGTATCCCACCTTTCCCCATCATGCCCCGCCGGAACAAAGCGCCCTGCAGTTCGTGCACCGCTATCAGCCGGCAGAAACCGTCAGCGGCGATTTTTTCAGTGTTTCCGCGTTGTCGGAGGACGTGGCCGGGGTTTTTATTTGCGACGTGACCGGACACGGCATGCGCGCGGCGCTGGTGACCGCCATGATTCGGGCGCTGGTGGAGGAATTGAAACCCATTGCGCAGGACCCGGGATTGTTTTTGCGCAAGCTGAACGCCGACCTGTTCACCATCCTGAAGACCACCGGTTCGCCGATGCTCACCACGGCGTTTTATCTCGTCGCCAACTGGCGCACCGGGGTCATGCGCTTTGCCAACGCCGGCCATCCCAAACCCCTGCTCGTGCGCCGCTCGACCGACCGCGTCGAACCGCTCGTCAACGTTTCCGGCAAAAGCCAGCCCGCCCTCGGCCTGTTCGAAAACCCGCCGTATCAAACCACCGAGATCAACCTCGCGCCCGGCGATCTCATGATGCTGTTCACCGACGGCCTCTATGAGGTCCAGGGACCGAACGAGGAATTATATTCCCAGGAACGAATGATCATGGACGTGAAAGCCCGCCTGCAAAAGCCCGCCGCACAGTTGTTCGACGAATTACTGGCCGCCATCGGCGGTTTCTCCGTGGACCATGAATTTGCCGATGACGTGTGCCTCATCGGCATGGAATACAAGGGCAAACCCGGTTGAACCGGTGACGCATTGCGTCATTCCGTCAGAATTTTTATCACCCGTGATTTCTCGGCGCGTTTGCGCTGCGTTTCGTCGAGGATTTTCTTTCGGAGCCGGAGGTTTTTCGGCGTGGCCTCCACGTATTCGTCCGAGCCGATGTATTCCAGCGCCCGTTCGAGCGAGAGCTTGTACGGTGGACTGAGTTGGATGCCCTTGCCATCGCCCTGCGAACGCATGTTGGTCAGCCGTTTCGCCTTGCAGGGATTCACGGGAATGTCGTTTTCCCGCGCGTTCTCGCCCACGATCATGCCGGCGTAAATGGCTTCGCCCGGCCCCACCATCAGCCGGCCGCGTTCCTGAATCATGTTCAGCGCATAGGCCATCGCCTCGCCACTTTCCATGCTCACGAGCGACCCGTTCTTGCGCGCGGCAATTTCCCCGCGGTCGGCGCCGTATTCGTGAAACAGATGACTCATCACGCCGAGGCCGCGCGTCTGGTTCACCAGGTCGGTCTCGAACCCGATCAACCCGCGCATGGGAATCAATGCCTCGATGGTCACCTGGTCACCATGATGGTTCATGTTGGTGATCTCGGCCTTGCGGCCCGAAAGATTTTCCATGATGGCGCCCATGAATTCCTGCGGGATTTCGAGGAACAACTTTTCAATCGGCTCCTGCATGTTGCCCGCGGCGTCCTTTTTGTAGAGAACTTCAGGACGTGACACCAGCACCTCGTGGCCTTCGCGCCGCATTTGTTCCACCAGGATGGCAATCTGCATTTCACCGCGGCCCTCGACCTCAAATATCTTAGGGTCGCTGGTCTGTTTGATGCGCAAGGCGACGTTGGTGCGGATTTCCTTTTGCAGCCGTTCCCAGATGTGCCGCGCGGTGACCAGCTTGCCGTCCTGGCCGGCCAGCGGACCGTCGTTCACGGCGAATTCCATCTGGATCGTCGGCGGGTCGATCGGGATGTATGGCAGCGCCCCGCGCTCCGGCTTGTCCGCGATGGTTTCGCCGATGAATACTTCCTCAAAACCGGTGACGCCAACGATGTCACCGGCGTGCGCCTCCTGCACCTCGATGCGTTTCAAGCCTTCGAAGTGGTAAATCATCGTGATTTTGCCCTGCGAAATTTTGCCATGGCCATGCAGGCAGCACGCCGCGTCGCCCACCTTCAGCTTGCCTGCCATGATTTTGCCGAACGCGATCCGGCCGAGGTAATCCGAGTAATCGAGGTTCGCGACCAGCAACTGGAAACCGTCGCCGGCCTTGGCCCGCGGGGACGGAATGTGTTTAACAATCGCGTCAAACAACGGCTCCATCGTCCCGCTGACGTGACTCAAATCCATCTTTGCGTAACCGTCCTTGGCCGAGCAATAGACAAACGGAAAATCCAGTTGCTCATCCGTGGCATTGAGCGAAATGAACAGCTCAAAAACCTGGTCGAGCACCTTCTTTGGATTGGCGTTCTCGCGGTCAATCTTGTTGATGACCACAATCGGCTTGGCGCCGGCTTCGAGCGCCTTGCGGAGCACAAAGCGCGTCTGCGCCTGCGGACCCTCGGCGGCATCCACCACCAGCAGCACACCGTCGATCATGTTCATGATGCGCTCGACTTCGCCGCCGAAATCGGCGTGACCGGGCGTATCCACGATGTTGATGTGGTAATCCTTGTATTTGAACGCGGCGTTCTTGGCGCGGATGGTGATGCCCTTTTCCTTTTCCAAATCCATCGAATCCATCAGGCGCTCATCCTGCGACTCATGCTGGTTTTCACGGAAAGTGCCGGACTGCTTGAGCAGGCAATCCACGAGCGTCGTTTTGCCGTGGTCCACGTGCGCGATGATGGCTAAGTTTCTAATGTGCTGCATAAATTGTAAATCGAGCCGGATAGTCTGCCTTATGGAACGAAAAGGTCAAGCCGCGTTTAAGGGACATAGTGTTCCAATTTGAAAATTCAAGGAACGGCGGGACTTCAGCGGATTCATCGTTGGTAAAACCAGCCACTAACCCCTTGCGTTGCAGAGACTGCTTGCGCAAACCGCAGCGGCATCTCAATTTATCCGCAGATGAAACCACCGCCGTTGGCTTCCGTTGACAACTTGAACCGGATGATTCAGGCCGCCAATGAGTGCTGCCTGCGCGGTGACTTCACCCAAGGCATCAAACTTTTCGATCAGGCCAGCCGGATGGATCCCACCAACTGGCAGCTCCTGCTCCAGTTGGGCCGCACTCACGGTTTTAATTACGACTACACGGCAGCCAAACGCTGCTTTGAACAGGTTGTTCGCATGGCACCGCATAAAACGGAGGCTCTGGCGGCCATCGGGCGGTTATCCCTTGAACTCGGCAAACACCAAATGGCCGAGGATTACTTCCGGCGCGCGGTCGAACAACCCGATGCCGCGCCGGACACCGTCGCCCGGCTGGCGGAACTATACGAACGCCTTCACCGCCCGGAAGACGCCGCCGCCATGGCGGAGCGCGCCCTGCATTTAGACAACGCCTGCCCTTCGGCCCGCCTCACCCAGGCAAAAGTATACCGGCAGGCGGGGCGACTGGTCGAAGCCGAACAGTCGCTGCGCCCCATCCTGACGGCCGCCGATCGCGAGTGGCAAGTCCGGGGCTGCTATGAGCTGGGCGGGATTTATGACCGTCAGGGGCGTTACGACGAGGCCATGACTGCATTTTTGAAAGCCAAGGCCTTGCTGCTTCCGGATGCGCCGCCCCTGCTTGCCCAGTTGCAATCCATGATCAGAAACCTGCAGGAGATGCAAAACAACGTCTCGGCTGAAATGTTCCAGCGTTGGTTTGATTCCGGCCCGGATCTGCAACCGGCCCATCGCCTGGCATTTTTGGGCGGGCACGCCCGTTCCGGGACCACCTTGCTGGAACAGGTGCTTGATTCGCACCCCGACATTGTTTCGGCGGAAGAAACGTGGTTTTTTTACTACAAGGCCTACGATTTTCTGACGCGAAGCCTGCCCCCCGGCACCTCCATGCTGGCGGGATTGGAAGCGGCTCAAACCAAAACCTTGCGTGAGGCTCGTAAAAGCTATTTTCGTTCGATGGCGTCGTACCTTGGCAAACCGGTTGGCCACCGCCTGCTGATTGATAAAAATCCCGCGTTTCAGGAGTTGATCATTGCCCTGGTCCGTTTCTTTCCGGAAATAAAACTCCTGGTGGCGTTGCGGGATCCACGCGACGTCGTCTTGAGCTGTTTCGTGCTGCCGCTGTGGCCCCTGAGTATCGGCAACGTGAACTATCTGGACCTGGCGGGCGCGGTTGAGCGATACACCCGGGTGATGGGAATTTGGCTGACGCTGAAGCCGCTGATCAAGAATCCCTATCTCGAAGTGCGTTACGAGGACATGGTGGATGATCTGGAATCCGTGGCACGCCGGACGCTGGATTTTCTGGGCGTGCCGTGGGATTCGCGCGTGCTGGCCTTTTACGAACATGCCCGGAAGAAAGTGGTGCGCTCCCCGACCTACGCCGACGTGATCCAGCCCGTCTATAAACGCGCCGTCGGGCGCTGGCGAAATTACCAGAAATATCTTGAACCGCACCTGGAAAAGCTGGATCCATTTATCAGGGCGTTTGGCTATGAATAGCCGGCAAGATGGTCTGGGGAAAGGTTGCAATCCGGACCCCTGGCCCCGACCATGAATTAAATTAATTTCTTAAACCTCGCATCGTCGCCCAGTTTCCGGACCAGCTCCTTGACCTTCTGCGCCTGACTTTTGTGCGCGAGCAACACCGCGTCATCGGTCTGAACCAGAATCGAATCGCGCAAACCAACCACGGCAATCGGCGTGCGCCGGCCCCCGGTCCGCGCATCGAAGATGATGTTGCGCGCGGCGTCCACGTGAATGAAATCCGCCACCACGCAATTGCCTTCGGCGTCCGGTTGGAGATGCCGTGCCAGCGCCGTCCAGGAACCGAGATCGTCCCAGGCAAACGTGCCATCCGCCACAATGACGTTTTGCGCATGCTCCATCAGCGCGTAATCAATCGAAAGCTTTCTAATGCCGGGATATTCCTTTGCCAGCACCCTGGCGAGTTTGGCCGGTTGCGTGGCCACCTTGAACCAGCGCTGGCACGCGGCGTACATCTCCGGCTGATGCTTCTGCAACCCTTCCGTGACCGTCACGAATGACCAGACAAACATCCCGGCGTTCCAGCGGTACTGGCCGCTGTTGACGTATTCCAGCGCCCGATGGAAATCGGGTTTCTCGACAAAGCGTTCCGCGCGGAAAAACGCCGTCTTCGTTTTCTTCGCGCCTTGGGCCGGCGGTAATTCCTGGCCAACTTGAATGTACCCGTAGCCGGTGTCCGGCCCGGCCGGCTTGATGCCGATGGTGATGATGGCCCGGCCGCGTGACGCCAGGTCGAACGCATCGCTTAATACCTGCTGGAATTTTTTCTCATCGGGAATGACGTGGTCCGCGGGCAGCACGGCCATGACCCCCGTTGTGGACCGCGCGCCCACCAGCGCCGCACCCAAAGTGACGGCGGCGCAGGTATCGCGACCGATGGGTTCGGCGACGAGATTGGCCCTGGGGACTTTGGGAAGCTGTTTACGGACTTCCGGCAATTGCGCCGCGTTGGTGATGACAAAAATGTTTTTGGCGGGAACCAGCGGCAGGACACGGTCCACGGCCGATTGCAAAAAGGACTTTTTGCCGAGCAACGTGAGCAACTGCTTGGGCCTCTGCCCCCGGCTTACCGGCCAGAAACGTTCGCCGCGCCCACCCGCCATGATGATGACAAAACGGTCTTTAAGGTCAGGTTGCGCTTTCATTTCGGTTGATTGAACACCGACAAAACAAGAAACGCAAAATCTGTTTTCGGATTATTGAAAAAACAACGCGTTTACGACCTCCGCCATTCCCAGTTCGGCGAACGGATTTTTTTCAGCGTCTCCCTGACCGTCAGTCCGCGCATCGCCAGGCCTTGATTTTTATGCCTTTCGGCATTCCAGACGCGCAGTTCGTCGGCCGACGGCTGGTAACGCTCGCGATATTCCACCTTTTGTCCAATGAGCAGGGCCAGGTACCCGTTTGTGCCGAACTGGCTGGGCTTTTCGATCGTGGTGTGCAACCTCAGCCACACGGAGGGACCGCCATCTTGATAAACCTCGACCAAGTCGGCCGCGCCCCCGAGGTCGGTTGCCTCCCAGCAATGCCGCCAGAAGGGCGTATCAATCCGTTTGTTGAACCGGTAATGCAGGGACAGGAAATCCCGGATATCATCCCAGATGAGGGCTTGATAACGGTTGAATTGTTTTCGCAGCACCGGCGTGGCTTCGCCTTCAAGTTCCTGGAGCGTTTCCGCCAGGATCGAACACTGACCCGAAATGATGCCCAGCGCTGTGGCCTCCAAGGGTTCAACAAACCCGCAGGCATTCCCGATACCCACCACGTTCTTAACCCACACATTCCGATAACGCCCGGAAACAAACCGGACAATCCGCGTCGGCCCGACTTTCGGATTTTTCATCCGGAATTCCTTTTCCGCCTCCTCGTCCGAAATGAATCCGGAACTGTAAACGTAACCGCGGTTGATCCGGTTTTCGTGTTCAATCTGCCAGCACCAGCCGCAATTCATCGTCTCGCAGGTGGTATAAGGCTTGATGACCATGTCTTCCGGGTCTTTACGATCCCAGCCACCCACTACCGCGCGGTCGCAAAACAAGGTCTTGTCATAACTCACGAACGGCTCACCCAACGCCTTACCCAAAAGCACGGACGCAAAACCGGACGCATCCAGATAAAGGTCAGCCGTTTCCCGCCGGCCCGATTCCAGACACAGCGCCGCCACGCCCGCCTCGTTCTGCTCCACTTCGATTACTTTGTCATCCAGAATGGTAACGCCCAGCGCCACCGCATATCCCTCCAGAAAACTGACAAATTTCTCATTCTCCACATGATAGGCGACGGAGAGATGCAACAGCGGATCACCCGTGGGGCCTTTTCCAAAGACCCGGTTCTGCGACATGAGCGCGGATAACGGGTCTTCGTATTCCATCTCATCCCAGCAATAATAGGCCTTGACCCTTGGCAGTTGCTTCACCTCTCCATTTATCTGTTTCAACGAGAAGGTGTAATTGAAATAGGGACGAGGGCCCCACAAAAACCGAAGACCCAGCTTCCAGGTCGGCTGGGCAATGGCAAAGAATTTCTTAACATTCATGCCGAGATATTCGTGAAAAAAACGGGTCAAGCCGGGGGTGGAGCCTTCGCCAACGCCGATAATGCCGATATCCTTGGACCGGATTACCAGCACCTCGAGATTGGGTAGTTTACGCTTAAGCGCCAGCGCGGCGATAAAGCCCGCGCTGCCGCCGCCCAGAATGACGACCCGTTTGATCATTTGAAAACCGTGCAGACTGCCATTTAAGTCCTGGAGCAAATGCCGCCTAACAGAAAACCCCCGGCTTTCATAAAGCCGGGGGCTGTAACTGTAAACTCTTTAGAACAACGTCAGGCGCGACGACGACGTGCGGCAATCAATCCCAGACCTCCCAGACCAATCAAGGCCAGAGTAGTGGGTTCCGGAACTCCGAGCGCAGCAAAAACATAGCTATAACCACCGGGGTTCGGAGTGGCAAAAGCACCGTATGCATCAATCGGCCCAGGAACCGAACCATCCAAACTACCGTTGCTATTCTGAGCGTATTGAGTAGCAGTGGCATCGCCGGTCCCATGGGCCAACCCGAACCAAGATTGACCGACAGCGCCAACGTCACTACCGCTGGTCACATTAATGTCATTAACAAACAAATTGAAGGCGTATTCCTGTCCCGCGACCAAGGAAACCGGAGTTGCCAAACCATAAGTAAGATACCTGGTATCACCCGCACCACCACCAGTGGGTACCCACGTTTGGTTAACTTCATTGTCCAAGGGGGTAAGTGCGCCCGTCACGGTATTCACACTGGAAATCTGAATGCCCCAAGTCACGCCGGCAACGAAAGGTTGCGGTCCCGAGGGTGAGCCACCCCAGTACAATGCGGAATCGCCGCGACCCAAAACAGTGATACCACCAAGCGTGCTGTTGGCAGCAACCGTAAAAGTCTGACCAACCGTACCGCCGTTATTCATGTAATCCCGGCCGTTATCCTGCGCTCCCGGACCTAAATCAGTGAGTTGGGACGCCAGAATGTTGGCAGAAGGCGCTGACGTGCTGTCCGAGATTCCAAGCGCACCGGCGCTGGTGGCCAACGCACAGCCCGACATAATCGCTGCAACCGTGAGCCACGTGCCACGGTCATTTCTCAATTGAATTTTACCGTCTGAATGATTTTTCATAGAGTTTATACAGTTGTTACTTTTTACTACAGTCCACCAAAAGCCGACTACAGCCTTGCTGTTCGTTTGGTTTCTTGTATATGTGACAGTTTTATCATAGTGCTCTATTGGAGTCAAGAGATTTTTAATGAATAAATGGCGTTTGGGAAGTAATCAGAGCTAATCCTGTTGGCACCGGCATCTGCGGGCAATCTTCAAAGCAGCTTTTATTGTTCTATCATGCTGTTAATCAATTACTTGCACGATTGATTTTACGAATTTAACGACGTTAATGACCAGATCCGGCGATTTGCCGTGTAGGGCGATTTGGTTTACAACCGCGCTGCCGACCACAACGGCGTCCGCAGCGGCGGCGGCGGCCTTGGCCTGCTCCGGCGTGGACACGCCAAACCCCACGGCGATGGGTAATTTTGTATGCGCGCGAATTTTGGCGATCTGTTGCGCTAAATTGGAAGCGACCTGCTTTTGCATCCCCGTAACTCCTTCGCGTGAAATATTATAGATAAATCCGCTGCCGCGCTTGACGATGAATTCAATCCTGTCTTCCGGTGTTGTAGGCGCCACCAGGTAAATGTTGCATAAGCCCGCCTGGCTCATAAGCGCCTCATAATTAACGGACTCCTCCGGTGGCAAATCGAGCACCAGCAAACCGTCCACGCCAGCCTCCGCCGCGTCCCGGATGAATGACGCCAGTCCCACGCGGTGAATGAGGTTATAATAAATGTAGAGAATTATGGGAATTTCCGAGCTTTTGCGGATGGCGGCCACGGTGGCCAGAACCCTGGGTGGCGTGGTGCCGGATTCGAGGCCGCGTTGAGCGGCGAGTTGATTCACCAGCCCATCGGCCAGCGGATCGCTGAACGGCACGCCCAGTTCCAAAGCATCCACACCCGCCTTGTCAAAGGCCAGGGCGAGCTCGCGCGTGGCTTCCAGATTCGGATCACCCGCGCCGATATAGACGATAAAGCCTTTTTTGCCCGCGCGCTTGAGCCGCGCAAAACCTTCCGTAATGCGATTCATGTGGCGGAGAGTTTCAAGTTTCAGGTTCCAAGTTTCAAGCGGGATTGTTTCAGGTCTTAATCTTAATCGTCATCGTAATCGTGATCTTCCCTAGCACGGATTGCGATTAAGATCAGGATTAAGAATAAGACGAACCAGATTTGACCCCGCGTCACTTTTTCCCCATCATGGTCCGCCATGGCCAGCAGCTTCGGACAATTGTTCCGCATCACGACGTGGGGCGAATCCCACGGCGGCGGCGTGGGTGTGGTCGTGGACGGCTGCCCGCCGCGCCTCAAGCTTTCCGAGGCCGACATCCAGCCCGACCTGGATCGGCGCCGGCCCGGCCAATCCAAAATCGTTTCGCCGCGCCAGGAATCCGACACGGTGCAAATCCTTTCCGGCACCTTCGCGGGCCGGACGCTGGGCACGCCCATCTGCCTGTGGGTCAAAAACACGGATGCCCGCCCCGAAGCCTACGCGGAAATGAAAACAAAGTTCCGCCCGTCGCATGCGGACTTCACGTACTTTGCCAAATATGGCATTCGCAACTGGCAGGGCGGCGGCCGCGCCAGCGCCCGCGAAACCGTCGGCCGCGTCGCGGCCGGCGCCATCGCCAAAAAAATCCTGCGCGAACAGTTCGGCGTGGAAACCCTGGCCTATGTCAAACAAGTCCAGAAAATCATCGCCAACGTGAACCCGGACCGGGTGAAACTCAAGGATGTCGAAGCCAACATCGTCCGCTGCCCCGACCGCCCGACGGCGGAAAAAATGATCCGGCTCATCGAGCAGATGCGGCGGGTGGGCGACACCGTCGGCGGCATCGTGGAAGGAGTTGCGCGCGGCGTGCCGGTGGGTTGGGGCGAACCGGTGTTCGACAAACTCGAAGCCGACCTGGCCAAGGCGATGCTGAGTCTGCCCGCGTCCAGGGCGTTTGAAATCGGCTCGGGTTTCGGCGGCATCCTGCTCACCGGCCGCCAGCACAACGACCCGTTCCGCGCGAAACGCGGAACGGTATTCACCACCACGAATTTTTCCGGGGGCATTCAGGGTGGTATTTCCAACGGGCAGACGATTTTTTTTCGGGTCGCCTTCAAACCCGTGGCCACGGTGATGCATCCGCAGAACACCGTGGATGTGCGCCTCCACAACACGACCCTCAAGGGCCGCGGACGGCACGACCCCTGCGTCCTGCCGCGCGCCGTGCCGATGGTGGAGGCCATGACGGCGCTGGTGCTGGTGGACCACGCGCTCCGGCACCGGGCGCAATGCGGTTGACCAGTCTTCGGGATTGATTTTTAACCGGCCAGAAGCAATCTTAACCCAACATCGCAGACATCATGGCAGAAAAAGAAATCAATGAAATTTCGCGGGACGCGCGGGTCCTGTACACCAAGGCCACCGAGGCCGCGCAACGGGAAAACTACGATTACGCCATCGCGCTTTACAATCAGGTGCTGGAAAAGGAACCGGGATTCTTCGATGGCCGCAAGGCGCTGCGCGAAATCCAGGGCCGCAAGGCCGGCGGCGGCGGCGGTTTTTTTAAGAAAATGTTGAGCGGCGCCAGTTCCTCGCCGCTCGTGGCCAAAGGCCAGCTCGCCTTGCGCAACAATCCCGGCGGCGCCCTCGCCATCGCCGAGCAGATTTTGAACAGCGACCCCAACAGCACCGCCGGACACCGTCTGATCGTGCAGGCCGCGCAGGCGCTCGAATTGCCGCGCACGGGCGTCATGTCCCTGGAGATTCTGGTGAAAAATTCGCCCAAGGACAAATGCCTGGCGGTTGAATTTGCGAACTCGCTGGTCGTCGGCGGCGGCGATACCCGGCGCGCCGAACAGGTCCTGATGGAACTGTTGCGCAGTTCGCCGAATGACGGCGAGCTGGGACAGGCGCTCAAGGATTTGTCCGCGCGCAAAACCCTCGACGAGGGCGGTTATGGCGCCCTCGAAGGCGGCAAGGGTTCCTACCGCGACATTTTGAAGGACAAAAAGGAGGCCGTCTCGCTCGAACAGGAAAAACGGGTCGTGAAAAGCGAGGACACCACCGAACGGCTCATCAACGAATACGAAACCCGCCTGCAAACCGAGCCGGAGAATCTCAAGCTCATCCGTTCCCTCGCCGAGCTTTACACCCAAAAGAATCAATTCGACCGCGCCTTGGAACTTTTTGGCCGCGTCAAGAATTCCGACCTCGGCGGCGATTCGTCACTCGAACTCGCCATGGCCAAAACTGTCGTGCGCAAGTACGACTTTCAATTGGAGCAACTCGACCCCGCCGCGCCCGACTACGCGGAACAGTCGGCCAAAATCCAGACCGAGAAGTTAAACTACCAGCTCACCGAATGTCAGCAGCGCGTGGAAAAATACCCGACCGACCTGATGATCCGGTTTGAAATGGGCAAGTTATATTTCGAGGCGGGCAAAATCACCGAGGCCATCCAGGAATTCCAGAAGGCGCAGGGCAACCCGCACAAACGCCTTTTGGCGATGAACTATCTCGCGCAGTGCTATGCCAAACGCAAGATGTACGACATGGCCGCGCGCCAATTACAGAACGCCATCAAGGAAAAACCCGTCTTTGACGACGAAAAGAAGGAGATGGTTTACAACCTCGGCTGTGTGCTCGAGAGCATGGGTAAAAAAGCGGACGCCGTCGAACAGTTCAAGCTTATCTACGAGATGGACATCGGCTACAAGGACGTCGCCGCCAAGGTGGACGCCTTCTACGCCGGCCAGTGAACCAAAGAACAATTTAGGGGCAAACCCAAGCGTCGGCCGCGCATGAGGGTCCGGATGACAAGCGTTTGGCAAACGGTTTGGAGCCACCCTCAACCAACCAAATTATGATCAAAGTCAGCGTCCTTTACCCAAACCAACCAGGTGCACGATTCGACACCGCTTTATTACTTTGCCAAGCACCTGCCGATGGTCGTGAGCAAGCCAGGCGCTGCCGCAAAGACCACCTCCGTTGATCAGGGCGTCGCCGGCCCCACCTCCGGCATTTGTGATGATGGTGTACTTCACATTTGAATCCATCAGCACCTTTTAGGCTGCGTTTGGCCCGCAGGCGGCGGAGATAATGGGTGACATTCCAAACTACACTTCGATCGAGCCCATGATCCAGTTCAGCGAGGTAAAAGTTTGAACTGGAAGTTGGTCGTGAAGAACGGTTATCGGCTGGCTTACCCAAGCGTGTAACCTTTTGACACCGGCGACGGTCTTACCTTCAGTAATTCACCCCGATGCGCTGTTGGAATGCATTTAAGGGGCAACTCAAGCAACCACAATAAACTCATGAAGTTAAACAAATTCGCAAAAGTATTGGCCAGCACCTTGCTCCTGACAGGGGTTTTGGTTCAGGCCTGGGCTGATGACAAAACCACGGATCCCTCGGGTACTTATGTTTGGACCATGCCCGGCCGCAATGGTGGTCCGGACCGGACAAACACCCTGGTGCTGAAGCTGGAGGGTGACACGCTGACGGGCAAACTGACGGCGCCGGGACGCGGCGGCCAGATCAACAGCATGGATATTATCGACGGCAAAGCCGCGGGAGCGGACGTTTCGTTCTCCGTGGTGCGCTCGTTCAACGACAATACGTTCACGAACAAATATTCCGGCACGATTGCGGACGGCACTATCAAGGGCAAAATCGAATTCACCCGGGACGGCGAAGCTCAGACCCGCGACTGGGAAGCGAAAAAACAGGACGTAACTAAATAATACGCCGTTTGGGGTAATGGCGTCACGGCCATCACCAGTTTGCATGGGAGCTTGGAGAGATGAGCCGTGCCCCCCAAGCGCGGCGCTGTGGCCGGCTCGTTTTTAGCTTTAAACCCGAAAACCGAAGTTAAATTTCTGCGTTTGCGGAGTGCGGTCGGCCCGGCCGCAGCAGCGTGGGATGGGTGAGCCGTTGGAAACTATCCTGTCGCTGAAAACAAGCCTGTGGCTGCGCCCGAGGACGGGCGCACTCCGGGGCGCCCTCAGCCAACCCGCCACCACCGGCAACTTCGGAATTCGGGTTAAATCCGCTTCTCGTCCAGGTCGATCACGTCCACAAAGGTTTTGACGTCGTCCCGGTGCGAACCGCCGCATTGTTCCTTGCGCATTTTCAACCGCGCGTGGGCGGCTTCGTCACCCGGCAGCGGACGGCTCAACATGTCCCGCGCGTGGGCCGCCTTGTCCGCCGGCGCTTTTTTTACGTTCTGGCGCACCCAGTCACAGATTTCGCCGTCGGTGATGGATTTTTTCACCAGGTCAATCATTTGTTCGTGCGTGACCCCGGCGTATTTGAGCCACAGGGCATCAAAGCCTTTGCCAAGATTTTCCTGATAATCGGCGTGCAGTTTGCCCGCCAGATGCAGGCGGATTTTGTCAAGGTAACGCGGCAGATACATCCAGCCATCCATCGTTTCGCGCGGGCTGCGGGGATAAATAATGTCGCTCATGGTTCGTTTATCGTTCCATCGTTAAACGGTTGAATCGGGTTGTCAAATTTGAAATCGCTTCCATCCTACCGGCATGAACCGGTTTGATTTTGACGTGGCAATCCTGGGCGGTGGCAGTGGTGGTTACGCGGCGGCCAGAACCGCCGCCGCCGCGGGTTTGAAAGCCGTTGTCATCGAAGGTGGCGACGAGGTCGGCGGGCTGTGCATCCTGCGCGGCTGCATGCCCACCAAGGCGCTGCTTTATGCGGCGGAAGTGATGCACCTCGCCAGCCATTCCGAGCCCTGGGGCATTCGCGCCGGAAAGGTCGGTTTCGATTTTAAGAAGGTGATGGCGCGGAAGAATTTGCTGATCAATGATTTTGCCGATTACCGGGCAAAGCAGCTCCATACCGGCAAATTCAAGTTCATCCGGGCCAGGGCAAGGTTTCTGGACGAGCACACGGTGGAACTCGGCAGGGCCGACCGGCTGGTCGGCCAGGATGCGCGGCAGCGCGTCCCTGCCAAAATCACAGCAACACATTTTGTCATCGCGACCGGCTCAAGCGTTGCGCCATCGCCCCTGCCCGCGCTCCGCAAAGTTGGTTATCTCACCAGCGATGACGCCCTCGCACTCAAACGATTGCCGGAATCGCTGACGGTTCTCGGCGGCGGGGCGATCGCTTGCGAGCTCGCGCAATTCTTTGTGCGCTTCGGCGTCAAGGTCACGCTTATTCAGCGCAGCGAACATCTTTTGAAGGAGTTCGACACCGATGCGGGAGCGGAAATCGAGAAGGTGTTTCGCCGCGAAGGCGTCAAGGTTTTTACCGGCACCAAGCTGGTTGACGTGAAACGCAAAGGAAAATTGAAAACGGTTTTATTCGAGCATGAGGGTAAAACAATCTCCGTTTCAGCACAGGACATTTTGTTCGCGCTGGGCCGGGTGCCGAACACGGCGTCATTGGATCTGGAAAGGGCCGGTGTGAAAACCGAAAACGGTCGGATTGTCGCGAATCACTTCATGCAAACCAGCGTGCCGCACATTTACACGGCCGGCGATTGCACCGGGCCGCACGAAATTGTGCACCTCGCCGTGCAGCAGGGCGAAGTCGCGGCCTACAACATTGCCCACCCTCACGCGCGGCGCCCGATGGATTACCGACTGTTGATTTCGGTCGTGTTCACCGACCCGCAGGTGGCATTCGTTGGCCTGACGGAAAAGGCGGCCAAAGCACGCAACATTCCGCATCGGGCCGCAAGCTATCCCTTCAATGACCACGGCAAATCGCTCATCATGGAGGCAAAGGACGGTTTTGTGAAATTGCTCGCCGACCCCAAAACCGGAAAAATCATCGGCGGCGAGTGCGTCGGGCCGGTCGGTGGCGAATTGATCCATGAAATTGTGGCGGCCATGGCCAAACGCATGACGGTTCAGGAACTGGCGGCGATGCCGCATTATCATCCGACGCTCGCGGAAATCTGGACCTATCCGGCGGAGGAACTGGCGGAGACAGTCCGGTAGTTCAGTTTTGTTTTGCCGGTTTGGCGCGGAGCGAAATGCGCCATAGGACAAAGAACGGAATCACCCAAAACAAATTCAGCCAGAGCCAGTGGTGATTCACAAACTCAGCACCGCGGAAGAACAAATTGGGTTCGATGAATCGTCTGGCGACCTCGTTGTTGGCCTGCACTGCGATGGCAAAGTGACCGAGGGCAAAATCGTGTGCCAACGCAAACACTCCAACGGCCGCACTCCACGCGATGGCAAAACAGCCGTCAAATGCCTGCCAACCGAGGGCAAGCCCGCCAAATAACGCCCAGACGCCCAAGGCGATGCCGCCGAAGGCAAAGATCCCCACGGACAAACCGCCCAGTGACAACACGCCGATGGACAAACCGCCGAGGCTCAACGGCGCAATCGCCATTCCGCCACACGCAAAGAACCCGCCCACCGCAGAGTTGCCCACGGCAACCCACGCTTTGACCGGTTTTTTTAAGATGGCAAACCGGTCGCCGATACGGATATGGACAAGCGGCAGCCCGAACAGGCTCAACCGGCTGCGATACTCCCACGCTGATTTTGGAAAAACCCCCGCATATTCCCGCGCCAGAATCCGCGTATAATATTCACGACTTTTCTGCTTTGAGGTGAAGGTCAGGGCAAACATCGTCGGCAGAAAAATCAGGACCAGAATGCAGGCAAAGAGGCCGGACAAAAACGAACGGTCCGTTTGATTCCGCAACAACCACAAGACCATGGCCGCGATGGGAATGAATAATCCCAAAGTAATCACGCCAAGCTTGCCGAAAATCGACTTGATGCCGGCGCGTTCCTCATCTGAATCTGCCCCGGCGAGGGTGACGCGATAGGCAATATAATTGGGCAAAAACACGGCCAGCGGGCCGAGAAGCACGCCGAACCAGCCCATCAGTCCGGCGGTTTTGGCGGTGGTGCCAACTTTGGCGGCGGCGCCCAGCGTCGCGGCCTTGGCGGAAAAGGTGAGCGCCGGCAGCGAGGCCATGACCGCCAGCGTGAAGGCCTTGTCCGGCGTTGTCCGCGCCAGCGCGCCTTCCACAAACGCCAGCACCTGTTCCTGTAATAATTTCCGCCCGCGCGACAGCCGTTGATGCACGGCTTCCTCGCTCAATCCCAACGCCTGCGCCACGCGCTCGACGGACTGGTATTCGCGGTAATACAGCACCAGGGGCTCGCGATAGGTTTCGGGAATGGTTTGAAGTGAACGCCAGAGGATGGCCTCCTCCTCCCGGCTCATGACGTAATCGGGCGGCAACGGCTCGGGGGCGTGCGATTCGGCGAGATTTTCGAGCGGCTCGGCGTCCCGGACCGGCTCGCGGCCTTCCCGGCGGAGAAAGCTGTTGATCCGGTTGCGGGCAATGCCGCAAAGCCAGGCGCGGAGCTTATCGCGTTCACGCAGGTGGCTGAGGTGTTTCCATGCGGTAATGAAGGTTTCCTGGGCCAGATCCTCGCTTTGGCCGAAGCTGCCGGTGGCACTGTAAGCCAGCGAACAGATGAGCGATTGATACCGCGCGACGATTTGCCCAAAAGCGTCACGATTTCCGGCCATGGTCGCACCCACCAGTTCAGCGTCGTTGGTCTGCCCGAAGGACATTGCTTTGATCGTCATCATATCATGCATAAGTGGCTGGTCAGCGGAAAAACTGACAATGTTATTCCAACTTTATGCAGGGCGGTGGTAACGAGGCTTCTACGATTTCCGAGGCACGCCGCTCAGACAGGAACGCTCACCGGCGCCGAGGTTCCCTGGGCTGGAATCGGTGGCGGGCAGGGATCTTTCCGGGAACCGTCGAGGGTATCCCGAATCAATTGCGCCACCTGATGCGGTTGATAGGGCTTGGCGAGAAAGGTCATATTGTCCTGACCAAAATCCTTGCCCATAAAGGCGGAGTTGTAACCGCTGGCATAAATGATTTTGAGGCTGGGTTTACGGCGTTTCAACTCCGCCGCCAGTTGGTCACCCGTCATGCCCCCGGGCATGATCATGTCCGTCAGGAGCAAATCAACCTGCCCGTGATGTTCATCCCAAACCCGCAACGCCTCGGCGCCGGAGGCCGCCGGCAGCACGCGATAGTGATATTGTTCGAGCACCTCCTGCGTCAACTTCAGCAGGTCCGGCTCATCCTCTGTCAAAAGGATGGTTTCCCGGCCTCCCTGGACGGTTTCGGATTCAGGTTTGGAAGCGGCCAACAGATGGCCGGCTTCACCGGCGCCCGGCAGGAACACCTTGAAAGTGGTGCCCACGCCGAGCTCACTTTGGACTTCCAGCCAGCCACGATGTTGTTTGACGATGCCGTAAACGGTGGCCAGTCCCAGTCCGGTCCCTTTCCCCACCTCCTTGGTGGTAAAAAATGGTTCAAAAATCCGTTGCCGGACGCTGCGTTCCATCCCGCACCCGTTGTCGATGACGGTCAGGCAAACGAACCGGCCGGCGTGCGCCTCGGGATGCGATTGCACATAGGCGCCGTTGATTTCCACGACGGAAGTCTCGATCAGAAGTTTGCCCCCCTTGGGCATGGCGTCCCGCGCGTTGACCGCCAGGTTCATCACAATCTGCTCGACCATGGCGACATCGGCGGCAATGCGCGGCAGATCGGAACCACCACGAATTTCCAACGTGATCTGCTCGCCCAGCATCCGCGGCAGCATGGACTCCAAATTATGCAGGACGGCGTTGAGGTCCAGCATCTTGGTCCGGTAAACCTGTTTGCTGCTGAACAGAAGCAGGTGCCGGATGAAACCGGCGGCGCGTTCCGAAGCGGCGGAAATCTGTTTCAGGGATTTCACCGAATCCGCGTCCAGCGCCGCCACGTTGAGCAACAGCCCGGTGTGTCCCTGGATGATGGTCAAAATATTGTTGATGTCGTGCGCGACACCCGCGGCCAACTGGCCGATGGATTCCATTTTCTGGGATTGCCGCAGTTGCGCTTCCAGCGCCAGCCGCGCGGTGATGTCCTCGACCGAGACCACCATGCCGTCAATTTTGCCGCCGGCATTGAACAGCGGCGCGGCATTCACCGAGAGCAGAACGCGACCCCGGGAGGCGGGGTCGGCTCCCGCAGTCGTGCCGGAGCCAATGGCGTAACAGGCGTCATGTACCGGCTGGCCGGAATCAAGGATTTGTTTCAACGACGATGACGGTCCGGACCGGGGATTGCCTTCCACATCCGTCAGGCGCCAGTCCAAAACACTGCAGCTCTTCCGCGCCACAACCTCCTTGGTCAGACCAAGAATTTTTTCCGCCTGAAGGTTGGCAAAGTTGATTTTTCCCGTTTCATCGGCAACCACGATGCCCACCGGGCTCGTTTCCATGATGCGGCCGATGAGGTCGCGTTCCCGGCGGAGGCGTTCCTCGGCGTGTTGGCCTTCGATGGCGTAGCGGATGGCGCGTTCCAGCTTGTCGGCGTCAAGCTGGCCTTTGATGAGATAGTCAGCGGCGCCGGCCTTCATGGCCTCCATATCAATCTCGTGGTCGCCCTGTCCGGTCAGCAAAATCATGGGCAGCCGTCCAGAGAGCGACCTGGACTCCTGCAACAATTCCAGACCCGTCCGGCTGCCGAGACGAAAGTCCAGCAGGCAGATGTCGTGTTCGTGCCGGTGCAGCGCGGTCAGCGCGGCATCATAATTATCCACCCATTCGAGCTGATACGCATGGTCCCGGACTTGTGAAATCAGATCGCGAGTGATGATATAATCATCCTCATCGTCATCCACCAACAGGACTCTGACAGGCGTGGCTGGCATACGCTGGATCAAATCATCCTTCATCCTTCGGCAATTCGACCACTTCAAACCAGTATTGCCCCAGAACTTTGATCAACTCGACCAATGATTTGAACGTGACGGGTTTGGTGACGTAGGAGTTCACGCCCAGATCATAGCTGCGAAGGATGTCCTCCTCCGCCTTCGAAGTGGTAAGGACGACGACGGGAATCCGCCGTAGCATCGGGTCCGCCTTCATTTCCTTGAGCGCCTCGCGTCCATCTTTGCGCGGCATGTTCAAGTCGAGCAGGATCAACCCCGGCAGGGCCTGGTCGCGTAAATTCTCGTAGCGACCCCGCCGATGCAAATAGTTCAACAATTCCTCCCCGTCCTCGACACAATGAAGTTCGTTGGCCAGCCGGTTTTGCGCGAACGCGTCACGGGTCAGCTGGCGGTCATCCGGATCGTCATCGGCCAATAGTATGGTAATCATTTTTCCTTCCTTATTCATTATTTTCTCCTTTGTTTTGATGCTCCTGGGGATGGGTCACCGGCAACGTCACGATGAACGTCGTCCCCTCGCCGGGTTTGCTGGTGGCGGTGATTTCGCCGCGGTGGTACAACACAATTTTTCGCGCGATGGCGAGCCCCATCCCTGTGCCTTCATATTCGTTACGAGTGTGCAACCGTTGAAACACGTTAAAAATCCGGTCGAGATATTTTTCGTCAAAGCCAATACCATTGTCACTGACCGTCAACCGGCACAATTTCCTGGCGCCTCCCGCACCGGCCTCCGGCGAAGGCTCGGCAATGATTTGCGCCGCGACCTTCACCACGGGCGGCGCCTCGGGGCGGCGGAACTTGAGGGCGTTGCCAATCAAATTTTGCAACAGCTGCCGCATTTGAAGCGCATCCGCGTCAATCAGCGGCAGCGTTTCCACTTCGACACGGCCCTTGACCAACTCAATCCGTCCCTCCAGATCGGTGACGACCTCCCGGGCGACTGCCGCCAGATCAACCTGGGTGAACGGCCGGGCCTTGGTGGTGACCCTTGAAAACGTCAGCAAATCATTGATCAGCGTTTGCATGCGCGCCGCCGCCCGCTGCATCCGTTCCAGATAATCGCGCGACTCCGGGCCCAGCTTTTCGCCGCTCTGATCCTTGAGCCGTTCGCCAAACACCACAATTTTCCGCAACGGCTCCTGCAAATCGTGCGAGGCCACATAGGCAAAATCCTGCAGCTCGCGATTGCTCCGCTCCAGCTGGGTCGTGAACTGGCGTAATTTGGTCTCGCTTTCGCGGAGCGCATCCTCCGCCTCCTTCTGTTCCGTGATGTCCCGGCCGATGCCGACCAGTCCCGCAATTGTTCCATCTTGATCGCGCAACGGCAGTTTGCTGGTCAGCAGCCAGCGTTTCCCGCCGTTTTCATCCAGAACGTACTCCGCCCGGTTGATCACCGGCACGCCTTGGATCACCTTCTGGTCGTCCGCCCAGAATTTTTCGGCGATGTCCCGCGGGAACAGTTCGAAATCCGTTTTGCCGATGGCCTCGGCTTCCGTTTTGCAGCGGAGGTTTATCAGGTCAGCCGGATTGGCCAGAATTTTCCGGCCGGCCGCGTCCTTGGCGTAGACACAATCCGGCAGGTTGTCGATGAGGGTGCGCAGGAGGGAGCGTTCCCGGGCCAGCGCCTCTTCCGCCAGCTTGCGTTCCGTGATGTCGCTGCCAATACCCACCAGACCGGTGATTTTTCCATTCTCATCACGCAACGGCAGCTTGCTGGTCAACAGCCAGCGTTTCTCGCCTGTGTCATTGACGAAATACTCCTCCCGGTTGATGACCGGCTGGCCCTGAATCACCTTTTGATCATCAGCCCAGAATTTTTCGGCGACGTCCGGCGGAAAGAGGTCGAAATCCGTTTTACCAACCGCCTCGGCTTCGGTTTTGCAGCGGAGGTTTTTCAGATCCGCCGCATTGGCCATCGTTTTTCGACCGGTGGCGTCCTTGGCGTAAATGCAATCCGGCAGATTGTCAATCAGGGTGCGCAAGAGGCGGCGCTCCTGAATAATCTCGGCGGTCCGCTCGGCCACCCGTTTCTCCAGTTCCGTGCGCGCCCGGCGCAGGTCTTCCTCCGCCAATTTCCGCTCCGTAATGTCCCGGCTGATGCCCATGAGACCCACCACCACCCCTTGCTTGTCCCGTAACGGCACCTTGGTGGTTTGCAGCCAGTGGGTTTCGCCGGTTCGTGGATTCACCGCACTTTCTTCCCGATCCAGCGCCTGGCCTGATTTCATCAACGCCTGTTCGTCGTTGAATTTCTGTCTGGCCATTTCCGCGGGGAAAATATCAAGGTCGGTTTTGCCAATCACTTCGTCCTGGCAAGTCGCGCCCAAAGCCTGCACATGCGCCGGATTGTTGACCAAAAACCGGCTCTGCCGGTCCTTGATGTAAATCCGATCAGGCAGGCTGTCGATCAGTGTCCGCAACGAATCCCGCTCCAGGGTGAGTTGCGCGTTTTCCCGCGCCAGTCGCGCGTTTTCCTCCGCAAGCCCGGCAGGCGCACCGGCGGTTTTTGACTCGGTCAAACCGTCCACGGCCTGCCCGTTCCTGGCGGAACGAATGTTTTCCGACAAAGGCTTTTTTTTGAAATGGGTTGCATTCATGTGTAAACACCCAGTTTTTTTAATTACACCCGGCCATGATGAAGCAGTTCAGGTTCATGAATGCATAGCAGGTTAGGTGCCTTTATCGCCGATTTTTCCATCATCCATTATTATTGACCTCCCTCTCGCAACCCTTTGTCTTCAAACAGGACAATCCACATCGGGGGCAAGCCCTGATGGAATCCAGCCGGGCCGGGCGACGGCAAATTCATGCACCCCACGGACTTTCCACAGAAAAACAGCTGAATTATAGCCGTCCGAGAACGGCTTCCGGAGTGAACCCGTGAAGTTTGACAATCTTGTGACGCGATTTGTGGCCGCGCAGCAGTTCGACCCGGCCACGGGCGCAATCGAGCCGTTCGGCCAGCAATCGAATCAAGGCCTCGTTGGCGGCGGCGTCCACGGGTGGCGCGGTTACCCTGATTCGCAATTCGGCGCCGGTCCCGCCATGCGGCACGATTTCATCGGTGGACGCACGGGGTTGCAATTTCACCGACAACAAGGTGCCGTCCGGTTGCGAACGAAGAAAATCGGGAAGCGACACGGACGGTGGCAACCGGAGATTTATTTATCTTCCGGATTGATAAACCGGAACGTCACGGCCGCGAGCGCGCCGCCGGCGAAATTGGCGACCAGGTAAATCCACAGGTTGGCGGTCTTGGCCAGATGCATGACGGTAATGCCGAGGGCGACGGCGGGGTTGAAAGCACCGCCGGAAACGCCGCCGAAGGCAAACGCCATCACGGTGACCGTGAATCCAATGGCGAGGCCGTAGTAGGAATTGCCGGCCGTGGCTTTCGCCGTGGCGACGTTCAATACAACGTAGGCCAGGGCAAAGGTTCCCAACAATTCGGCCACGAGCGCCGGGAAAATATCCAGATCCTGAGGCGTCACCGACGGATCTCCTTTAAGCAACAGCACAATCATGGCCGCCACGATGCCGCCGGCGAACTGTGAACCGATGTACGGGAGGACTTCCGCCTGCGGACAGCGCCCGCGCAACCAGACCGCCAGCGTGACCGCCGGGTTGTAATAGCCGCCCGACACGTGGCCCCCCGCATACACCATCACCATCAGGGTCGCGCCAATGGCCAGCGGCGCCAGCCCCGCGCTGCCCGGATCAATGACATTCATGCCGACGGCCAGCACCAGAAAGAACGTGCCGATGAACTCAACGAGATATTTTTTCGTAGCCATAATTCAGGGGTAGATCAATTGATAACTGACAAACGCAATGTTCCGGCTGTCCGGCGACCAGGACGGTACGTTGATCGTCCCCTGTCCGCCATATAATTTCGCCAGCACCTGGATTTTCCGGTCGGAGAGCGACATGAGCCGGAGCATCACGTCCTGCCCCGGCGGGTGGCCCTTGACGTCCTTGGCGTAGGAAATAAAAACAATCCACCGGCCGTTCGGCGACGGGTGCGCGAACCAGTTGTTGTAATCATCCGAGGTGATTTGTTCCTGGTCCGAGCCATCCGGTTTCATGCGCCAGATTTGCATCAAACCGGTCCGCTCGGAATTGAAGTATATGTGGTTCCCATCCGGTGAATAATCCGGGCCGTCATCCAGCCCCGGCGCCGTCGTCAACCGCTTTTCCTTACCGCCCCGGGCCGGGATGGTATAAATGTCAAATTCACCGTTGCGCTCGCCGCAATACGCCAGGGTTTTGCCGTCGGGCGACCAGCCGTGCCAGTACGAAGGCGCGAGCGGCGTAATCAATCGCGGTTTGCCGCCCGTGACCGGCAACACATAAACGCGCGATTTCCCGTCCTTGGTCTGGTCGCTGATGGCCAGAAGCTTTCCGTCGGGCGAAAGACCGTGATCGTTGTTGCAATGGGTCTGGCTGCCGGTGTCGAGCAGCTCCGGCGTGCCGCCCGTGACCGGCAGTTTGTAAATCCGTCCTTTGCTGTTGAAGAGAAAAGACTTTCCGTCCCGCGACCAGTTCGGCGCCTCGATGTGGTCCGACGTATGATAAACCACCTGCCGGTCCGACGAGGCGACGGCAATGGTTTCCAGCGTGCTTTCAATCATGGCCCGGGCATCCGTTGCCGCCGCCGGAATCGGCTTGAGTTCCACGTTCGAAAACACCGCGCGTTCAATGGTTTTGTTGTCGTGTGCGCAAACGCCGAGGCCGACATAAAACGGCTCCTGGAACGGAATCCGGTACATGGCGCCCGCGGGACTGACGGCATCGCCGGTGGCGGCCACGGACATGGAAATGTAATCGCCGTGTTTCTCGATTCGCACGCGCGTCGGCCCGGACACGTTGGACTGGATTTCGCGGGTTGTGTCGCCGGAGGTTTCCCGGTACTGCAGCGCGGTCAACCCCACACCGTGCAGGGCCACGTCCGCGTATGCGGAATCCGGGGCCAGCGACTGGCGGATGACCAGACAGGCCTTGCGATGCGGGTTTCCGCCCGTGCCCTGAAATTTGATGTCCGCCGCAAGGGTCAGGTCGCCCGACATTTTCACCCAGACGTAATGAAACGCGTCATTGGTGAACCACATGTTTTCGCCGCCGCCGGCGATGAGATATTCGCCATTCGCCGGGTCGAAACTGACCGAACCGGCCTTGGCCACGCTGCCGATGTCCGCTTGATCGGAAAAGATGCCGAGGTTGTTGGTGGCATCGCCCAAAGCCAGTTTCGCGCTCATGGATAGAATAAAAAATGCCAGGGCCGGTCTTTTCATAAATAACCATCCGTAACTTTTATCATTTCACTGCTCCAGGACCATGCACCCTCCGCGGTTCGGACGCTGGCGCTCCCCAAAAGCAGAGCATCGGTTTGATGAAATTCATGAATCAGGTTGGCAAATGGTTTCAATCATTCAATGCGGAAGCGCGGAGTTTTGCAAAACAATATTTTCCGCATTGGGCGGCGGGCCGGACGACAACCGTTTCAAAAGCTGGATGCCAAACAATCCGTTCTGGAGCGGCTCATGGCCAATCAGGTAAACCGGCCGGTAATGGTTGCCGATCCATTGCATCAACTCGACACCGTAACCCGGGGAATGACCGAAATAGCCGACCCCAAATTCGGATGTGTCCCGCTCCACCAGACAAATGTAATCGGGCGGATGGTTCTCGAAAGCCGCCGTCATGCCGGCCTGCCCGAACACGGTCAACATGGTGGGAGACCAGTCCAGGCACGGCGTCGGATTAACCCGCCGGCTGAGATAATTGATGGTGGTGCCCTCCGGCAGCACCGCCAGGGTTCCTTCGCGCGGCACATTTTCTTCAATCCACGACAGGCACAGCCGCACTCCCGCGCCCGCCGGATTGAGCCGCGGATCGAAGGCGAGCATCCGGTCGCCGCCCTGGCCCACCGCGAAAGTTTTTGCGACATACCAGGTTTCTGAATCACGAAACAGAATCCCGAACCCAATCAGCAGCGCCAGCCAGACCGCGAGGCGAAAGGGCCGCGGGTCCACGTCAAACTTCCGGTCCAGCACCTCCGGCAGCAACCAGAACAGGAGATAAATGGCCGTGACCGCGGCCGGCATCGCCAAGGCGAAGCCATAGTGCCAGACGCGGGAAAACAATCCCAGCTTGGCCAGCAACCCCAGGCCAAACACGCTCCACAAAAGCGGGAAGGTCATTTCCCGTTCGCCGGACAGTTTTTGGTAATTGGCAAAAAGCAGGATGACCGCCGTCAAAGCGAGCAGCGGCAACGCGGCGCCGCCATTGAGCCAGTCGAACCAGCCGGCCGCGGCCAGCAATGGAATCAGCAACACCACCTGCACGGTGCGTTTTGACCCCAAACCCGCCGCGCGTTGGTACAGTCTCGCATAAAGCGCCACCACCAGCGCGACGCAAAAAAAGTGGATGGCCATCTGGCGGAGATGAAAAGCGGGCGAGTCCAACCCGGTGCACCACAGATAAAACGGATTCCTGGCGACCGGCGTCAGCCACAGTGGCGCCCAGGCGAAGGCGGTGGCATACACACTCGCACGCCAATCCTCCACCCGGAGAAAAAATAGAAAAAATCCCAGCACGGGAATCACGGCGGCCGCCAGAAACCCCGCCGCCGATCTCACCACAAAACCCACGCGCCCGCGCGAGACATAAAAAATCACGAACGCGGCGGCGACGCCGGCGGCCAATGCCATAAACACTTCCGGCTTGGTCAGAAACACGAGCCCGAAACAAAAACCGGCCGCGAATACATGGCGCATCTGTTGCTTATTGATCCAATCCGACAGGAACGTGATGGCCAGAATGGAAATGACCAGGCCGTGAAACAGCTCGTGGGAATAAGGCGTGATGTAATTGTAGTTGCCGACGACCTGGTATTCGTTGAAGGCGAACACCAGCACCACGCCCAGGCAGATCGTGGTGGCCGTCCAGCGGTCGGCCGCCGCCAGAAAGCGGCGGTAAATCATAACCACCAGGGCGGCGGTGATGGCGAGGTTGGCAAAAATCAGGGTGCGAAATGAAACGCCGAAGATTTTGAACAACAGCGCGTTGAAATACTGGGATAGCGGACCGCCGGCCAGATAATGCAAATCCCGATAGAGCACCGCGCCCTGGTCAATCCGCCACGGCAGATAGAGCTGCAATCCGAAGTCAATGATGACGTCCGGCCATTTGCGCCAGGAAACCGCCGCCGCGACCACGAACGCCACCGCCACCACCGCCAGGCCGGCCCAGTTTGAGTCCAGCCACGCCAGACCCCGGACGCCGTTGAATCGTTCCGTCCAACGCTTTTCTGAGGTAAAAGCGTCCACGGCGGAGGATCAGGCGTTGTAAGTGCCGGAAGCGGTCGTGCCGCCGTGGCCGGTCCAGTTGGTGTGGAAAAATTCGCCGCGCGGTTTGTCCACCCGTTCGTAGGTGTGCGCGCCGAAATAATCGCGCTGCGCCTGCAACAAGTTCGCCGGCAACACGGCGCTGCGATATTGATCGTAAAACGCCAGCGCGGTGCCGAATGCGGGCACGGGAATCCCCTTTTTGGCGGCGGCCGCCACGACATTGCGCCAGCTCTTCTGGCAGCGCTTGATTTCGCCCCGGAAATAATTGTCGAGCAGCAGATTCGTGAGCTTGGGATTGCCGTCAAAGGCTTCCTTGATCTTGCCCAGGAAACGCGAGCGGATGATGCAGCCGCCGCGCCACATCAGCGCGATGCCGCCGTAGTTGAGGTTCCATTTGTGTTCCGTGGCGGCAGCGCGCATGAGCATGTAACCCTGCGCATAACTGATGATTTTTGAGGCGTAAAGCGCGTCGCGGATGTCGGCAATGAACTGCTTTTTCTTTTCAGCACTTTTGGCGACGCTCATCAAGGGTTTGGGTCCCTTCAATTTCTTTGCCGCCTTTACCCGGTCGTCTTTCATCGCGGAAACGCAACGGGAATAAACCGCCTCCGCAATGAGCGTGATCGGAATCCCCAAATCCGCGCTGCTTTGCACCGTCCACTTGCCGGTGCCCTTCTGGCCGGCCGTATCCAGGATTTTGTCCACCAACGGTGTGCCGTCAGTGTCTTTGAAGGCGAAAATGTCCCGCGTGATTTCGATGAGGTAGCTGTCGAGCTCGCCCTGGTTCCATTCGGCAAAAACCTCGTGCAACTCCGGCGCGGACAGGCCGAGGCCGTTTTTCAAAATGTTATACGCCTCGCCAATCAACTGCATGTCGCCGTACTCAATGCCGTTGTGAACCATCTTCACATAATGACCCGCCCCGTTCTCGCCCACCCAGTCACAACATGGCGCGCCGTCCACCTTGGCGGCGATGGCCTGAAAAATACCCTTCACATGCGGCCAGGCCGCGGGCGAACCGCCCGGCATGATGCTCGGACCGTGCCGCGCGCCTTCCTCGCCGCCGCTCACGCCGGCGCCGATGTAGAGCAAACCCTTGCTTTCGACATATTTCGTGCGGCGATTCGTGTCTTCAAACAGTGAATTGCCGCCGTCAATGATGATGTCGCCCGGTTCCAGCAATGGCAGCAGATGCTCGATGAATTCATCGACCGCCTCGCCGGCCTTGACCATCAGCATCACCCGGCGCGGCTTTTTGAGCAGCGCGGCCATTTCCGAAAGCGAATGCGCGCCGATGACCTTGGTGCCTTTGGCGGCCGTGTTGAGGAAATCGTCCACCTTGGAAACGGTGCGGTTGAAGGCCACCACGGTGAAGCCATGGTCGTTCATGTTCAAAATCAAATTCTGGCCCATCACGGCCAGCCCAATCAGTGCAATGTCAGCTTGCGGTTCCATTTGTCGTGTCGGTTTAAACCCGGGAAAGGACGATACAACAGCCCGCCTCGCGCGCCAGCAGTTTTTTATCAAAACCCAGATACGCCAGCCTCGTTGGGACACTTGGGCGAAGTCACGGGCGACTTTACTGTCAATCCATTCTGGCAAATGTGGGTGAAGTAAAGATGAACTGCGCCTTGATGAGAACGACCGAGCCAGGAAAGCTGTTCCAATTTTGATTCGATCGGCTGGATGAAGCGACCAAAACCGTCGGCCCGTTCTGGCGGCGTAAGCATGCCCGCCGCCATGGTTTGACCACCGATGGAAAGTCGGACGCGGTTGTCGTGGTTCGCCAGACCTGGCGTGCATTATCGAGTTGCGATCCCACTCCACGCCGGTGTTCATGCACACAGGACTTCAACTTGAGGAACAATCTTGCTTGGACAGGATGGTCGAAAGAAACGAGCAACTGTTGGTGCTGAAACAAGCTGTAGAATGGGCGCTTGCTATCCCGGCTATCGGCTTCGGCGTGATGGAACGCCTTCCGATACATTGAAATTGTATCTTATTTTAGTCTAACAACTTAAGATAAATCCAAACGGCTGCGCTGCCGAATAGTGTATTTCCATGTCTCAAATATGTATAGACGATTAGGCCCTAATCTGGTTTAATTTGAATTGCAGGATTATTCAAGTTACTGGCCCAACTTAATATTGAATTTAGAATCAACTACAACGAACTACAGCACATCACTTTGTCACTTTGTTCGTATTAATGGAATTCGGAGGTTTAGTGGAAGTTATTGGACCCAAACAGCAGGATTTTGACCTACAGCATTTCCCCCGATTGGGACGGAATGCCTTGGGGCAGAGCGCAAATGCGTTTCCGGATTTTCATACCGAGATACAGCCAACGCTCTGCATGAAGTTTTTGTATGAACCTTGCCATGGAGCCGCCCGGTGATTGTTGAAGAACATCTTGCTTTAAGATTGGTTCGCTTAATGACTCCGGAGGAATGGAGCTCTAAACGGGAGGGCTTGGGCTTTTTGTTTTTGAAGGGAGGTGTCGGCGAATACGTTACGAGTCCTGGCGAGGTTCAGGTCAAGGCCGGGGACGTTCTCATTTTTGGTGAAGGCAGCCAGGGTAAACTTCGTGGTTCACGGAGCGAGGAGGTGGTTTTTTGGTTTTTCTCGTTGCGCTTGGAACACCTGTATCCGTTGTTTGCCGGCCGGGAGATTTCTCATCTGCAAAAGGTCGTGGCCAGCCTGGCTCATTCAAAATTGCTGCCGGCGACGTCTCCGCTGGCGACGCAAAGTCATCGTTTGATTGAAGAAGTTCCCCCACAGTTCGACCTGGACCACCGCGGCCAATTGTTGCGCGTCGCCGCCGCCATTCTGGCAGAGGAGTTCAAAATGGCCCATCACCAGCGGCTCGGGTCCGACCGGGCGGACGAACGGGTCGCCCAGATATTTGAAACCCTTTCGGCGGATGAACTGGTGAATCTATCCGTATCGGAGCTCGCCGAAAAGTTCGGCTGCGGCCGCCGCCATCTCAACCGGTTGTTCCATCAGAATTTTGGACTTTCCGTCGCTTCGCTGAAGATGGAAATGCGGTTGGTGCGGGCCGCCGCCTGCCTGCGAAACGAACAGGCCAAGGTCATCAGCGTGGCCGAACAATGCGGCTTCCATCACCTGGGCCTTTTCAACACCTGTTTTAAAAGACGATTTGGGACAAGTCCGGGCCAATGGCGAAAGCAGGGCGCGGAACCGCTGCCCGTCAAGGCCGGTCACCCGGGAGCGACCGTGATGTTCAATCGCCCGGGCGATGCCCCCATCATGGCGGGCATCCCGGATCCGGCCGTGAGGGCGGCCCAGGCATCTGCGGTAAACGAGGCCATCCAGAAAAAGATTACGAAGGAGATCACGAAGCCTTCGGCGGCCCGGTCAAACCAGTGAAGCCGGGAAGCGCCCTCCATTCACGCATCATGTTTACAACCAACCAGCGTCGTGGGCGCCTGAATTCGTTGGTGCCGGGTTGGCGAATGCCGGGGGGCTGGCGCACCGGTGCTTTGCGGCGCGGCGGGTTGGCCGCCGCGCTGATTCTGATCCACCGGCCGCTCGTTGCCCAGGAAGCCTTGCGTGACTCGCTGGCGGGTGATGCCGCCGCCGAGGCCGAAAAAATCCAGCTGGCCTCCCTTCCTTACACCGTCAAGTCGGGCGACTTCAGACTCCTGGTCGTGCCATCCATTAGCGTGGCCTGGAATGACAATGTGAACATTTCAAAGGCAGACCCGGAACAGGACTTCATCTTGAGTCCGTTTGTGCAGTTGAACGCCAGCTACCCGGTTACCCAGAACAATTTGCTGAGCCTGAACGTCGGCACCGGCTACAACGAATATGTCAATCATAGCCGGTACAGCGCCTGGGTCCTGCAGTCCGGCACCGATCTCTCCTTTGACATTTATGTGAAGGATTTTTTGTTCAACCTTCATGACCGGGTGAGTTACGTCCAGGATACCTCGCAACAACCCGCGTTGTCCGGGACCGCAAGTTACGCCACCCTCAACAACACCGCCGGGCTGAGCGTCACCTGGGATATGAACCAGTTGACGTTAAGCGCCGGTTACGACCATGAGAATGTCATCTCCCCCACCTCGCAGCAGATCGAGTCCCAGGATGGCACCACCGAGATGGTCTATGCGAGGGCGGGAGTTCAGGTCTATCCCGGGGTGACCACCGGTGTCGAAGGCACGGGCGCCTTCGCCACTTACGACCAGATGGTTTTGAATGACAACAACAATTACAGTGCGGGGGTCTACGCCGACTGGCAGGTGGGAAAGGCTTTTCGCGTCCAGCCCCGGGTGGGTTACACGATTTTCCAATTCCAGCATACCAGCCAGTCCATCCAGACCGCGAACCTGAATTCCTGGTATGCCGACCTGAACCTGACCCATCAGATCACCGACGCCATCAGTTATTCCCTCGACGCCGGGCATGAAGTGCAGACCGGAATCCAATCGGACGTGATCTCCGACTGGTATGTCCGTCCCAACATCGCTTGGAACATTATCAAGAACGTGAATCTGCACACCTCATTTTCCTACGAGCATGGGAAACAAGGACAGGGAAATATCTCTGGCAACCTTACGGAAAACTTCGACTGGCTCACGACCGATGTGGGCGCCAGCTATTCGCCCATGAAAAGGCTCTCGCTGGGATTGGACTACCGGCTTACCCTTCGGTCATCCAACATTCCGACCGACGAATATACTCAAAACATGTTGACCTTTTCGCTAACCTATCAGCCGTGATGAATAATAAACTGTCTTCACCGGGATTTCGTCACCGGGTGGTTAAAAAACCGGCCTCGCCGGGTGGCGCGATTGCCAGGCCCCCTGCCAGCGCCCGGTGGCTCGTGGCTTTGTGCCTGCTGTTCGGAACCGCAACTTTGTTTGCCGGAGATTTGCTGTTTAACGATTATCCGTTATACCAGCCGGCTACGAACGTCTTGCTGAGCAGCATGACCAACCAGACCGTCGCGCACCTCAACGCTGCCGGCACCCCATCCCCCGCTGGCACGAATTCCGCCGTGAACGTTTCCACGAACAGCATGGACGCCTTGGACGATGCTTATCATCTGGCCATCGCCGACAGCGTTACTTTCCAGATCAAGGAAGACGACGACGATCCCCAGTTGCTTACCGTGATGGATTCAGGCGATCTGCAGGTTCCTTATATCGGACCCTATCCGGTGGTCGGCAAAACGTGTCGGCAGTTGGCCCGGGAACTCAAGGCCGAACTCGAAAAGAACTTCTATTATCAGGCCACGGTGATCATCACTGTTGACCTGAAGACGAAGAGCCGGGGCATCGTGTATCTGGTTGGCGCGGTCCGGTCGCCGGGACCCGAGGGCCTTCCCAGCGATGAAGTGCTGACGGTGAGCAAGGCGATTCTCCGCGCCGGCGGTTTCACCGATTATGCCGACCAACACGATGTCAAGATCACCCGCAAGGCGAGCACTCCCGGAGCGCCGGATCAGACGTTTGTTGTGAACGTCGAGGACATACTGGAAAAGGGCAAATTCGCCGCCGACCTGCCGCTGCAATCCGATGACCTCATCTATATTCCCGAAAGGTTGGTCCGCTTTTAAACCCGAACCGGCCCTCCGCATGAAATTCCATAAATCAAAAACCAGCGCCCAACCGTGAATATGCCATTGATACCCGCCCCGGATCAGGATCTCCAACTGGCTGGTCCAATGGACGGCCCGGGTGCGACCGGAACCTCCCTCCGCGTCCGCCGGTTCCTCATCTTCCTGCTGAAATTTTGGTGGATCCCGGTTCTTACGCTTGCCGTCGGCCTGGTTATTGAAGCGGCTTATGTCCATTGGAAGCAGCCCAGTTTTATTTCCAAGGCCAGCATGTGGGAAACCATGAAGCTGACGCTGCCCCAAGGGGACGTTTTCTCCGAGGACATGCAGGATTACATGGGCACGTTGAGCGGGTTGCTTCAGAGCGAGACGCTGCGGCAGAACGCCCTGGCCAGCTTGAGAAGCATGCCCAACAATGGCGGCATCGTGCTGGGCAAGGATGGCGATCCGCTGCTGGTTGACATCCAGGTGTCGGGCAAACCCAAAAGCTCGGTGTTCATCATTCAGGCCACCAGTCCGAATCCACTGTTCACCCAGAACTATCTGAACGCCATCATGCAGGCCTATCTGGATTATAAAAAAAATGCCCGCCAGCAGGTTTCCGGCGACACGCTGGCATCCATTTCCGATCAGATGCAGCGCTGGGAACGGGACCTGAACACCGAGCAGGACGAATTGCTGGCCTTTGAGCGGACCAACAACCTGGCCATTCTGCAGGAGGAGGCCACGGTTGCCGGGAGCTATCTGACCAAGCTCAAAACCGAGTTGTCGGACCTTCAATTGGAGGCCCGGCTCCTCGACGCCACCACCAATAATCCGGATTTGGCCGCGAGCGGGATGTTCGGGGTGAATTCCGACATGCCTTCGGCGCCCCCCACCGGCGCGGCCCCCGATCAGCAGTCCCCACAGAATCAGGTTGCGTTACTGAAGCTGGAGCGCGAAAAACTCAGCAAGTATCTCCGGCCCAAACACCCCAAAATCGTCAAATTGGACGCGGACATTGAACG
>JBEKKN010000010.1:0-74595 GCA_050010675.1 Verrucomicrobiota bacterium | reverse complement strand
CAACGGTGGAAATTACGCGCGCTGGAACTCACGCCCAAAACCTTGCGCGGCCTGGGCGTGGATTATCCCAACCCGGACACCATCGGTCCCGACCGGCTGGCCAATGCGGTGGCCGCGCGGCACCACTTCGGCGCGCCGGTGGTGGTGGTGGATTTTGGCACGGCGGTGACGTTCGACGTCGTGAATCGCGCGGGCCATTACGCGGGCGGCATCATTGCGCCGGGATTGGCAGCCATGACGGATTATTTGCACGAGAAGACGGCGTTGCTGCCTAAAATCCGGATTCGCGAAGTAACCGCCGTGATTGGCAAAAACACGGAACAAGCGATGCTGGTCGGCGCGGTGCACGGTTATCGCGGTCTGGTGCGCGAGCTGATTGCCGAACTCAAACGCGAATTGCGGGTGAAACGCCTGCCGGTCGTCGCCACGGGTGGTTACGCGCGCTTGATCGCCTCAAAGCTGCCGGAGATTTCCGCGGTGGAACCCAACCTGACGCTCGAAGGGCTGCGGTTGACGTGGACGGCAGCCCAGGCTCACGGCCATTTATAGACCAGCGTCGCAAAAACCCCGTGCGCCGTGAAGTCATTCAAATGGGCGCTGCTGGGTTCGGAGTATTGGGAAAATTCGTAATGCAAAGCGCCGGAAAGGTTTTGGGTGAGTTGCCGCGTAACCCCCGCAAATAAAACGTGACGGGTGAAATCCAGGCCGAGCGGCACCCCGTTCGGGGCATTGTTCTGACCGTAACCCGCCTGGGAAAAACTGTAGGAAGCCTGCAAACTGGTTTTCGGGTTTAACGCGTAAGCGGCGGTGGTCACGAGCGTGTAAACATCCCCGTGGTAAGGCACGACAGATGAAACCCCGTTGTCGGCGGTAACCGTCCGTGACCGGCTGTAAGTGAACGCGCCGGAAAAGTAAAATCTCCGGAACGGCGTCAGGATGGCGCTCAGGCCGTACGTCTGCGCACGATATCGCCCGTCCGCCAGCGGGCCGCCAGGGTCACTCCCGAAAGCGGCCGGATCCGTTTTTGATGAATATTCCGTGGCGGTGAGTTGATAACTCAAGGTGGTTCTCAGCCAGTTCCAGGGGCGCAACGTCAGTTTGGTTTCCAATCCGTCACTTTGGGTCTTCCGGCTCAGAATGAATGCCGGATAACCATTTTCCGGGGCAGATGATAGCGGGTCGCCATAAAAAGGGCTCATGAACACGTCGATGAGATGGTTGTAATCCGTATCGCTGTATTGCCGGTGATACTGCGCATCCAGGGCCACCCAACGCCAGGGAGAGGTGTTAAATCCCGTGCGCAGATCGTAATGGTCGCTCGTCACGTCGGTTTTATTCGTCAACTGCCCGGCGCCTGCCTCCTGCAGTTCGCTGATGCTGCCCTCTTCGAATCGCGCGTCGGCAAACAGGACCGTGAAGGGAATTTTGGTGAACCGCAGATTCGCGTTTTGCGCCGCCTTGAATTCATCGTAATCCGAGCGGGCAAAGGTGTTGTTGCCAAATTCAAAATCAGGAACGCTGCTACCGAACCCTTCCTGGTGCGTCCATTCGTTTTGCGTGCCGAACGAAAAACTCAAATATTCGAGGGGCAGAAAGAGGCTGGCCAGACTGAAAACCTCCGATTCACGCTGCAACGTAATTTTGCCGCTGCCCCAGGAAGCCGGGTCGTAGCCCTCAAAGTTGGGGCTGTTGGTTTGGTTGAAAGTATCGCTGCCTTCCAGCTTTGAATAGTAGTAACCGCCGGACAAGAACCACCAATCCCGGATTTGTTTTTCCAGCATCAGCGTGTTCATGCCCTGCACCTGATGATAATGATCCGGCGTATCGGTGGTGCCGCTGGTGGTGCCACCGCCCTGTTGAAAAGCACTGGTTTCGTAGCTGCGATTGTTTTCGCTGTAAAATTCAACCCGCGCATTGTCCTCCAGTTGCCAGTCGTCAAAATCGTGCGTTACGTCGAACTTGAGGATGTGTGTTTGTTCGTCAATGGCCTTCGTCGCCGGGGCAATGTTGACGCCGCCCGTTTCACCCCAGTCCAGCGTGGACTCGGTGCCTTTTTTAAAATCATATTCATACCCCAGCACAATTTGCGGCCAGCGCGGCCGGGTCAGGCCGAAATCAATCCAGACCCGTCCGTTATCCACGTACAGATCGCGGTTCAGGCTCAACTCCGGCGGAACCACTGCCGGATCGTACCCGCCGCGGTCGTCGTAGTACTTGCGCCATTCGTCAAAGCCGGCATGAATGAAGCCCTGGTCTGTTTCATCGATCGCCAGCTTCAATTTGATATCCCGGTCGGGAGCGATTACCTGTCCGCTGAGCGAGAATTTTTCCGTGGGACGGGTTTGTTGCACAAACGAAAACTCGTCAACGCCGGAAAATCCATCGTTCACGCCCTGAAGCTCGCGAAATTTTGCATGGTCACCTTGAACGTCAATCCCACGGAGTGTCGGCGCAAAAACCAAGGCGAGTTCTGCCGCCTGATTCGTTGCGCTCCAGGCCGCTCCCTGGTCAATCCATGCACGCAGGAGGCCGATTTGTTGCGGAGCCAGCGGACTCCCTTTGCCCACCGGCGGCATCTCCATATCTTTCACCTGCCGGGCCACATATTGGATCAATAAACTGTTGGTGCTGTCTCCCGCGACAATATCGTTGGAATTATCATCACCCCCATTGAGGGCCGCCACGCGGTCGTCGAGCCGGAAGTGGCTTCTCGGCTTTTCTCCACCATGACAACGCAGGCAGGAAGTTTCAAGCACGGGCCGGATGTCCCGGTCGAAAACAATTTTTCCGGTGACGGGGGGAGGCAACGTCCCAAAGTTGGTTTCCTGGGCAGAGAGTGAAAAGCAAAAGGTGAAAATGACGAGTGAAACGTGAAACGTGAAACCCCGGAAGCAATTGGAGGCTGCATGTCCGTTCACTGTTTTTTTTATTTCACGCATCACGTTTCACGTTTCACGCTCAATACCTCAACAGCGGGTCCACGTTTGAACCGTGAATCGCCGAATGGCAGCCGGCCGTCCAGCAGGTTCCTACTTGCAAAAAGCCGGTGTGATCCACATTGCCGATGAGTATGGCCCCGGACGATCCCGGTGATTGCACTTGCGCGTGACAACGCAGGCAGAGGTTCGGGTCGCTCTCGGTGAGCATCTTCTCATTGATCGAGCCGTGTGGGTCATGGCAAGCCGTGCAGCCCTCGCGCAGGGCCTCGTGCTCGAACACAAACGGGCGCGTCTGCTCGCGATGACATGGCGAGCAACTTTCGTCCTGCCGGGCCATGGCCAGCCCGCCGTGCGGTTTGAAAATGTCGCCCCCGTGCGGATCATGACATTGCACGCAACTCATGTGTCCTTCGATGACCGGATGATGCTGCGGCAGATTGAATCCGGCCTGAACATCCAGATGGCATTGGAAACAGGACGCCGGGTCATTGCCCGGATTGATGATGAATTTTGCGTTGCCGCCGGATTCGATGTGTTTGCTGCCGGGACCGTGGCAGGATTCGCATCCGGTCTCACCGGCCAGCGCCGCACTTTCAAAATGAACCCGCGCATGGGGGCTGGCGGGAAATTCCCGGACGATGTCCGCGTGACAATCCAGGCAGGCTTTATTGCCGACGTAATGCGCGCCGGAAATTTCCAGGGGCACCGCCATTTCCACGGGCGTGGTGGAGCAGGAATTCAAAAACAGGGCGACCACGACGGCGGCGCCGGGTGCGGCGATCAGGATTGCGGCTGGCCGCAACCTCATCCCGCGTTTCGTCGCGTTGACCATGAGTTTCAGCGTTCCGCGGGTTGATGGGTCACGGCGGCGGCCTTGATGATCTCGGCAACGATGGAATCGGAAAAGTCTCCGCTGATCGGAAAAACCGTCTGCAAATGGCCATGGCCGTCCACGATGAGCGTCCGGAAGTTGTGATTGATCAGACCGTAGTCGGACTCGTAGTGGACGCCCGACAACCGGGCCAGCTCGGCAATCTTGTCCGGCGGCCCGGTCAGAAAGCTCCAGTGCGCCGGGTCGTATTGATAATTTTTCCCGTAGGCTTGCAACACCGCCGGTGTGTCGAATTGGGAATCAAAGGAAACGGAAAGGAAATGCCAGTTGGTCGGGGCACCGGTCAGGGAACCGAGTTTTTGTGACGCTTCCTGAAAATTTCTGGACAATCGCGGACAGTAATCCGGCAACGGACAGCGTGTGTAAATGAAGGTAACCGCCAGCGCCTGCCCGTGAAAATCACTCAAACTGACGGCCTGCCCCAATTCGTTGGTAAATTTGTAATACCACAACGGATTTCGACCCGGCACCGGGGGTGACACGGGCGGCGCGGGTTTGCTTTCGACCAAGGCAACCGTTCCGATCCGGGTGATTTGGTCCACCCAGCTTTCCGTCCGGGTCACATGGAGCCGGAAGGAGACTTCGTCACCGGCATGCAAGCCGCTCAGGGCTCCGGCATCCCTGACCTTGAACGGCATGGTCATCGCGCCCATGTAATTGGAAACCGCCTCGTGGCTGATGGTGACCGTCAGGTCGTCCGGGCTGAGGTCGCGGACAACTCCTTTGGTTGCGAATACCCGGGCCGCGGATTCGTCCGTGCCCGCGGATTTCGCGTTCGGCGCCAGCAACAGACCAAAACCGAAAAGGGCGATGAATAGTTCGCGTGACCCCATACTTTTCAGCGCTTTTTTAATCCAGCCGGGTTTGACGGCGGGAATGGCGGGTTCGTGCTTCCGACACAAGGGCATCACGGATTCGGCAATAAACCGACCCGGTAGAATGCCGGGCTTCCCGAAACGGCGGCATCGTCGAACAGCATCGGACTGCCCGTGGCCAGATTGGTGCTGAGGGTCGTCCAAAGGCCTGAACCCAGATCCGATGCCCGTTGAATGATGTAACTCAATCCGCTGTTCGCCGTGTAATTGAAACGAAAATCTGTCGGAGACAAAAACTGCGGCGCGCTCAGAATGATGGGGACCGGCGTGACCACATGAACGGTGACGGCATTGGTGGCGGTCAACCCGCCGTTGTCCGTGGCCACGGCGGAAAAGGTATAATCGGCGGCGGCAAGATTGTTGACCGGCATTGAATAGGGACTCGTCGCAAAGTTGCCCAGTGACGTTGCCCCTTGGAAGAATTGAACATTGGTCACGGTCCCGTCCGGATCGGAAGCGGTCGCCGCCAGCGTAAACGAAGCCGGCGCGCTGAAAGTGGCGTTATTGACCGGGTTGGTGATGGAAACGGTTGGCGGCAGGTCAACCGCCGCCACACTGATCAATCCGGTCATGCCAAAAGAAACGTGAACCTGGCAATAATACGAAAAATTGCCGGGAGCCGTGAAGGTGTTGGTAAAGGCATGCGGTCGGCTGGTAATGGTCGAATCCCACAATCCACTGGGGACCCCGTTGGTGCCGCTGGTCGAGGAATGATTAAGTCCCTCCCAAACCCATACCACCTTGTCGTTGACGTTGATATTGGTGCTGGGGGGCACAAAGACGTCGGCGGCAAGACCCGAGAGGTTGGTGTTGCCAACAAACACGGTGACCGTGGCGGCAATCCCGGCAGGCGAGTGGGCAAAGATCATCGCCCCCACCGCCATGCCCGCCCATCGGGAAAGAATCTTCATTGTATCCATACACTTCCTGGTTGTTCGGTTTTACGGTTTGCCAATCGGCTGAATCCAATACCGGGCAATCCATTGAACCACGAGCTGCCGTTTCTTTTCGACCGGCGCGACCGGACCCCCGCCCGTAAACGGGGTTTTTTGGCCGGTTGAACGGCGGTGGCGGCATTCGCTCGAATCCGGCAGGCCGCCGTCTGAAAGACAACCCGCGGCCCTGGTCTTACGCCCCGATTCTGGACCCGGCTTTTTCAAGTTTGCTTTTGCGCCAAGGGACACCATGCTCCCGGTTAAGAGGGATGATTGGACAACTTGTTCCCGTGGGTGATATCATTGCGAACGGTTTCATGCGTATTTGCCTCATCACCTCCGGTCAACGAACCAGGAAAGCGTTATAAAGTGGCCAAAGGGCGGGAACAATTGGCACATTGACGACTCTTAACCTTGATGCTGCGATATGGCTGACGGCGTGGACTTTGAAGGCCTGGTAACCTGCCATTACCAGCCGTTGTACCAATTTGCCTTCAGTCTGACGCGCGACGAGGCCGATGCCTGTGATCTTACCCAACAGACGTTTTGCATCTGGGCCGCCAAGGGCCACCAATTGCGTGATGAAACCAAAGTGAAAACATGGTTGTTTACCACCCTCCACCGCGAGTTCCTCGGCGCGCGGAGGAAACAGGTTCGCTTTCCGCACGTGGAACTGGAGCAGGCGGCCGCCGAACTTCCCGTCGTGTCGCCCACCCCGCTCCATCAACTGGATAACGCGCAGGTGCTGGCCGCCTTGGCGCACCTGGACGAGATTTACCGGGCGCCGGTCGCCCTTTTTTACCTGCAGGATTATTCCTATCTTGAAATTGCTGGAATTCTTGAAGTGCCAATCGGTACCGTCAAATCGCGCCTGGCGCGCGGTCTCGACCGGCTGCACCAGTTGCTGACCGGGGGGAGTGCCATCGGGTCAACCGCCCCGCGAACGGATTTATGAATCGCGACGAAGCCAAAAACATTTTGTTGCTCTACCGGCCCGGTACGGCGGACGATGCTGATCCGCAAATTGCCGAGGCGCTGGCGCTGGCGCAACGGGACGTGGAGCTGGCGCGCTGGTTCGGCGAACATTGTGCCCGACAGGAGGTCTTGCGCGCGAAGCTCCGGCAGATCCCGGTGCCCGCCGGATTGAAGGAGCAAATCATTTCCGAACAGGCGGCGCGGAGAAAAGACTTTGACTGGCGGCGGCTCCCGGCGCTTGCAGCCATCGCGGCGGCCGTGGTGGTCTCGTTTGTATTAATCACCCCCTGGCTGCAATCCCTGAAAAGTGACAACACCCTGGCGGTTTACCAGAACCGCATGGTCGGGACTGCGTTGCGCACGTATGTCATGGATTTGGCAACCAACAATTCAGGGTCAATCCGCGCCTATCTCGGGCAAAATCATGCGCCGGCGGATTACGTCCTGCCGGCGCCACTCGAAAAAGTTGCCGTGACCGGCTGCGCCATTGAAAGCTGGCAGGGAATGAAGGTTTCCATGATCTGTTTCAGCACCGGCAAACCCCTGGCCCCGGGCGAACAGGGTGATCTTTGGCTGTTCGTGGTGGACCGCGCTGCGGTCAAAAATACCCCGTCCGCCGGCCCGCCCCGATTGGCCAGGGTCAATCAACTCATGACCGCCGTGTGGACGCAGGGTGACAAACTCTACCTGCTCGGCACGCAAGGCGACGAACAGACCCTCCGGCGGTATTTGTAAGGCGGCGCGACGCCGGTGTCGTCATTGACTCTCGACACTCATGTGCGAAATCACCCATTCGAAGTCCGCCCATTCATCATGGGGAATTGAAATCGGCAGCCCGGCGGCATTCGGCAGGGGCGGACGGAGGGTGCTGGGCTCCAGCCAGCTGTGCAGTTCGCTGTGACCGTCGGCAAAGGAAAACGCGGCGGCATTATTGTGATAGGACGCGGGCAGATCAAGCCACTGCCAGTGATAGGCTTTATTCACAAAATAGCCGTCGTCAATGCTGTCGGGATGTTCGTCCAGAAAGACAAAAATCCCCGCCGGGCGCAGAATTTGCGTGATTTTGAAAAATTGCGTGTAATCCGGATTGTTCACGTTGAATCCGCCGGTCGTGAAGTCACCGGCGTCGCCCATCATCGCGTTCATGGAATAACTGCGGATGCGCGCGCTCCAGCCGGCGGCAGATTGCAGCGAACTGAGCGCGCGGTCGGAAGGACACCGGTACATGCGCGTCTCGCCCTGGGCATAAACCCCCAGGCTCGCCCCGGTGAGCGTGGCCAGGTTGGTGTTGTCGGAACTCGTGTCCCAGGTCATGACGTTGTTGACCCAATTGATATTGGTCCGGCTGCCTCCCGGCGTCATGCCCAGATTATAAGGCAACTCGCCGTTGTGATCGTCCGCATATAGCTGCCACGCCAGCGCAAGTTGATGCGTGTTGTTGAGGCAAATGAGGCCCTGCGCCCGCTCGCGCGCCGATGACAGCGCCGGCAATAAAATCGCCGCCAGAATGGCGATGATCGCGATCACCACCAGCAATTCAATCAGGGTGAAACCCTCGACCGGCGTTCGCGCCAATCCCCGCCAGCGCGGACAAGGGCACGGGCCCGAAGGGCGCCGACACTTCGGCGCGGCGAAGACCCGCACATTGGGACGGACTTTCATGGCGTGAAAATGCTGGGATGAGCGATTAATGGATTATCTACGCCGTCCGGGACGCCCTGTCAAAGGCATTGCGCCAATTCCGCGATTGCCCCATCGCTTCACTTTCCGCAAAATCCCCGCTCTATGTCGAGCGGCCGCAGGCAATACCCGTTTCATTTGATTGAACCCAAATGGCAGAACCTTTGGGCGGAACAACAGGCTTTTCGCGCCTTTAACCCCGGCGAAAAAATCCCCGAGAACCACCCTTTCGCAAAACGGCATGGTGCTGATTCCATGCTGGCCGGCCGCAAAGCCCCGCCGAAATTTTACATCCTCGACATGTTTCCGTATCCGAGCGGCGCGGGCCTGCACGTCGGCCATCCGGAAGGTTACACCGCCACGGACATCCTGGCGCGTTACAAACGCGCGCTCGGCTTCAACGTGCTGCATCCGATGGGCTGGGACGCCTTCGGCCTGCCCGCGGAGCAATACGCCGTCAAAACCGGCCAGCATCCGCGCCAGACGACCGAACAAAACATCGCCACGTTCAAACGGCAGATTCAATCGCTCGGCTTCAGCTACGACTGGTCGCGCGAACTCGCCACCACCGACCCGGATTATTTCAAATGGACCCAATGGATTTTCCTGAAGCTCTACAACTCGTGGTTCAATCCGGATACGAACAGGGCTGAATCCATCGAGACGCTGAAATATCCGGCGGAATTGGAATCACAGCCGGTGGGGCGAGTGTCCTCGCGAGCCGGTTCCGGGGACGGCTCGTCAGCAGCCTCGCCCCACCAAGACCTCGAATCCGCACGCCGCACGTATCGCGACTCAAAACGCCTCGCTTTCGTTACTGAAGCACCCGTTTGGTGGTGCGAACAACTCGGAACCGTCTTGGCCAACGAAGAAGTCGTGGATGGCAAAAGTGAAGTGGGCGGTTTTCCGGTCGTCCGCAAGCCGATGCGCCAATGGATGCTCCGCATCACCGCTTATGCCGAAAAACTGTTGCGTGACCTCGACACGATTGACTGGAGCGATTCACTCAAGGAAATGCAGCGGAACTGGATCGGCCGCAGCGAAGGAGCGGAAGTGGGCTTTGAGGTGGGAGGGTCGTCGCGCTGCGACGACCGGACGGCGCAGCGCGCCGTCCCCACCATCACCGTCTTCACCACGCGCCCGGACACTTTGTTCGGAGCGACTTACATCGTGCTCGCGCCGGAACACTCGCTGATTGATCAGATGACGAGAAAGGGCGCAATTCCAACCAACTGGCCGGAAGGGACGCTCAAAGAATGGACCGGCAGCGCGAAGAACCCAAACGACGCAATCGTTGCATATCAATGGATGGCATCTGTTAAATCCGACCTCGAACGCACTGAACTCGCCAAGGAAAAAACCGGCGTGTTCACCGGCGCTTACGCCATCAATCCCGTCAATGGCCAGAAAATCCCGATCTGGATCGCCGATTACGTTCTCGCCAGCTACGGCACCGGCGCCATCATGGCTGTACCGGCACATGACACCCGCGACTTCGAGTTCGCCACCAAATTCAAATTGCCCATCGTTCAGGTCGTCCAACCGCCCGATCCAAAAGTGGATTGGCATGGCTTTGTTGGAGACGGCACGTCCGTAAACTCCACCGGACCGGAGATTTCCATCACCGGCTTGCCGACGTCCGAAGCCAAAAAGAAAATCACCGACTGGCTGGAAGCCAAGGGCCTCGGCAAGAAAACGGTCAACTTCAAGTTGCGCGACTGGCTGTTCAGCCGTCAGCGTTACTGGGGCGAGCCGTTCCCAATTGTCTGGAAAAAAGGCCAGGACGGCCAGTCCTATCACGAGGCCCTGCCTGAATCCGCGTTGCCGGTGTTGCCGCCGGAATTGACCGATTACAAGCCGACCGCCACCGGTGAACCACCGCTCGCCCGCGCCAAGGATTGGGTGAATCTGCCGGATGGTTCCGTGCGCGAAACCAACACGATGCCGCAATGGGCCGGTTCGTGCTGGTATTATCTCCGCTATCTCGACTCCAAAAATTCCACCGCCTTCGTCAGCCAGGAAGCCGAGCAATATTGGATGGGTTCTGTAGCGGCGGTCTGTGACCGCCGCCATACTCCAGAAAATGTCAGCGACGGTCACAGACCGCCGCTACAAACGCCAGGAGTTGATTTATATGTGGGGGGCACCGAACACGCCGTTCTGCATCTGCTCTACGCCCGGTTCTGGCACAAGGTGCTTTACGATCTCGGCCATGTCTCGACCCCGGAACCGTTCTTCAAGCTCGTCAATCAGGGACTGATCCTCGGCGAGATGGAATACTATGCTTTCCGTTCAGAGCAACCTATCGGAATTCCCGATGATGCTTGGGTAACAGCCCAACAGGTTGTGGACATTGTTGAGTCAGGCCACATACTCGTTGGCAAAGACAGGAACACGGGTGAAGTTCTGGTAGGCGTAAAAGTTAGCAGTGATAGTGTGGAAAAGGTCGGACCGTATTTCATGTTAAAGAACCAATCAGGTTTTCCCATTAGAGTCGAAGCGAGATGCCAGAAAATGTCAAAATCGCGCGGTAACGTAGTAAACCCCGATGACGTCCTGAAAGATTTCGGCGCGGATGCGTTGCGGCTTTATGAGATGTTCATGGGGCCGCTCGAAATGGTCAAACCGTGGAGTACCAAGGGCGTCGAAGGCGTTTATCGGTTTCTCGGTCGCGTGTGGCGCCTGTTCGTGGATGAACAAAGCGAAACGGAATTCGAGCAGGCGGAGACGACTGAGCCGCAAAAAGGCGCGGAGCTGCTCAAAAAGATCCGACTCAGCGCTGCGATTAAGAATGCGCAACCATTGCCTGCACAGTTGAAGACGCTTCACACCTGTATCAAAAAGGTCACCGAAGATCTCGATGGAATGCGTTTCAACACGGCCATCTCCGCCATGATGGTTTTCATAAATGACGCGATGACATGGGAAACAAAACCGGTGATTGCGTTACGCAATTTTTTGGTTTTGCTCCAGCCCTTCGCACCGCATCTGGCAGAGGAATTGTGGGACAAACTTCATTCCGCATTCCGCACTCCGCATTCCGCATTGGCTTACGCTCCCTGGCCTAGTTTTGATCCCGCCTTGCTCGTCGAAAGCGAGATTGAAATTTCGATTCAACGTGAAGGGAAAACTAAAGTGGTAAAGGCTGTTCCTGCAAATGCGGACAAAGCGGAAATCGAGAAAATCGCTACAAATTCAGAAGAAATGCTTCCTCATTTGGAAGACCGAGCTATACAGCGTGTCATCGTTCAACCTGGCAGGTTTGTCAATTTTGTGACGAAACCAGTTGGTTATATTGCTGAAAAAGTAGTGGAAGATTATTTTAAGAACCAAGGAATCATAATCGAAGTTCAACCGCCGAATAATCGTTGCGATATAGTAATTCCCGCAACCGGGACCTTCATTGAAGTGAAAAGCAGCGTCGAAGTTGATCTTAATAAAACTAGATCAATATACCTGAGTGCCGCTCAATTTGATATAGTCTCATCAGGACGTCCTTTTGAGTTACACTTTATAAGCGGAATAAATCCAGACACCGGATCCTTTCAAAGCCACTACAAAATTGATAACAATTTTATTTTGAAAGAATCTAAACCATTTTCACTTAAAAATGGATGGGTGCTTCCTGTCAGCGGTGCGTTCGAACAGTTTAAGGTTTAATGCTAATTTTTTCCGCCCCGGCCAGGATGGTCTGGAAGTGCGGCGGCTGTTCTTCACCGGCCACCACACTGATCTCGATCTTCTTGAAACCGGCGTCTTCGAGCCAGCGATGCAAATCACTCTCGGCAAATCCCGGCCAGCGGTCGCCGTACAGATCGTGTGCCTTCTCGAAGTTGTGCTTGAGCAAATCCAGAATCATGATCTGCCCGCGCGGCCGGAGAATCCGGTACGCGGCGGCAATTGCCTGGGCCGGCGCCGCCGCGTGATGCAAGGCCTGGCTCAAAATCACGAGGTCAACGCCGCCCGGTTCAATCGGCGGGTTTTGCAGATCGCCCAGGCGGAATTCCAGATTCTTCAGCCCATTCTTCTTCGCCTTGGCCGCGCCAAACGCCACCATCTTTTCCGAATTGTCCACGGCGATGACCTTTTTGCAGCGGCGCGCCAGCAGTTCGCCCAACAAGCCTTCGCCCGCGCCCAGATCAGCCACGACGAGCGGCGGCAGAATCCGCAGCAGCAGATGCCCGAACGCCTGCCATGAACGGCCCGGGCCATAGACCCGGTCGAAACGGCCGGCAATCTGGTTGAAATAAACCTGCGCCTGTTCGCGCCGGCGGGCGAGGATGCGCTTGAGATTGATCTGGTCGCCCTCGTACTCGGGCAGTTCCTTCGCCCCGCGGATCGCCAGCTGGATGAGTTCGCGCGCCGCGCCGTCGGCCGGCGGGCTCGACTTGTAGAACGTCCGCTTGCCCTCGCGCCGCGATTGCAGCAGCCCGGCGTCCTGCAACAGGCCCAAGTGCGTGGAGATGCGCGACTGCCCGAGCCGCGTGACCTCCTGCAACTCATTGACCGACAGTTCCTCCCGCTCCAGCAGCGCCACCATGCGCAGGCGCGTTGGGTCGGACAGGGCCCGAAGTGATTTCAGTGCCGATGACATCGTTTCCACAGCACGCCGGGTTTTTTTGAGAAACGTGTTGACGCGCTTCAATTCTGATATATCATCTTATCCTGATACGTCAATATGACATTTGAACCAATTATTCCATGAGTAAAAATTTCATCTTCTCGTCTGAGTCCGTTGGCGAAGGCCATCCGGACAAGGTTTGCGACACCATCTCTGATTACGTGCTGGACGCCTGCCTGTCCCAGGACCCGCACAGCCGCGTGGCCTGCGAAACCTACGCCAAGTGCAACCTCGTCGTGGTGGGCGGCGAAATCACGACCAAGGCCAAGCTCGATTTCAGCGCCATTGCCCGCCAGGCCATTCGCGACATCGGCTACACGCACGAGGACGACGTGTTTCACGCGGACAAGGTGTTGATCATGAACGCCATCACGTCGCAATCGCCGGACATCGCCCAGGGCGTGGACGCGCGCAAGGCCGTCGGCAAGAAGAAGGCCGAGCAGGGCGCCGGCGACCAGGGATTGATGTTTGGTTACGCGACGACGGAAACGCCCGAACTGATGCCCGCGCCCATCATGTATGCCCACAAGCTGGGCCGCGCGCTGACCAAAATTCGCAAGAGCGGCAAGGTCGCGTGGTTGCGGCCCGACGCCAAGAGCCAGGTCTCCGTCCGCTACGTGAACGATCAGCCGGTGGCGATCACCAACGTCGTCATCTCCACCCAACACGCACACGACGTGAAGCATAAAACCATCGAGGAGTTTTGCATCGAAGAAGTCATCAAAAAGGTTTTACCGAAGCGCCTGATCACCAAGAAGACGCTGTTCCTCATCAATCCGACCGGCCGGTTCGTCGTCGGCGGACCGCAGGGCGACACCGGATTGACCGGGCGTAAAATCATCGTGGACAGCTACGGCGGCATGGGCCGGCACGGCGGCGGCGCGTTCAGCGGCAAGGACCCGTCGAAGGTGGACCGCAGCGCGGCCTACATGGGCCGTTATGTGGCCAAGAACATTGTGGCCGCGGGCCTCGCGACCAGCGCGGAAATCCAGTTTGCCTACGCCATCGGCTATCCCGACCCGGTCTCCGTCTGTGTGAACACCTTCGGCACGGGCGTTGTCAGCGATGAGGCCATTGAAAAGGCGGTCTGCGAAGTATTCAGCTTCAAGCCGGCCGCCATCATCAAGCAACTCAATCTGCTCCGGCCGATTTATGCCCGGACCACCAATTACGGTCACTTCGGCAAGAACGATCCCGCGATCACCTGGGAAAAAACCGACAAGGTCAAGGACCTGCGTCGGGCATTGAAACTCAACTGACCTTTAAACCTCAACTTTTAACTCCCGACTCATATGCCAGCCATCAAACTTTCACCTTCACGCGCCAAACCTGCCAAGGTCAGCGGCAACGGCGCGGCCAAACATGATTACGCCGTCCGCGACCTTTCGCTTGCCGAATGGGGACGTAAAACCATCGAGGTGTGCGAGCATGAGATGCCCGGACTCATGGCCATCCGCAAAAAATACGGCCCCACCAAGCCGCTCAAAGGCGTGCGCATCACCGGGTCGCTGCACATGACCATCGAGACGGCCATCCTCATCGAAACGCTCGTGGCCCTCGGCGCGTCCGTGCGCTGGGCCAGTTGCAACATCTTCTCCACCCAGGACCAGGCCGCCGCCGCGATCGCGAAGGCGGGCATTCCGGTGTTCGCGCACAAGGGCGAAACCCTGGAGGAGTACTGGCAGTTCACACTCAATGCGTTGACGCATCCCGGTAACCTCGGACCGCAACTCATTGTGGACGATGGGGGCGACGCCACGCTCCTCATCCATAAGGGTTATGAACTTGAAAACGGCAGCGACTGGGTCAACACCCCCAGCGACAACCATGAAGTGGCCGTCATCAAGGCGCTGTTGAAAAAAGTGGCGAAGGAACGTCCCGGTTTCTGGCACAGAGTCGTGAAGGATTGGAAGGGCGTTTCCGAGGAGACCACCACCGGCGTGCATCGCCTCTATCAAATGTTGGAGCAGGGCAAACTGCTCGTGCCCGCCATCAACGTCAACGACTCCGTCACCAAGTCCAAGTTCGACAACCTCTACGGTTGCCGCGAATCACTGGCCGACGGCATCAAGCGCGCCACCGACGTGATGATCGCCGGCAAGGTCGCGGTCGTGTGCGGTTACGGCGACGTCGGCAAAGGCTGCGCGCATTCGCTCCGCGGCTTCGGCTCGCGCGTCATTGTGACCGAGATTGACCCCATCAACGCCTTGCAGGCCTCCATGGAAGGTTTCGAGGTGACGACCCTCGAAGACACCCTCGGCGAAGGCGACCTCTACGTGACGACCACCGGCAATTGCGATGTCATCACCCTCGACCACATCCTCAAGATGAAGGACCAGGCCATCGTGTGTAACATCGGCCACTTCGACAACGAGATTCAGGTGGACCGGTTGAACACCCTTAAGGGCGTGAAGCGCATCAACGTGAAGCCGCAGTACGACAAATACGCGCTTCCGAATGGCCGCACGATTTATCTATTGGCCGAAGGCCGGCTGGTGAACCTCGGTTGCGCCACCGGTCATCCGAGCTTTGTCATGAGCAACAGTTTCACCAACCAATGCCTCGCGCAGCTGGATTTGTGGAAAAACAAGGACACGAACCAGGTCGGCGTCTATCGTCTGCCCAAGAAGCTGGACGAGGAAGTCGCCCGTCTGCACCTGGAAAAAATCGGCGTGAAGCTAACCAAGCTCACAAAGAAGCAGGCCGATTACCTCGGCGTGCCATTGGACGGCCCTTACAAACCGGAACATTACCGGTATTGAACCGTAGCGGCGGTCTGGAACCGGCGTAAATTTCCGGCGTTCACCAAGCGCCGCCAGAACCAGGCGAACGGGAATTCACGTTCGCCTTTTGGTTGCTCAGGGTTCACGCCCCTGAAAAGGCAGTGGTACTTTTTGGTGGGGCGAGGCTGCTGACGAGCCGGCTCGCGAGGACGCTCGCCCCACCGAAAGCGGCAAAACGTACCACTACCCTTGAAAAAGCCCGGTTGCAGTCGCGGAACATTTCTGCTTGTATGGACGAAATCCATTTCAACCAAAGCAGAAACCATGAGCTTCAAGCAAATCCTGTCCGGACTTTTTCTGGCGGTCCTGTGTGCCGGCTGCACGTCGATCAAGCCGGTGACACCTCATCCCTCGCCTGAAGCCGCCGCGCTGTTGAAATACCTTCAGGGCATTTCGGGCCGGCACACCCTGACCGGCCAGCACAATTTTCCGAACACGAAGGACACCTCCACGGTGCTCGCGAGCCGGCTCTACGGAAAAACCCCGGCCATTTTTGGCCAGGACTTTGGGTTCGCCGCGCCGGGCGACAAGGATGCGGTGGCGGCGCGGCCGGACATCATTGCCGAATGCGAACGCCAATGGACGAACGGGGCGATCATCACCCTGTGCTGGCATGCGGTGCCGCCCACGGCCGATGAGCCGGTCACGTTCATGCCCCGGCGTGACGCCCCGGCGACGAACCGGCTGGCGAGCGTGCAGGGCCGGTTGACCGATGAACAGTGGAATGACCTGATCACGCCCGGCACGGAACTGAACCGGCATTGGTGCGCGCAGGTGGATGTCATCGCCGGTTACCTGAAACAACTCCAGGACGCGCACGTGCCGGTCTTGTGGCGGCCGTATCATGAAATGAACGGCGAATGGTTCTGGTGGGGCGGACGGCGGGGAGAGAGCGGCACCGCGGTCCTGTACCGGCAATTGTTTGACCGGCTCGTGAATTACCACCAGCTCAACAACCTGATCTGGATCTGGAGCGTGGACCGGCCCGCCATGCCGGAACGGCAGTTCGCCGATTATTTTCCCGGCAGACAATATTTCGATATTGCCGCGCTCGATGTGTATCATAGCGATTTCAACCCAACTTATTACCACGATCTGCTCAAGCTGGCGGATGGCAAGCCGGTCACCCTGGCGGAAGTGGGACCGCCGCCGACCGTCGACATTCTCAACCAACAACCGAAGTGGACCTGGTGGATGCAGTGGGCCGGGATGGAGGGACGCGCCGAGAGCACCAGCAACGCGGTACAGGCGCTGTTTGATGATCCGCGTTCGTACAGCCTGAGTGATCCGGGTTATCGCCGGGCCATCACCCCGGTTCGCGCCGTGGCAGGCCTGCCGCCGTTGCCGCCCGTGGCGGCGGGTGAAACCCATTAAAAAAGGCGAACGGGAATCCCGTTCGCCTCTTTTTGAAGTTGAACAGCGGCCTTAAGCGGCAGCCCCTTTCTGCAGCTTCCGCCGACCGGCCAATACCAGGCTGAGAAGACCGGCCGTCAACAATCCCCGCGAGGCGGGCTCGGGCACCGTTTGAATGTTCACAAAGGCACCGGCGTCGCCTTCAATCCCTCCGCTATAAACATAGGAATACCCGGCATCGCCGGTCAATTGCGCCGGTGAAAATGAGGCGGCGTACGTAAATTGAATGGACTGTCCCGGGGCCAGCGGTGTTCCCGAACTGGAAAATTGAATTGAATTTGCCACCACTCCCGCCGTCCACCCCGCCGGAGCCCCGGCGCTGCCTGGAGTGGAGGGAAGATAAAAGAACGGCGATATGGTTGGCGTCCAGGAATACCAAAAACTGCCAATGGGAACCGAGCCGGAGGTATTGTTGAGCGTTATGGTGTAATCATACAAGCTGCCGTTCAACACCCCGCTCACGGTGCCGGTGGCCGACTCGCCCTGGGCAAAGGCGACCGCGGACGCTCCCCAGGCGGCAAGGAGGGTCAAAAACAGTTTCGGAGAAATTAATTTTAATGTCATTTTCATGGCTCTTTCCTTCAACTTGATGGTGTTTTGCTTCAAAAGGCATCCCGCCTTCCCTTGTAAGAGGAGAAAATCGGAAAAAGGTTCCCAATTTTTCCCAGCGACCTCCGGCACAGGCAAAACGTTGTTGCAATTCCACCGGCTGCTGCTATTTGTGACGCATGTGCAAGGCCGCCTCATTACCGGGTAGCCGCATCCCCTCGCGGCTCGCGTCGGATTGTCCCCGTGGCCGCCAACCGGAAAGCAAATGACCATGAAACCCCCGCGTTCGAACCGTAACGGACTTAATCGCCGTGATTTTCTGAAAACCTCCACCGCCCTGGCCGGCACGGTGCTGCTCTCACCCTGGGCCTGGGGTGAAACCAAATCCACCGCCGGTCCCGCCGTGACGCGCACGGCCACGGATCAAGTGACGCTGGGTAATACCGGCATCAAACTGAGCCGGCTGGGTTTCGGCACCGGCAGCGACAACGGCCACATCCAGACCGCCAAGGGCAAGGACGCGTTCGTCGATCTCATCCATTATGCCTATGACCGCGGCATTACGTACATCGACACCTCCGAATCCTACCGGACCTTTGGATTGATTGCCGACGCCATCAAGGGGTTGCCGCGGGAAAAGCTGTTCATCCAATCCAAGATGGATGGCCGGCCGGAGGACGTCCTGGCCGTGATTGATCACCACCGCAAAACGTTCGACACCGATTACATCGACAGCCTGCTGGTTCATTGCATGACCCGCGGCCAGTGGACCGACGAGTGGAAACGCGTCATGGACGCCTTCGACGAAGCCCAGGACCGGAAATGGATCCGGGCCAAGGGCGTTTCCTGCCACAGCCTGCCCGCGTTGCGCGCGGGGGTCACCTCGGATTGGCCCGAGGTGCACCTGGTGCGCGTGAATCCGCAGGGCAGTTACACCGACAACGAAACCGGCGCCTGGAGCGGCCAGCGCAATGAGATCACCCCGGTGATGCAGCAAATTAAAATCATGCGCGCGAAAGGTCGTGGCGTGATTGGCATGAAAATCTGCGGTAACGGCACGTTCACCGATCCGGCCGACCGCGAGAAATCCATCCGCTATGCCATGGCCTGTCCGGAGATCGACGCCGTGGTCATCGGGTTCAAAAACCGCGGGGAAATCAACGAAGCCATCGAACGGATCAACCGCGCGCTGAAGGAAGTTTGAACGGCTTTGGAAAGGGAATCGAAACCCATTCACCTTTTTTGGGTGATCCCCGGGTCGGTCACCGCCGATAGCCGCAGCAACATGTTCGCGGCGCAACCATCCGAGCCGCCTTCGATCCACCCTTGACGAAACCGCATGGCTCCCGGATGCTCCTGCTTCGCAAACACCCATACGAAGAATCATCAAATGAAATCATATCTCATCCCGACCCTCGCCCTCGGATTGCTCGTGAGTTCCGCGGCGGCACAGGACAAGCCTGACTTGACGAATCCCAAACAGAGAACCAGCTATGCCATCGGCCTGAACATCGGTTCAAATCTCAAAGCCCAGGACTTGGGCCTGGATGCTCGGGCGCTGGCGGCGGGTATCACCGACGCGCTGGGTGGCAAGCCGGCGCTGACGGCGGAGCAAGCCCACGCCGCGCTGCAACAGCTTCAGCAGGACGTCGAAGCCAAAAATGCCGCCGAAGCGGCCAAATATGCCGATGGCGCCAAAAACCTCAAAGACGGCGAGGCGTTCCTCGCCGCGAACAAAACCAAGGACGGCGTCAAGGTTCATCCGGTGACTTTGCCGGACGGAACAACGGCGGAACTTCAATATAAAATCCTCAAGTCCGGCACCGGCGCCACCCCCAAGAAAACCGACACGGTCACGGTGCACTACACCGGCACGCTGATTGACGGGACGGTCTTTGACAGTTCCGTGCAACGCGGCCAGCCGGCCACCTTTCCCGTGGGCGGCGTGATTCCCGGCTGGACGGAGGCGCTGCAGATGATGAAAGTGGGTGACAAGTGGCAGTTGTTCATCCCCGCCAAGCTCGCCTACGATGAGCAAAGCCCCAGCCCGAAGATTGGACCGAACAGCACCTTGATCTTCGAGGTGGAATTGCTGGACATCCAAAAATAGACGGACCCGTTTTTTACCGGGCGGTCCGCCTCCGGCGGACTGCCCATTTTATTCCTCACAACTCCCGCAACGCCGACGCGATAGGCAGGCGCGCGGCGCGAATGGCCGGGAACAAACCCCCGATCAAACCAATCACCGCCGACCAGATGATGCCGCGCACCAGCAATTGCGGCGTGACCTTGAAGGCGAACGTAATCTGGCTGAAGCTCTGAAAATTCATCGTCGAGGTGTGAAAATTATTGAAGGCCAGATAGGCCAGCACGCCGCCGATGACCCCCCCGACCAGCGCCAGCAGCAGTGATTCGAGCATGAGCGAGACCACGACCGCGCCGCTGCCAAACCCGAGCGCGCGCAGGGTGGCGATTTCCCGCGTCCGCGCCGCGACCGCGCTGTACATCGTGTTCAGCGCGCCGAACACCGCGCCGATGGCCATCAGAAATGCGATGATAAAACCGAGCGTCGTGATCAACCGCGTGATGGCTTCGGATTGCTGGGCGTAATAATCGGATTGCCGGGTGACCTGCACGTTGAGTTGCGGATTGGAGGTGAGCGCATCCTTGAACGCCTGGAACGTCTCCGGGGAATTCAGTTTGACGGAGACGGATTGATACGAATCACCGCGATTGTAGGCGTCCTGCAATACCTTGGCGTCGCTCCAGATTTCCGATTCCGCCACGCCGCCGTTTGCCGAGAACATGCCCACCACGGGCCATTCGTAACGGCCCACCTGAATCTTTGAGCCAACGTCCAATCCGGCGAATTCCTGGGCCGCGCCGCGACCGACAATGACCTCGTCCTTGCCCCAGTCGAACATCCGGCCCCGGACGATTTTCAAGTTATCGCGCACCAGCAACGCGGCGGGTTCCACCCCGCGCAGGGGCACGTTCGCATCCGTGCCGGTGGAGCGCTTGGGCAGGTCGATGATGACGAACAACTCCGCGGACGCGAGCGGGCCCTGCGAGGTGCGCGCAATGCCCGGGGTGTCGGCGATGACGCGTGTCTCGTCGCGCCCGAAGCCGCTGACCATTTCGCTGTCCGCGCCGCTGCGCAAAATAATCGCGCCGTCCGGCGACCCGGAAACGGTCATGGCGTGCCGGAAACCCGCCGCAATGGAAAGCACGCCCACGAGCACGGCGACGACGCCGGCGATGCCGATGACCGTGGCCGCCACCGCGCCGCGCCGTTGCGGGAGGCTCAGCAACCCGAACTTCGTGATGGACCCGACTTGTGAAATCCAGTTGATGGGGCCGGCCATTAGTGGGTTGAGGGTTGAGGGTTGAGGGTTGGGGCAACGGCCGTGACGCTGCGCTGTCCCGTCACGTCGGGAACGGCGCAACGCAGCCATTCACCCATGAATTGAAAATGAGTTTGGGAAATCATTTTACATCCTACGCAGGGCGTCCGCTACACGCAGGCGCATCGCCTGGAGCGCGGGAAAAATTCCGGTGACCAACCCCAGCACGAGGCTGATGCCCACTCCAATCAGCAAATCGCGCGTGGGTAGAAAGAACAAGGGCAGCAGGCCGGACGTCGGGTCGCCGCGCGAAATAAAGGCCCATGCCAGTCCGAGCCCGAGGGTTCCACCGAGCACCGTCAAGAGACACGACTCGGCGAGCACGAGCGCGACGACCTGCCCGTTGGTGAACCCAATGGCCTTGAGCACGCCCAGCTCGCCGGTCCGTTCGCGCACCGCCTGCGCCATGGTGTTGCCCGTCACCAGCAGGATCGTGAAAAAGACCGCGCCCAGAATGGCTGCGACAATGAACACGATGTTGCCGATTTGACTCGCCCAGGCCTGGATGAACGCACCTTCGGGTTCCGTCTTGGTTTCCGCCGGCGAATTTTCAAATTCCTCGTCCACCCGCCGGGCCACGGCTGCCGCCTGCGACGGATCCTTGATGCGTATGGTGTACCAGCCCACCTGTCCCTTGGCGTACTGCCGCGCTTCGTCGAAGTAATCATAATGGAAGAACAACGGCGTGGTATCGGTGCCCTTGTCCTTGCCGTCGTATATACCCACGATGTCAAAGGTCCACGTGCGGCTGCCGTCCGGCCCCGACCAGATGGTGGATCGAATGGGAACCTGGTCGCCGATCTTCCAATGGAATCGGTTCGCCGTCCGGCGGCCGACGATCGCGCCCGTCCGCGTGGCCAGCCACGCCTTCAACTGATCCGGTGGCAGGATGACTTCCGGATGCATCTTGAGAAATTTTTCCGGTTCGACGGGATTTTGCATGAAGAAATTTTTGGGGTCCTGGTATACGCCGCCAAACCAGGTCTGGTGCGTGGCGAAATCCACACCGGGGATGCGATCCATTCGCGCTTCGTAACTGACCGGCAGAAGGTTGATGATGGACACCTTCTCGCGGACAATCAGCCGGTCCGCGCCCGCCAGGGCCACGCCGCCGACCAGCGCCTGCTGGATGGCCGCCAAAAACCCGAACAGGACAAACGCCACGACAATCGAAAGCAGCGTCAGCGACGTGCGCAGCTTTTTCCGCTTCAGGTTGCTCCAGATAAGATGCAGGAATTTCATTTCGCCGAGCCGTTGCTCAACTGCCCCTTGTCGAGATGCAGGGTCCGGGCCGCGCGCGCCGAGGCATGCGGGTCGTGCGTGACCATGACAATGGTTTTGCCGTGCTCCCGGTTCAGCGCCTGGAGCAGGTCCAGGATTTCGTCGCCGGATTTCCGGTCCAGGTCGCCGGTCGGTTCGTCGCAGAGCAACAGGGTCGGGTCGGTGACGATGCCGCGGGCGATGCCGACGCGTTGTTGTTCGCCGCCGGAAAGGGTGCGCGGATAATGCTTCGCGCGGTGCGACAGCCCGACGACCGCCAGCGCCGTCTCCACGTGTTTCTTCCGTTCCGCCTTCGAAAGATGCGTCAGCAACAGCGGCAGTTCCACATTCCGCTCCGCCGTCAATACCGGCATCAGGTTGTAAAGCTGGAACACAAAACCGACGTGCCGCGCGCGCCACGCGGCCAGACCGCGGTCGGATAATTGATCGATGAGTTCGCCGGCGACCGCGACCGTGCCGCTCGTCGGGCGGTCGAGACCGCCAATCAAATTCAGAAGGGTGGTCTTGCCGGAACCGGACGGCCCCATCAACGCCAGGAATTCACCGGCTGGAACCTGGAGACTCAAATCGGTCAACACGTGGATGTCCTCCGAACCCCGATGGAAAACCTTTCCCACGCCTTCTACCTGCACCAGGGTGCCGGTGTTGGATTTGTCTTCGTTCATAACTTTTTCTCCTTTACGGCCATGCCGTCCTGCAAATCAGCCGGCGCGCCCACGACCACCTTTTCGCCGGCAGCCACGCCGGCACTCAACACGGAATCGTCGTTCTGGGTGTCGCTGACGGTGACGGCGCGGCGTTCGACATGGCCGTCCTGCACCACGAACACCACGTCGCGGCCATCGCGGTTAAGCACCGAATTTTTGGGAACCATCACCGCGTGACCCGCCGCCGTTACGCCGTTGTCCCGGAAGGCCACCTTGACGGACATGTCCGGCAGGATGCGCGGGTCCAGCTGATCGAAACCCACCCGCACCTTGACCGTGGACTTGTCGCGGTCGGCGGTCGGAATGATGGCGATGACCTTGCAGGGAATTTCCCAGTCGGGATACGCGTCCAGCGTGGCCACGACCGGCTGGGCCGGTTCGACCCGGTTGATGTAGCTTTCGTTCACGTCAATTTCGATTTCCAGCGAGCCCATGTCCACGATGGTGCCGATGCCCGTGCGCGTGTAACCGCCGCCGGCCGAGACCGGGGAAATCATCTCGCCTGGCTGCGCATCCTTGGTGGTGATCACGCCGTCAAACGGCGCGCGGATGATCATGTCGTCCATCTGCTGCTGCCACATCAACACCTGGCGATCCGCGACGACCACGTCCAGTTTTTGCTGCGCCAGATGGGCTTCCAACGCTCTCGCATTCGATTCGGCCAGGTCCAGGTCGGATTGGGACGCGATGTGTTGTTTGGCCAGTTCCGTCGTTCGCTGAAATTCCTGGTCGGCGTCCTTGAGTTGCGCCTCGGTTTCCGCCAGCGCCGCCTGGGCCGAGGCCAGTTGGGCCACGGCCACGTCGAGGCTGGCCTTGACGTTGGAATCATCCAGTCGCGCCAGGACCTGACCGGCCTTGACCTTCATGCCCTCCTCGATGAGCACTTCTGTGACCTTCCCGGTGACCTTGGAGGAAACCGTCGCCTCCCGTCGCGCGGTGACGTAACCGGAGGCATTCAACACCGTGCGGTCGGCACCGCCACTCCGGGCGTCCCGCGCCACCGCCGTTTGCACGACCACCGCGCCGGCCTGCGCGTGCCACCAAACCGCCCCGCCGAGCACCAGCAATACGGCCAGCACCACGACCGCCATCCAAGGCTTAAACGGGGATGGCCGCGCCGGACGGCGCTCGATGCGCAACTCATCGAGCGGAGATTTTGGCGAACTCATAAAATTTTCCCCCTTAATCAAACCGGTTTTTGCCGCGAGGGTCAAGCCGGCTAATGGAACAATCGGCGCAGATTAGAAATCAGCCCGGCGTATTCCCGTTCAAATCCCGGGCCTTGCCGGCCACCGGTTGCGACGACCGGTTACTGCGGGTCCGGGATGAATTTATAAAGCTCCACGCTGTGGGCGGCAACGTTCACCCTGAACAAAGCCCCGTTGCTGGCGGTGATGTCCGGCAGGTCCGCCTCCCGCCACAAATCGCGCACCGCCTGGCGGCCGTGAATGCCGAGATATTCGAGTTTGTTGAACTCAATGGTTTCCGCCGCCGAACCCCGGTTGAAGAAGGCCAGCGCCTTGCCGCCGTCTTCCAGATTCTTCAAATACACATCCACGGCCCCGACCGTTGCCACGCGGGTGGCCTGCTGGCCGAGCGCGTCCTGGTCAATCGCCAGCACTTCGTCGTTGTCCAGCAGGTTCAGCGTAAAGGGATCCAGCCGGTCCAGGTCGCAGCCGATCAACAACGGCGCGGACAACATGCACCACATGGTGATGTGCGTGTACTGTTCATCCGGCGTGAGCCGGGTCAGATGCAGCTGCGGCCCCCAGCCGACATAGCCCACCACCAGCATGTCGGGATCGTTCCAATGGCCCGGCCCGGCATACGGCGCCCAGCGGTCCTGCGAAAACCCGATTTCCGAGACGGTGAAGCTCCACTGCTGGCCGGGCGTGTCCCAGCTGTCAAAAATGTCGCCGGTGGTGCGCCAGCAGTTCGCCCATTCCGCCCAGTCGGCAGCATGATCAAACGGCGCGTCGTTCGAGAGGCTGAAAACGATGTCGCGTCCGGATTTTCGGAGCGCCTGGCTCATGGCCTTGGTGTGCGGCACATCGAGCGGGTCCCAATCGTATTTCAAATAATCGAAACCCCAGGCGGCATATTGGTTCGCGTCGGCCCCGATGAAACTATATTTCCCAAAATGTTTGGCGTTCTGCAACGCCTTCGTCCACGCGCCGTCGGGATTGTCGCTCGACTCACCGGCATGGCCGGCGTACGACGTGATCCAGGGTGTCGAATAAATGCCGGCCTTCAATCCCATCTGATGAATGGTGTCGCACAACCCTTTCATGTCGGGAAAAAGTCCGTTGCCCTGGAGCGCGTGGTCGGCGCCGGTGCGCGAGCCCTGCCAGGTGTCATCAATATTGATGTACGTCCAGCCATGATTGATGAGCCCGGACGAAACCATCGCCCGCGCCGACTTCAGCACCTTGTCCTGGCTCACCGTCCAGGCCCAGCAATTCCAGCTGTTCCAGCCCATCGGCGGTGTGAGCGCGATTTTATCGCCCACCCGGAAGCGGAATTTTTTCTGCGCCTCGCCCGCCGCGTTTTTGGCGTGGAACACCACGGCATACTCGCCCTTCTTTTTGAGCGTGCCCGTGATCTGGCCGTTGGCGGCGTCCACGCTCAAGCCGGCGGGCAGGTTCTCCACGCTGAACGTCATCGGCCGGTCACCGGTGGCCGGAATTGTGTAAAGCAGGGGCGAACCCGGGCGCACACCGAACACCGTCGGGCCGTTGATATGCGGTGTGGGCGGCGCGGGCGGGGTGCGGATGAATGAGGAATAATCCGGCGCATCGGCGGCACAGAGATTGAAACCGGCCAGCAACAGGAAGAGGGAAAGGAATCGTGGCGTCATGCGTTCAGGATAACATGTTCAAATGCGGCAGTGTCAAGCATCAGAGAAAAATCCATTCAGCGCGCGGCTCTTTAGGAAGGTAGGGACGGCTCGCCGAGCCGTCCGGACGCCGCGGCGCGGCGTCCCTACCAACGGCATTGGCCCACCACCCAATGCGGTGCGCGGCTTGAGGTGGTGTCCTAATCAGGTAGGGATGGCGCGCTGCGCCGTCCGCGCCGCGTTCAGCGGCGCTAGGTGTGAGATGCGTGGAACTTGGGAGGGGATGTGATTCATTTCGCCCGCTGCTACGCGGGCGAGGACATCGCAGCGCGATGTCCCTACCGCCAAATTGGGACACTACCCAGCTTGACGCCGCCGATCATTCGTCCTAGCTTTCCATTCATTCGGGGAGCCAACCGGTTTCGTTTGCGAAACAAAGGCTGAGAGGGTGACGCGGGAGCGCCGCCGACCCAGGAACCTGATCCAGGTAATGCTGGCGTAGGAATCTGCCAATTCCCTCCCTGCTTTTGGATCTTGTCACCTGACACGTGTCACCTGTCACAAACATATGATTGCAACCAAAGATTCGTTCGAACTGCAGAGCGGCGAGCAACTGCCCAGGAGCAAAAAGGTTTACGTCGCGGGCCAACTGCATCCCGACGTGCGTGTGCCAATGCGCGAAATCGAACTGACACCCACCAAATCCTATACTGGCGCCATCGAGCCCAATGAACCGGTGCGCGTCTATGATTGCTCCGGACCGTGGGGCGATCCCGGTTTCAACGGCAATTCCGAGGAAGGCCTGCCCGCGTTGCGACGCGATTGGATTTTGAAGCGCGGCGACGTGGCGGAACACGACGGTCGCGACGTGAAGCCGCAGGACAACGGCTATCTTTCCGGCAAACATGCCGAGTTCGCCAGCCAGGCGGAAAAGAACCGCCTCGTGGAATTTCCCGGTTTGAAGAGCCATCGCCGGCGGCCCTTGCGGGCAGCCAAAGGCCATCCCGTGACCCAACTCTGGTACGCGCGCCAGGGCATCATCACGCCCGAAATGGAATTCATCGCGATTCGCGAGCAAATGAGGGTGGCACAGGCGTCCCGAATCGGCGATCTTTCGCACGATAACGTCCGCAATGACTTGAACAAGCAGCACGCCGGTTCGAGCCAAATCATCGGGAGCGCCGGCTTCCAGCCGGCGAGTTTCACTCCTTCGGTATTCTCCCGTTTCCCACAGAGGATTCCGAATGAAATCACGCCCGAGTTCGTCCGTTCCGAAATCGCCGCCGGCCGCGCCATCATCCCTTCCAACATCAATCATCCAGAGCTCGAGCCGATGATCATCGGCCGCAATTTCCTCGTCAAAATCAATGCCAACATCGGCAACAGCGCCGTCGCGTCGAGCATCGAGGAAGAGGTCGAGAAAATGCGCTGGGCCACCAAGTGGGGCGCGGACACCGTGATGGATCTTTCCACCGGCAAGAACATCCACGCCACGCGCGAATGGATTCTGCGCAATTCGCCCGTGCCCATCGGCACCGTGCCGATTTATCAGGCGCTCGAAAAAGTCGGCGGGAAGGCCGAGGACCTGACCTGGGAAATTTATCGCGATACCCTCATTGAACAGGCCGAGCAAGGCGTGGATTATTTCACCGTCCACGCGGGCGTCCTGCTGCGCTTCATTCCGCTCACCGCCAATCGCATGACCGGTATCGTGTCGCGCGGCGGATCCATCCTCGCCAAGTGGTGCCTCGCGCATCATCAGGAAAATTTCACCTACACGCACTGGGACGAAATCTGCGACATCATGGCCGCCTACGACGTCAGCTTCAGCATCGGCGATGGTCTGCGGCCCGGCTCCATCGCCGACGCGAACGACGAGGCGCAATTCGGCGAACTCCAGGTGCAGGGCGAACTCACGACCCGTGCCTGGGCCAAAGGCGTGCAGGTGATGAACGAAGGCCCGGGCCACGTGCCCATGCACATGATCGAGGAAAACATGGCCAAACAGCTCGAATGGTGCCACGAGGCGCCGTTCTACACGCTCGGGCCGCTCACCACGGATATTGCGCCCGGCTACGACCACATCACCAGCGGCATCGGCGCGGCGATGATTGGCTGGTACGGCTGCGCGATGCTCTGCTACGTCACACCCAAGGAACATCTGGGGTTGCCGGACAAGAAAGATGTGAAAGACGGCGTCATCGCCTACAAGATTGTCGCGCACGCCGCCGACCTGGCCAAGGGCCATCCCGGCGCGCAATACCGCGACAACGCGTTGAGCAAGGCCCGCTTCGAATTCCGCTGGGAAGATCAATTCAACCTGAGCCTCGACCCCGTGACCGCGCGCGAATTCCACGACGAAACCCTGCCGCAGGACGGCGCCAAGACCGCGCATTTTTGCTCCATGTGCGGCCCGCATTTCTGCTCGATGAAGATCACTGAGGATGTGCGGAAGTATGCAGCGGAACAGGGAATCGCCGAGGAAGAGGCGCTGAAGAAGGGGATGGAAGCGAAGGCGAAGGAGTTTGCCGAAAAAGGCAACGAACTTTACGCGAAGGCGTGATGATGGGCTAATGAGCTCACGCGCAAAACGAAAAATGCGGAACAGACCCGAAAGGGTCATACTTGAATATTACCAGCCGATCTTCTTACTTCTCCATCGAGATCTATCCGCTAACAACAACTTTCCGAAACGTCCGCATCCCATTCGCGACAGCTTCTGGAATCTGATTCCGCGAGGGGAATTTGGACCTGAGCAGAGCCGCGCATATCTACTTTCATATCAATCGTCAGTTGAACAGGAGTTGCAAAGAATTCTTCCCGGATTGTTCGCCACGATTAATCCGGCTCCTTTGCCGACAATCCGTAACGCAGCCCCAATTCGCCATAGTTCGTAAGCAAGTGTTTCTGCTTCGTAGAGTTGGCGCATCGAGGAATCCATTCTCAAAAAGTTCAAATGGAGAATAAACAAAGACTTTGTCCCAAATTTTGTTTGGGTTCCTTTTAATTTGAGAGATTTTTCCAGGGCGCATCTACCCTTTGCAAAAGACTTTGAACAGCTACATAAAATTCCTTTGACGTCTGTTTTGGCGGTGATAGGTGCAGTAGCATTGGAAACCCTACACTACTGGCAAGATGCGCCAGAACGAATTATCCAATATTGGCAGCGTGCATATATATTACAGCGGCAGGGGGTTCCGCGGCTGGCTAAGGGTTTAGATTTGGGCGGCGCGGCAGCGCCGCCCTACCGTTTATTCTGGTAGGGCAGAGCTGCCGCTCTGCCCGCCATATGAACTGGGAAGAAATTTACCAAAAGGGCGACACGTTCTGGAACAAGAACGCGCCGTCGCCGCCGATGAAGCAATATCTGGAGCAACATGCGGTGCGGGGACGCACGCTGGTGCCGGGCTGCGGTCACGGACATGAGGTGGCGCTGGCGGTGGAGGACGGGCTGGATGCGACGGGACTGGACATCGCACCCACGGGCGTGGCGGCGGCGCGCGCGCGATATCCGCAGCTGGCTGAGCGTTTCGTGGTCGGGGATTTGTTTAATCCGCCCGTGGAGATGCGCGGCGCGTTTGACGTGGTGCTGGAACACACCTGCATGAGCGGGTTGCATCCGTCGCTGCGCGCTGACTACCGGTGCGGCATTGACCTGACGTTGCGGCGTGGAGGCCTGTTGATCGGGGTGTGGTTCATCAATCCGGATCTCGATCCGGGTGAGGAAGGACCTCCTTACCCTCTCAGCGTCGCTGAACTGACGGCAGCCTTTGCGGACGGCTACGAAATCGTCGACGATTATGTGCCGGACCTGACCTTTCGCGGACGCGAGGGCCGCGAGCGGGTGCGCGTGTTGCGGCGCACGGCGTAATGAGACGTTGACCGTGCCGCGCTACGCTGGCGTGGAGCGGTCACCGAAGGAATGAGCCTCAAGATTGGTCCGCTGCTCACTTGAGCAAGGAAGCGGAATCAGCATAGACCCGGGCAACCTGTTCCATGGACGGCCGGCGATCGGGATTCTTCTCCAGGCAGGCCATGATGATGGCAGCGGTGTTGCGGAGCAGATTATGCCCCAGTTTCAGAGGCGAAGGCGTCGGCGTCTCCCGGATCGCCCGTCCGATTTGCGCGATTGTGCCGCCGAACGGATATTTTCCCATGTAGGCATGATAGGCGGTGACGCCAAAGGCAAACACATCGCCTTTAAAACCTTTCGTGAAATCCCCCTCCCATTTCTCCGGCGCCGTGTATTGGGCCGTGCCGGCCGGATTTTGTTTCTTGTCCGTGATAAAGGATGGCAGATTCCCCTCGAAGAACGAGTGCGAAAAATCAATCAGCCGCGTTTCCCCGGGCGCGGCCACGGGCACCAGCACGTTCCGGCTCTTCAAATCGTTGTGAACGATGGGTCGCCCGCAGAAAATGCCCGCGTGCATATCCGCCACCGTTTCGGCCACGCTTTGCAGGAGGCGGTGCGTCCGCCCCTGATCGGTGAGCGTGATGCCCTTGCGCACCAGGTCATCCAACGTGTCGGCCTCGATGTATTCCAGAAACAGCCGGTGCGTGGCCGCGTCATAGGCCAGTTTGCGCCGGATGCGCGGGTGCGTCACTTCTCCCAGCACGTCGGCCTCGTTGGCGATGAACACCTCGTCCCAGAAATGCGCCGGTTCCTTCAGCAAGGCGGGGTAGGGATGCCGCTCAAATTCCACGCGGGCGAGCCGGGAGACGCGGGACCGGACCGCCAAGGGCTCCCGTTTTGTGATGGCCCGAATTTTCAAGTTCATTCGACGCTGGCGGGCAGAGCAGTGGCAGAAAGCCTTTTGACCGTCAAGTGATTGTCACGCGATTGTCACGCTCACGACCTTCACGTCGACTGGTTCCAAGGTTTAGCAAGACCACACGCGACAGCGACGCCCAGGTGAGGTAAGCTCGCTCCAACATTTAACACCAAGAAAGATTTCAATCATGCAAAAGCGTAAACTTGGAAACAGCAATCTGGAAGTCTCGGCGATCGGACTCGGCTGCATGGGGATGAGTTTTTCCTACGGCCCGCCCAAGGACAAAACCGAGATGACCACCGTGCTGCGGGCCGCCGTCGAACGCGGCGTCACGTTCTTTGATACCGCTGAAGTCTATGGCCCTTACACCAACGAAGAGCTCGTCGGCGAAGCCCTCGCTCCGTTCCGCAAGCAGGTGGTGATCGCCACCAAATTCGGGTTCGACCTGAGTGGCAGCGATCGGCGGCCGGGGGCGGCGGGCTTGAACAGCCGGCCCGCGCACATCAAGCAGGCCGTCGAAGGCTCGCTCAAGCGGCTCCAGGTGGAGGTCATTGATTTGCTCTACCAGCATCGCGTTGACCCGGACGTGCCCATCGAAGACGTGGCGGGAGCGGTGAAGGAATTGATTCAGGCCGGCAAGGTGAAACACTTCGGCCTGTCGGAAGCCGGCGTGAAAACCATCCGCCGCGCCCACGCCGTTCAGCCGCTCACGGCCCTGCAAAGCGAATACTCGCTGTGGACGAGAACGCCGGAAAAGGAAGTGATACCGACGCTCGAAGAACTTGGCATTGGTTTCGTGACTTACAGCCCGCTGGGCAAGGGTTTTCTCACGGGCAAGATGGACGAAAACGCGAAGTTCGACAGCTCCGATTTCCGCAGCACGCTGCCGCGCTTCACGCCGGAGGCGATGAAGGCGAACCAGGCCCTGATCGATTTGATTGGCAAGATCGGTCGGCGGAAGAAGGCAACCGTGGCTCAAATCGCATTGGCGTGGTTGCTCGCGCAAAAGCCGTGGATTGTTCCCATTCCCGGCACCACGAAGCTGAACCGCCTGGAAGAAAACCTCGGGGCCGTTGCCGTCGAACTCACGCCCGATGATCTTGGTGACATCGAAAGCGCGGCATCCAAGATCAAAGTGGAGGGGGCTCGTTATCCGGAAAAGCTGGAGCAAATGACCGGTCGGTGAGAGATTGGCAACAATGCGGTTCAACCACGGATGGACACGGATAAACACGGATTTTGAATTCCGCAAATAAATCCTAAACCGCTTAATTTGCCGAACAACGGAGCGCCAACACGACTTTTCATCTGTGTCCATCTGTGTTCATCCGTGGTAAAAACGATAAGGCGAAAGGCATTTGAAATATGGAAATCAAACGAAGTGGCTCACAGCCTTCCGGCAAAGGACCGGCCAACTGGTTCACCGGCACGGTGCGCATTGACTCACCGTTCAATGGAAACGATCCCGCGCGGGTTGCGGGCGCCATCGTCACGTTCGAGCCTGGCGCACGGACGGTCTGGCACACCCATCCGCTGGGACAGACCCTGATTGTGACGGCGGGCAGCGGGCGCGCGCAGCGCTGGGGCGGCCCGATCGAGGAAATCCGGCCGGGTGACGTCATCTGGTTTTCGCCCGGCGAGAAACATTGGCATGGGGCCACGCCCACCACGGCCATGACGCATATTGCCATTCAGGGTTACCATCTCATCAAACCGGAAGACCTCTTCTGGCGTCCTTCCAACCTGATGAAGATCCCAAACGCAGATTATCTGGAGCGCACCGGGAGCGAGAATCTCGGCGCGCGGCTCTGGCGGTTGCCGCCCCAGAGCGCAAACACGTTGCACAAACATATCCGCGCGGAGGAGTTTTATTTCGTGCTGGAAGGCACAGGCCGCCTGCGCGTGGGCGAAGAGACATTGACCGTGCCCAAATACGGTGGCGTGCTGGTCGGGCCGGACCAATTGCGTCAGGTGTTCAACGACACCAACGCCGAGGTGCTCTGGCTCATCCTCGGCGCGCCGGAGGAACTGGAATTTCTCCAAGGCTCAAAATCCCAGATGGACCTCTCGCTTATCTATCCGGTCGACCCGACGCAACTGCCCAGGGAACTGGCGGGCGTGGAATGGCCGCCGAAAAGCTGATCAAACTTTTGGGCGGATTCAGGGCTTCCATTTCCCGCGAAATTTGCGCGGCAACGCCAGAAAAACCGGTTCCGGTCGGGACGGACGGTTACCGTTTTTTAAGGGCCGCCGACTTGGCGGCTTCGGCCGCCTTTTTCTTCTGGTCGGCGCTGTCGGCCTGGGCCTGTTTCTGGTTTGATTTCTTCTGGTTGGACTTCGGGGATCGGTCGCCCATAATTTTGGTTTTCTTCCACGGGTTGATCACCTGCGGCATGTCAGTTTCTCCGAAGGGATGCTCATCCTGCCGGCCGGGGTGGTCATTGTAAATGATGGATGCAACCTCATCCGGCCCGGCGGACGGTCAGCCGGCCGGATACCCGACGAAATTCCCGGGGTTATGGCCCAAAACATAGTTGCCGATAGTTGTTGCCTTCCGGCTGGAACCCGTCACCCTGCACCGGCCTGTCAGATAGCTTGTCTCTTTCAAGGCATGGTGAATCCTCAAGTGAACCTGGTTCAGTGATGATTTGAAATCCGATTTACGGAAACAGTCTGGTAAAAGCAAAGTTTAGTCTAGGACAGTAAAACATCATATGAGCAGCAAATTATTTGTCGGGAATCTTTCCTTTGACACCACCGAAAACGACCTGCAGGACGCGTTTGCCGCGCACGGCACGGTCATGGAAACCAACCTGATGATGGACCGGGCCACCGGCCGTCCGCGCGGTTTTGGCTTCATCACCATGAACTCCGCCGAGGAGGCGCAAAAAGCCATCAGCGCGCTGAATGGCTCGCAACTGGGCGGCCGCGCCCTCACGGTCAACGTGGCCAAGCCGCGTGAAGAGCGCCCGGCTGGCGGCGGCGGCGGTCGTGGATACGGCGGCGGCGGCGGTCGCGATCGCTACTAATCCAGTCTGGATTTCGGGGCGGGGTCCGGTGAGAACCGGATCCCGCCTTTTTATTTTTCGATTCCGGGTTGATTCCATAGGCGGGACGATGGCTCCAAGGCAGCCCCGAAAGCATTCGGGCAGCCCCCGGCTGAAGGCTTCAATTCCTCCGGGACATTCCCCATTCAGCTCCCTAAAAATCGGCGCTTGACATGCAACCATTTGGTTGCATATTATGGCGCGCAGATGGATGCGGTATTCAAAGCGTTGGCCGACCGGAGCCGCCGACAGTTGCTCGACCAGTTGCACCAGAGCAACGGGCGGACGCTCGGCGAATTGTGCGCGCACCTCGACATGACGCGGCAGGCGGTCACCAAGCATCTCCGGTTGCTGGAGAAGGCGAACCTGGTGGCAGTGGTCTGGCGGGGGCGCGAGAAGCTGCATTATCTGAATCCGGTGCCGCTGCACGAGATCAGCGAGCGCTGGATTGGCAAATACGAACGCCATCGCCTTCAGGCGCTCGGCGATCTGAAAAAGGGTCTCGAACAAACCAAAACCAACCAGAAAGGATAAGTCATGCAAAAGCCAAAGTTAGTTTACGCCACCTACATTCGCACCACGCCCAGGAAACTGTGGGATGCGATCACCCGGCCCGAGTTCACCCGCCAATATTGGGGCGGCGCCAAGAATGTTTCGGACTGGAAGAAAGGTTCAAAATGGGAGCACGTCTTTGAAAAAGAGGCGGACCCCGTTTGGATCACCGGCAAGGTGCTGGAAAGCACTCCGCCCAAACGTCTGGTGCTGAGCTGGGCCGACCCGGACAGGCTCGCCGACCAATCGCGCGTCACGTTTGAGATTGAGGCGCTGGAAGACATGGTGTGCCTCAAGGTGACGCACGACAAATTGAAGGTGGGCTCGAAGATGCTCCGCGGGGTTTCCTGGGGCTGGCCGCGCGTCCTCTCCAGCCTGAAAACGTTTTTGGAAACCGGCAAGGGACTCAACATCTTTTGCAAATGACCGCGTAAACCAACCACGAAAAACCTGAAACCCGAACCATTCGTCCAGGTGACCTGCATCCGCACGACGCCGGAGAAATTGTGGCAGGCGCTGACGGCGCCGGAATTGACGCAGCGCGATTGGCGGCAAACCCGGCAGGAATCGGCCTGGAAACCCAGCGCGTCGTGGGGGGCGGTGGCTCCCTGACGGCCGGCGGAAAAGCCGAGGTGACTATTGGACGGCGATTTGCTAGTAATCCGTTCCATGGTCAAACTCAAACCGCTGGCCAGCCTGCCGATTGATTCGTTGGAATTGAGACGCCTGCGCGTCGTACTGGCGACCATCGTCATCAACGTCGTTGCCGTCGCGCTGCTCACGTTCGCGCCGTGGTCGGACTGGAAGACCGGTCTCGCGCTCAACCTGTTCGACAATGCGCTCCTGATCGGCTTTGTCGTCCTTTACCATGATGCGTTGCTGACGCGGCTGATGGTTTTCGGGCTGGTGACCGGCTTTGTCGAACTGGCCGCCGACGCGTGGCTCGTGGATTTTACCCGCACGCTGGATTACTCCGCTGGCGGCGGGCCAATGTTGTGGCGCTCGCCGATTTGGATGCCGTTTGCCTGGGAAATCGTCGCCGTACAATTCGGCTGTCTCGGCCTGTGGCTGCGCGACCGGTTCGGCGGCCTCGGACTGGCCGCCGTCGGCGCGCTCGGTGCCATCAACATTCCGTACTACGAAGAGATGGCGCGCCGCATTCACTGGTGGCAATACCGCGGCTGCCGCATGATTTCCAACACGCCCTATTATATCATCCTCGGCGAATTCGGCATCGCCATCGCCTTCACGCTGCTGGCCAAACCGCTCCGGCACGGCAACGCCGCTAAGACCGGGTGGCTAGGGGTTGCCGGCGGCGCCGCGATTTTCATCTGCTACGCGCTCGCCTACGGCCTCACCGACGCCTTCCGCCGCCGGTGAGCAAGGGGCGGAAGCCAGGTCGAACCGGTTTGGGTGAACGCATCAGGCATGAACGATTGCCGCACGATTCAGTGCCTCGCGGTTCCAGCCGCCGGCACGGTCCTCGTCCCGGGGATGGCGCGCCATTTATCCGGAACGGCCCGGCGTTGGATCGATGGCAGCGCGTCTTTCAGTCCGAAGCGATGTTCAAACCACGATTTGCGCATCGGAAGGCTGAAACTTGGCGGGAGGCACCTGTGAGTTGCATTGCGAAACAACCCCGCAGACTTTCATGGCGCGAATGATCCAGTAAGGCGCGTCCACCTGCCACCAGGCCAGGCCGCTGCGCGCGAGGCGGGGATATTGATGATGGTTCTCATGCCACTCGCCGGCGATCAGCCCGTAAACGAACTGGTTCACCGGTTCGCCGGGCTTGTGAGTGCCGGTCAAGGCACTGTGCCCCCGGTAATTGAAGTCACGCACCATGAAGCTTAACAGGAACACCCCCGATATCCACGCCCAGACTCCCCACCAACCGGCCGCGGCCCACGCCAACATCCCCCAGAAAAGATGGACGAAGACCACACGCGCAAAATAGTGCCAGACGTTTTCAACCGAGCCCGTCCGCCGATATTGCTCATAGGTATTACTCATAAATCCGACGTGTTCCAGACTTTTCACCAGCCGCTCATACTCGGCAGCGGTGAGGTTGCGATTGGTCTTCTGCTGCGTTTCGGTGGCCAGATAACTTCCCAGCCAGCCAAGGTGCGGGCCATAAGGGTCTCCCGGCTCGTCCGACTTCGCATGGTGAATCCGGTGCGGAATCACATAGCTCTCCTCGCGCAGGCAGATGGGATTCGTCCACAAAAACACCCGCGCAAACCAGAGGTTGCGGAATTTAAACGCCTGGTGCGAACAGAGCCGGTGATACCATACCGTGTTGTAAACCGTGCCGATGAAACAGGCACAGAGCAAAACCGTGAGGACGGCCGAGATGGAAAAATGCGTTGCCAAAAACCAGACGAATACCAGGAACGTGGCAAAGTGATAGGTCGCGTACGCGGCCGGGATCAACCGGGTGCGGTCTTTCCAGAAGCTGATGGCATCCAACCACTCGGCCAGCACCTGCCGGATCGCCGGCGTTTTTGGCGCGGGGCCGGGATGCCCATACGTGGGCTTGTCCAGCATCGTCTGCCGGTACGTCGGATGGGTGTTCCCGCTGGCGCTTGGCTCTGCCATGGCGGAATAAGACGATTTATTCGGGCAAATGAGAAGTCAAATCAATCCGCTTTGATCGGCTGTCAACAGCGCGTCTGAACTTGACTTTTAGGACACCTTTTAGTAGATCCAACGTCGGCGGTGGGGTGTTCCGCCCCTTGGCTGACGCTTTTCGGACGCCGTCGCCCGATCGGGCAGCAACGGCGCGAGGTAAAGACAGAACGACAGATCATCATGCAACCAGAGGCTTCGCAAAGCACGGCGGTGAGCGGAAAGTATCGTCATCTGTTCTTTTGTTTTCTGCCACAACTGCTGTTTGGGCTGCTGGCCCTGGGTGTTTACGGCGGCGGTTACTGGCTCGCGCTGCCGGTCCTTTTTTTGCTCGCCGTGGTGCCGCTGCTCGACCTGCTCACCGGCTGGCAGGACACTGGTCATTTTGACAAAAATGACTTTTCCCCCTTTGAAATCTCCCTGCTGCATTGGAACACGCGGCTCTATGCCCTGTTTTACATGGGGACGGTGATTTATTTTGCGATGTCCATTCATCGCTTCAGCGTCATCGAAATCAGCCTGATTCTGGTATCGTCGAGTTTGCTGGGCGGGATTGGTTTTGCCGCGGCCCATGAGTTGTTGCATGCGAAGGAAAAACTCGACCAGATCCTCCAACGCATCACCACCACGTTTTTGTTTTACCCGCACTACAAGGTCATTCATATCCGCAGCCACCATGTCCATGCCGGGACCGCCGAGGACGAGAACACCGCCTGGTTGAACGAAAGCATTTACGCGTACATTTATCGGACGATCCCCGGGAGCATGATCCGGTCCTGGCACCTGGAGGCCAGACGCTTTGCCGCCGGGGAACCCGCCGCCGGGGCGGGTATTTTCCGGAACAAAATGACCATGTTTGCCGTGGGCCAGCTGGCGCTCCTGCTGGTCCTGTATCTACTTTCGGGCCTGTGGGGATTGTTGTTCTATCTGGCCCACATCGTCGGGGCCCACATCGTCCTGGAATCCGTCAATTACATTCAGCACTACGGATTGCTGCGCAAACAGCAGGCGGGGGAGTATGAAAAGACCGGGGCGGAACATTCCTGGGACACCTACCATTTCTTTTCGAGTTATGTGACCTTCCGGGTCGGGCACCATTCCTATCATCATCTGGCGGTGAAACCCTATTATCTGCTGGCGACCGAGCCGCAGGCGCCCAAACTGCCGGCGGGGTATTTCTGGTCCATCGCCATGGTGCTGTTGCCGCCCTGGTGGCGCCGGGTGATCAACCCGAAATTACAGGCCATCGGCGGGGTTTCCGCGACCTGACCCGGTCCGGACCGGGCCCGGGCGGGCTGAAAAAATAATTGACGAAGGTTGTTGCCATCCCGCCGGAACCTGTTACACTGCGGTTGTCTGTTAGATGGCTTGTCTCTTTTTAAGGCATGGTAAATCTTCAAGTGAACCTGGTTCAGTGATGATTTGAAATCCGATCAACGGAAACAGTCTGGCAAAAGCTAAGTTTAGTCTAGGACAGTAAACATCATATGAGCAGCAAATTGTTTGTGGGAAATCTTTCCTTCAATACCACCGAAAACGACCTGAACGACGCGTTCGCCGCGTATGGCACGGTCGTGGAAACCAACCTGATGATGGATCGCGAAACCGGCCGCCCCCGCGGTTTTGGTTTTGTGACCATGAGTTCACCCGAGGAGGCCCAAAAGGCCATCGAAGCCTTGAACGGCAAGGAAGTGGACGGTCGCGCCCTCACGGTCAACGTAGCCCGGCCGCGTGAAGAACGCGCCCCCGGCGGCGGTGGCGGTGGTGGTCGTCGTGGCGGTTACGGCGGCGGTGGCGGTGGCGGTGGTGGTGGCGGCGGACGTCGCGAACGCTACTGATCCCTTTTGGATTTCAGGGCGGGGTCCGGTGAAAACCGGGCTCCGCCTTTTTTTGTTTGTTCCCACCCGGGCCTCATCCGGCCAGCGGAGATGGTTTGCGGGCGGACAACAAATGCGCGCCTTTGAGCAGGCGGCAGAAATCTTTTTTGCTGGTGACGGTTTTGGGGCCGGCCTTGCTGGCGAGGCTGTCCAACGATTTATATTCCACCTCGAGCCGTTCGAGTCGCACGATGCGGACGTAGTGTCCGTCCTTTTTCCAGACCTGACCCTGGCAGAGTTTCACGGCCACGTGGTTTTGGGGAGCAACCTGTCCCTCCTGATTTTTGTCAGGAGAGACAGTGGGAACAGGTTACTTCTTTTTCTTTTTAGCGGCCGGTCTCTTTTTGGCGGCGCTTTTGACCTTGGATTTTTTAGCCATAACATTGTCTTCCGTCAGGTTGACCTGCCCGCGGCATGTCAGTTTCTCCGAAGGCAGGGGCATCATGCGCGCCGGGGTGGCGATTGTAAATGACCGACTCCACCTCCGGCGGCAGCGGCGCCGGGCAAAATCCAAAACTTGTTCCGGCCCGATTTCTGGTTATGATATGCGTCCTTTGTGAACATCACGGACGAAATTCAGAAACGCCGCACGTTCGCCATCATCTCGCATCCGGACGCGGGCAAGACCACGTTGACGGAGAAGCTGCTGCTGTACGGCGGCGCGGTGCAGCTCGCCGGCTCGGTCACCGCGCGTAAAAATCAACGCGCCACCACGTCCGACTGGATGGAGCTGGAAAAGAAGCGCGGCATCTCCATCAGCTCCACGGTATTGCAATTCGATTACAACGGTTACCGCCTCAATCTGCTCGACACGCCGGGGCACAAGGATTTTTCCGAGGACACCTATCGCGTGCTCACGGCGGTGGATTCGGTGGTGATGGTGATTGACTCGGCCAAGGGCATCGAACCGCAGACGCGCAAGCTCTTCGAGGTCTGCCGCCAGCGCGGCGTGCCGATCTTCACGTTCATGAACAAGTGCGACCGGCCGACCAAAGATCCGCTGGCCCTGCTCGACGAACTGGAACACGTGCTGGGCATCGGCGCGTTCCCGGTGAACTGGCCCATCGGCAACGGTTCCGAGTTTCAGGGCGTTTATGACCGGCAGACAAAACTGATGCATCTGTTCGAACGCACCGTTGGCGGCCAATATCGCGCGCCGGTGCAGGTCGGCGGCCTTGATGATCCGGCGGTCCGCGGCCGTCTGGACGATGCGACGTTTCACAAAACGGTCGAGGAACTCGCCATGCTTGAACACGCCGGGCATGACTGGGATGACGCCGCCGTGCTGGGGGACAAGACCACGCCGGTTTTCTTCGGGAGCGCCAGCAACAACTTTGGCGTGCAACTGCTGCTGGACGGTTTCCTGAAACACGCGCCCGGACCCAAAGGACGGCATTCGGCGGTGGCCGCCGGGGTGAACGGCGACCCGAGCCATTCACCGCCCCAGGTCGGCGACTACATCACGCCGGAACACCCCGCGTTCTCCGGGTTCATTTTCAAGATTCAGGCGAACATGGATCCGAAACACCGCGACCGCATCGCGTTCGTCCGGGTCTGTTCCGGCAAATTCGAGCGTGACATGACGGTGCATCATTCGCGGTCGGAAAAGAAGGTGCGCCTGTCCAGCTCGCACAAGCTGTTCGGCAACGAGCGCGAAACCGTCGACGAAGCCTGGCCCGGCGACGTGATTGGCTTGGTCGGCCACAACGGCTTTGGCATCGGCGACACGCTGACGACCGACCCCAAAATCATTTACAAGGAAATCCCGCGGTTCACACCCGAAGCCTTCAGCTACCTGCACAACCCGAACACGGCCAAGTTCAAACAATTTCGCCAGGGACTGGAGCAATTGATGCAGGAAGGCGTCATCCAGGCGCTATACCTGCGCAATTCGTCGGTGAAAACACCCTTGCTCGCAGCGGTCGGCCCGTTGCAATTCGAGGTCGTGCAATTCCGGCTCGAAAGCGAGTACGGCGCGGTGTCGCGGCTCGAAGCCGCGCCTTGGACAGTCGTCCGCTGGCTGCCGGTGGATATGAAGGAGGACGATCTAGACGCCTTGTCGCTGCCAACCGGTTCCCGGATCGCATATGACGTGGGCAAAAACCCGGTCGTGCTGTTCACCAATGAATGGTCGGCCGAGTATTTCGCCAAAACCAACGAGCGGGTGCCATTGTCCGCGTTGCCGGCACAGACGGCCAGGGATTAGGCTGCACGCCAGTCAAAGTCCGCCGGAAGCCGTTGCGAATTGATATTTCCCGGACCCGACCTCAAAAACCGCGCGGCCCGCTTCCGCCCGAAGGAATTTCACACCAGTTGCCTTGTCGGCCGCCACGCCGCTTTCCCGGACGTCAGCGACGGACCGGGCGGGAACCAGGACCGTGGCCGTGGTGTTTGGCGGGATCGTAACGTCGAGGGTAAATTGGTTAGCGGCGCGACGCCATTCGGCCGTGATGGGGCCGCGAACGGAATGGTATTGGCACCTGGCCCAGGTCAGGTCGCCAACGGGCTGCGGGTTGATGATGATTTTTTTGAAACCCGCACTGTCCGGTGCGTTCTGGATCCCGGCGAGATCGTGGTAGAACCATTCCTGGATCTGGCCGAGCATGAAGTGATTCTGGGACGCGGCACGCCAGGCGGTCCACGCCTCGGTCAAACTGGTCGCGCCCATTTTCAACTGGTAACCGTAGCCGGGTTTCCCCGACTGGTCGTTGATGTCAAAAATCACGTCGCTGCGCCCGCCGCCCGCCAGCGCGCGGAGCAGGTAGCGGTAACCGACGTCGCCAGCCGTCAGCGCGTTGCCGCGTTGGCGCACATCGCGGACAATGGCCTCGAGCACCGCGTCGCGATTGGCCGGGTCGCACAAGTCCATCACGAGCGGAATCGCATCCGCCGTCTGCGAGCCGGTGGCGTAAAGGCGCCGGGCCGGGTCGTAAAATCTCGCGTTGAACGCGGTGCGGATGTTTTGCGCCAGCTCGGAGAATTGCCTGGCGTCATCGTCCTTGCCAAGCAACGCGGCGGCGCGCGACATGATTTCCGCGTCCAGGTAATAAAAGGCCGTCGCGGTGAGGGCAATGGGCGTGAGCTGCGCGATCCCCGGAGGTTTCGGGCCCAGGTCGTACCAGTCACCAAGGCCGTAATTGACGATATCGTTGGTGGCGCGGCGGCCAAGATAACCGAGGTAATTGGTCATCGCGTTGTAGTGCGCGCGGAACAGATTGAGGTCGCCGTCGAATTCATACTGCTGCCACGGCACGAGAATGAAGGCGCTGCTCCACTCCGGTGAATCGCCGAAAATGCCCCGTTCGTCACCGGTCTGGCCCCGGTCCCGGAAAATCGCGTATTCCGGCGCGGTCGTCGGCACGAGTCCGTCCGGGAGTTGTGAATCGGCGATGTCGTTCAGCATTTTGGTGAACAACGGCGCGAGGTCGAATTCGTAACGCAAGGCCGGTCCGTTCAAGTGATCCTCCTCGAGCCAGCCGCGCTTTTCACGCTGCGGACAATCGGTCATCACGCTCATCATATTGCTGCGCTGCGCCCAGCGGACGAGCGCGCGGATGCGGTTGAACAACGGGTTGGAACATTCAAATTCGCCGACGGGTTCGGAAGAGGATTGCACGACGATGCCGGCAATGGATTTCACGGCGGGCAATCGGGTTTCGCCGGCGGCCGGATAACGTTTCACCTCTAGATAGCGGCAACCGACGTAGAAAAATTTCGGCGACCACGTCTCCACGCCGTCCGTTGCCTTGGTGAAGTCGCACCAGATGCCGTTGCGGCGTCCCGCGCCCATCGAACCTTGGTCCGCCGAACCATCGCGGCCGACCAGCTCCGATGGAATCAGGCGCACCCGGCTGCCCGCCGGGCCGGTGACGGAAATTCGAGGGACGTGTGCCGCGTTCTGGCCGAGGTCAAAAACGACGTCCCCGTTCGTGAGCGGGCGCGAGGAGACCGGCTGATGAATTTCAAACCAGCGAATCGGCGGCGCGGCGACGGAAAGTCCGCGCAACTCACCGCCCGGCCCGTTGACGATTTGCGCGGACGCCCATTGGGCATCGTTGAATTTAATCCGGTTCCAGCCTGGTTGCACCAACCGGGCGTCGAAATCTTCGCCGCTATAAATCGACGATGCAGTAATCGGGCTGGCGGCGACCCGCCAGTGTTCATCCGTGGCCACCGTCTCGACCGAGCCGTCGGCATATTCCAGCCGGATTTGCGCAATGGCCTTGAGCGGGCCAAAGGAATAGGGCTGCCAGCCCGGCGGCTTGAACCGGGTCGCCGGAAGATTGTACATGCCGTTGCCGAGTTCGATCCCGACGGCGTTCTTTCCGGTTTTCAAGTCCGCAGTGATGTCGAGCGTGTCGTAAAGACAGGTCTGGTTGTATTTCGTCCAGCCGGGTGACAGTAAATCGTCGCCCACTTTTTGGCCGTTGAGGGTCAATTCATATTGGCCAAGGCCGCAAATATTGGCGAGGGCGCGCCGGAGTCCGGGCTTCACGGAAAATTCACGGCGCAACAACAGCGATGGTATGTTCGTGTCCGCGGCGCCAATCCACTGCGCCTGCCAGTCGTTCGTTTTCAGGAGGCCCATCGTCCACGTCGCCGGCTGGCTCCAGGGAGAGACTTTGCCCTGGGCATCCCAAACCCTCACTTTCCAGAAGACTGGTTGCGCCGACTCCAATGCGTGGCCGGCATACAGGATTTGGATCGTGCGATCGGAATCCACCCTGCCGCTGTCCCACAAATCCCCCGTGTTTTTATCAAGCCGGGACCGGCTCGAGGCCGCGAGGACCTGATAAGCCGTCTGCCGGTCGCCACGCCTGGACGATTGCAAAATCCAATTCAAACCCGGCTGGGCCATGTCCACGCCGAGGGGATTTTCCCGATGTTCACAACCCGGATGACTGACGGTCATCCCGGCGCAGCGAAACGCCGCCAGAATCAAAACCAGGAAAATCGGAAAGTGTTTCATATGTGGTGATGTGGGAGAATATCGAACGCAGGGCGTCTTGCGCAAATGGATTGCCGGATTCATGCTGCCAGACCCTTTCGTTTATTCCGGTTGAATTCTTTGCCGCGTTCGCGTTCTGACATGTCCATCATCCTCACCACCATCAGTGGGACATCGCAGGATTGCTCGTCATTCGCAATCACCGCCACCACGGCCTGGGGGCTCGTTTGCAGGAGCCGTTCCCCCGGCTGGAAAACGGGGAAATGCGCTGGAATGATTTTCGGAAACAAACTAAAGTGCGGATCTTTATGAGATTTCCAAAGATATTTCCCATGGCCTTTCTGGTTTGGGTTTTTGCGGCCATTCCGTTTCATTCGCCGGCCTTGTCGGCGCGCCTCACGGAAGATTTTGACGCAAACTGGCTTTTCAGCAAAAGCGACTTTGCATCGGCAATGTTGCCGGCGTTCGATGATGGCAGCTGGCGCCAGCTGGAGGTACCGCACGATTGGAGCATCGAAGGTCCGTTCAGCCCGGACTATGGCAGCGGCAACGGCTTCGTACCCGGCGGGATTGGCTGGTATCGCAAACATTTTCGGCTCGACGCGGCGCAGGAAAACAAGCTGGTCGCGATTGAATTCGACGGGGTCTATGACGACTCCGAGGTTTGGATCAACGGCCAATTTGTCGGCGCGCGGCCGTTCGGTTTCATCGGTTTTGAATACGATTTGACGCCGTATTTGAATTGGAATTCTGACAACGTCGTCGCCGTGCGCGTGGATCATTCGCGTTACGCTGATTCGCGTTTTTACACCGGCTCGGGAATTTATCGCAACGTGCGGCTGGTGATCACGGAGCCGCTGCGCCTCGCCCATTGGGGAACATCGGTGACCACGCCGGAAATAAAAAAGAATTCCGCGCTCATCCGCGTCGAGACGGCGATTGAAAACAATTTCAGCAAGGAAGAGACATTTTCGTTGCGATCGGACATCGTCGCGCCGGACGGAACTCTCGTCGGGACCGCCACCGCTTCAAAATCCGCCGCCGGCAAATCGGTTCGAACACTGGTTCAAAAAATAAAAATTTCGGAGCCGAAATTATGGTCGCTCGCATCGCCGCAGCTTTACACCTTGAAAAGCCACCTCCAATCCGGCGACGGGACCGTGGACGAAACGGAAACCTCCTTTGGCGTCCGCACCGCGACGTTTGACGCCAACCAAGGATTTTTTCTCAATGGCGTTTCGACCAAGCTCAAGGGGGTTTGCCTGCATCACGACGCCGGTTCGGTGGGCGCGGCGGTGCCGGACAAGGTTCTGGAACGGCGATTACGGTTGCTCAAGGAAATCGGCGTCAACGCCATCCGCACCAGCCACAATCCGCCGGACCCGGAATTGTTGAACCTGTGCGATCGGATGGGCTTGCTCGTGATGGATGAAGCGTTTGACGAATTTACGCCGGGGAAAAATAAATGGGTTGCCGGCTGGAATGCCGGCGTGCCCGACCACTTCGGTTACGCCGAAATTTTTGATCAATGGTCGGTGACGGACATTTCGGACATGGTCCGCCGCGACCGCAATCATCCGAGCATTATTCTGTGGAGCATCGGCAACGAGATTGATTATCCCAACGATCCATTTTCGGACCCCGTGCTCGGGCAAAATTATCGCCCGGAAAATCCCCCGGCCGCAGATTTGTTGAAATGCGCCGCGCCACTGGTGGCCGCCGTTAAATCGTTGGATCGCACACGGCCCGTCACCGCGGCGCTCGCGATGGTGGCGATGTCCGACGCCGTCGGCCTGCCGGAATTACTCGATGCCACCGGCTACAACTATCAGGAAGCGCGTTATGCCGACGACCATAAGAAATTTCCGAAACGGGTCATTTACGGCAGCGAGAACGGCCATCCATATGCCGCGTGGCGCGCGGTGGAGACGAATGATTATATTGCCGGCCAATTTTTGTGGACGGGCGTTGATTATCTCGGCGAGGCGGATGCGTGGCCGGATCGCGCCAACGGGGCGGGCCTGCTCGACCTTTGCGGTTTCAAAAAACCCATCGGCTGGTTCCGGCAAAGCCTGTGGAACGACCGGCCGATGGTTTATTTATGCGTCCCCGGCCCGCCCCTGAACCGGCGGTTCAACGCCGCCGAACATTGGAACTGGCCCTCCAACGCCACCGTGAACGTGGCCGCTTACGCCAACTGCCCGGAAGTCACACTGACCTTGAACGGCAAAATCATCGGCACCCGGAAACGTTCCGAAGCCGTTGACGGCGTTTTAAACTGGCAGGTGCCCTTCGAGCCGGGAACGCTCCGGGCCGTCGGCCGCGTGAACGGACGGGACGTTTGCGATTACGTGTTGCAAACCGCCGGCGCGCCCCACCGAATTGAACTGCTGCCGGACACGACTCAACTCCGCGCCGATGGCAAGGACGTTTCCCAGATTGAATTCCGGATCGTGGACGAAAATGGCGTGCGCGTGCCCGATGCCGACGCGGAAGTGAAATTTGATTTGACCGGCCCGGCCAAAATCATCGGCATCGGCAACGGCGATTTGAGCAACCACGAAAATTGCCAGGGCGACACGCACCGGACATTCCAGGGCCGCGGGCTGGTGATTCTGCAATCCAACGGATCGGGCGGTGGCATCACGGTGCAGGCAAGTGCGCCCGGGCTCGAACCGGCCAGCGTCACCTTGCAAAGCCGGTAGCCGGCGGCCATCACCGTCAACATATCCGGAGGGGCACCAACGAAGAATCAAGCCCCCAACCTGACCAAGCCGGACAAAACAATCAGCGTCGGACCGGCTTTCCCGGCTTGTTCCTTCCCAGGGCTTTGATACCGTCCGCGTTCCTGTGGGTAATGTTGTGTCATGCTGCGGCTTGAATTGAAATGTCCACCATCCTGACCGCCACTGAAATCACCGTAAGCTACGGTGATCGCACGGTACTCGACCGCGCGACGCTGGCGATTGACGAAGGCGACCGCATCGGGCTCGTCGGGCGCAATGGCTGCGGCAAGACGACGTTCCTCCGCATCCTCGCCGGACTGCAATCGCCGGATGGCGGCGATGTCACCCGCCGGCGCGAACTCGTCGTCAGCTACCTGCCGCAGGATTTCATGCTCGATCCGGCGAAGAACGTGCTCGAAAACATCCGCGACGGGGCGAAGCCGGTGCTGGATTTGATTGCGGAATTCGAATCGCTGCCGCAGGACTCAAAACGCCACGAGGAACTGGAGCATCGCATCGCCGCGCTGGAAGGCTGGACGCTCGACCGGCGCATTGAGACCGCGATGTCGCACCTGAATTGTCCCGCCGCCGACCGGCGCATCGAAAGCCTGTCCGGCGGCGAGAAGCGGCGCATCGCCATGTGCCGCGCCCTGGTCTCGGACCCCGACCTGCTGATTCTCGACGAGCCGACGAACCATCTGGACCCGGAATCCATCGAGTGGGTCGCCGAATTTCTCGACGAGTTCCACGGCTCGTTCCTGGTCGTCACGCATGACCGCTATTTTCTCGACCGCGTGGCCAGGCGCATGGTCGAGCTCTCCGACGGCCGGTTTTTCTCGCACGCCGGCAATTACACCGATTACCTGCTGGACAAGGCCGAGCGCCAGGCGGCGGACGTCACCATCGAGCACAAGCGCCAGATGTTTCTCAAAAAGGAACTGGCCTGGGTGCGGCAGGGTCCGCGCGCTCAACGCAGCAAGCAGAAGAACCGGTTCGAGCGTTACTATGAAACCGCGGCGCAGGACGGACCGGTGATCGAGGAAGACGTGGAGCTGTGCATCCCGCCGCCGCCGCAACTGGGCAATCGCGTCGTTGAATTGAGCAATCTGGGCATGGACCTCGGCGGGCGCACGCTGTTTCGCGGGTTCAATTTCACGTTCGAAAACGGCCAGCGCATCGGCGTGGCCGGGCGGAACGGCCTGGGTAAAACCACATTGCTCAAGATCATCATCGGCCAGCTGGCACCCACGGAAGGCACGGTGAAGACCGGCCAGCTCACGAAGTTCAACTATGTGGACCAGGGGCGGATTCAATTGCGCGAGGAACGCACGGCGCTGGAGGAGGTCAGCGACGGCACGGTATTTGTCATCTTCGGCGAAGCCAAAATTTCGCTGCGCTCGTATCTCAAGCGGTTCCTGTTCGCCGACGATCGCATCACGACGCTGGTAAAACACCTGAGCGGCGGCGAACGCAGCCGTTTGCTGCTCGCGCGCATCCTGAAGAACGGCGGCAATTTCCTCATCCTCGACGAACCGACGAACGATCTCGACCTGCCGACGTTACGGGTGCTGGAGGAGGCGTTGATTGCGTTTCCGGGCACCGTGCTGGTGGTGAGCCACGACCGGTATTTCCTGAACCGCGTCTGCACCGACGTGCTGGCCTTCGAAGGCGACGGCAAAATCCATCACAGCGTCGGCGATTACGATTATTACCTGGAAAAAAAGCAGCGGCAGGTTGTCGCGGCGTCTCGGCAGAGCGCCGCCATCATCTCTGCAAACAAATCAACGGCGCTCTCCCGAGTCGACGCCCCGAAGACACCGAGCCCGGCCAAGCCCCGCAAGCTGTCGTTCAAGGAAACGCGCGAGCTGGAAGGCATGGAGGCGCAAATTCACGCGGTGGACGCGGAAATCGCCCGCATCGAAGCCTTGTTTGCCTCGCCGGATTTTCACCGCACCCGCGCCGCGCAAACCAGCCAGCTCAATGCCGACCTCGCCGCGGCGAAGGGCAATCTCGCAAAGCTGTACGCGCGCTGGGAGGAGTTGGAGGCGATCCGCGCGGCTTCGGCAGTTCCACCGAGTGGTCGTCCAACTTGAGGTCGTCGGCCAGGGCGGCAGATTCACTGCCGGATTGTAACCTGTCGCGGCACTCGTTCGTCCAATTCGCGTGAGGATTCCATGAGACGGCGATTTATCCTGGCGGTGGTCTTTCTGACACTGATTGCGACCGGCAACAGTGCGTGGGCACAGTTCCTGACGAATGCCGACTTCGAAACGTTTACTCCGTCGGGCATCGCCTCCAACTGGACCCAACTTGCGGTCGGGGGTACGTCCATTTTATTTGCGCCGGAGACGAACAATCCCTATTCCGGCGCCAGTTGCCAGCGGGCGACGGTGAGCGGCCTGACGGCCTCCAACACAGCGATGTTTTACCAGCCGTTCACATTCCAGGCGGGCAGCGTTTATGCCGCCAGCGTCTGGCTGCGCGCCGCCGGTCCTTCGCGGGTGCAATTCGAGTTACGCGGCTCGAACGTGGTGCATAACGGTTTTCAATCCGCGGCGAGCCACATCGTGACCGTGGACACCAACTGGCAGCCGGTCCTGATCAACGGCGGCTGGCAGAACGGCAGCTACGCGCAGTTCACCGTCAATTTTCTGACCAACGGCACCTTCTGGATTGACGACGCCGCGCTGGCCGAGGTGACTTCGAACTATCTTTATGCACCGCTGATGAACACAACGTCCGCGATTCCGGCGACGTTGTTTGGCATGCACATCAGCGCGTTTACCGCGCCGGACAACTGGCCGCCGCTGCAGCAGGGGCTGGTGCGCTTTTGGGACGTCGGCATCCACTGGAACCAGGTTGAAACCAATACGAACTATTTTGCCTGGACCCATTTTGATGCCTGCACCAACGTCGTCTGGACCAACAACCCGGCAACGAGGATCATTTACACCCTCGGCCAGACGCCGGCCTGGGCGGCGCTGACCACCAACACGCCCACGGCCAAAAATGGTCCCGGCGCTTCCTCGGAACCGGGTGACATGAATTATTGGAGCAATTACGTGCAGAGCGTGGCGCTGCGTTACAAGGGTTTCATCCAGTATTACGAGGTGTGGAACGAGAGCGATTCCCCGTCCTATTACACCGGCGCAATTTCCAACATGGTGACGATGGCGCAAATCGCCCGCACGGTCCTGACCAATGTTGACCCGACGATCAAAATCCTCGGGCCGAACATCACCCTGGGCGGCCTGGGCTGGCTGGAAGCGTACATCCAGGCGGGGGGACCGCCCCCGGACATCGTGACGTTCCATGATTACACCGAATCGCGCCCCGAAAGCAGCCTGGGCGAAGTGGTCGGTCTGCGGGACATGCTTTCGCATTACCCCCAATGGAGTTCCCTGCCCATCTGGTGCACCGAAGGTGCCGCCTCCACGAACGCCAACCCGCAGGAGAATGCCGGCATCGTTGCCCGCGCCTATCTGTTCTGGTGGACCCAGAATGTGCAGAACTGGGACTGGTACAATTATGACAAGGGCGCTTCGGCAGGATATGTTCCGTTGTGCATCAACCCGCCCAGTGAAATATCCGACGCCGGTGGCATCGCCTACAGCAATACCGCCAGCTGGCTCGTCGGCGCGCAAATGACGGGCCTGACGATCGACTCAAACGGCACCTGGGTCGCGACGCTGCAACGGCTCGGTTTCACGAACGCGCATGTGCTTTGGAACCCTGACGTCACGACGAACTACGCGATCCCCGCCGGTTGGAACGTTTATGATCAGCGCGACCTGTCAAACAACATCACCAGTCTCAGTGGCGTGACCAATGCTGTCCATGAGCCCGGGAACGAACAGTTCAACCCTGGCCATCGCCTGGCCCGGGCCCACCAACGGTTTCAATCTTTACAGCACGACCAACCTCGCGCCGGCGAACTGGCAGCCGGTCACCAACGTCGTCACCGATCAGAATGGCAATCTTGAAGTCTCCCTGCCGCAGGTGGGTCAAATCCGGTTTTTCCGGCTGAGTTTACCCTGAATCCGGGAGGCTCAACGCGCCGGAGATCGCAAGTTGTCATCGACAAACTCATCCGCGTGCGTCAAAACTCTGCGAGCCGGAAACACCCATGAGAACCGGACAAACACCGATCGTGATCACCCGACAATACGCCAACGATTTTACCGCTCAAAGCCAGCGGCCTGAAACCTACCTCACATGATCTCCTTTACCGTTTCTCAAATCGCCGAACGCGTCCGCGGTGATGTCCTCGGCGACGGATCCACGCGCCTGACCGGATTTGCCGCGGCGGACAATGCCCGGGCCGGCGACCTCACCTTTGCCGACAATCCGGAACATTTTGCGGCGGCGGAACAAAGCGCCGCGGCGGCGATCCTGGTCCCGGGCGGCTTCAGTTCGACGAAGAAGGTCCTGATCCAGGTGGCCAGCGCGCGGGTCGCGATGGCCAGATTACTGCCCGTTTTCTTCCCGCCGGACCAGTTCCCGCAAGGCATTCATCCCAGCGCGAACCTCGATCCGTCGGCCCAGGTGGATGCGACGGCGCACATCGGCCCCAACTGCGTGATTGGCGCCCGCGTCCAGATTGGCCCGCGCTCCGTCCTGCTCGGCGGGAATCATATCGGGCGCGATACCCGACTAGGCGAAGACGTCTGCCTGTTTCCCAACGTGGTGATTTACCCGAAGACGGTCATCGGTCATCGCGTGGTGATCCACGCCGGAACGGTGATCGGCTCCGACGGTTACGGTTATGTTTTGGACGAAGGCCGGCATCGCAAGGTGCTGCAGATCGGCAACGTCATCATTCACGACGATGTCGAGATTGGCGCCAACGTGGCGATCGACCGTGCCGCCCTGGGTGCCACCGTGATCGGCGCGGGAACGAAGATTGATAATCTCGTACACGTGGCGCACAACGTGGTCATGGGCCGGCATTGCCTGATCATGGGCCAGGTCGGGTTCGCGGGCAGCACGCACCTGGGGGATTACGTCATCATTGCGTCCCAGTCCGGCATTGCCGGACACTTGAAACTCGGCCAGCAGGCCATCATTGCCGCGAAATCCGGGGTCATGCGCGACGTGCCGGCCGGCGCAAAAGTCCTGGGCATTCCGGCGATACCCGACAAACAGGCGAAGCGGCAAATTATCGCGGCGCAGCAGTTGCCGGAGATGATTCATCGCCTGCGCGAACTGGAAAAGCAGGTCAGCCAGCTGGCGGCAAAACTGGGTTCCCCGCCCGCCGCAGCGCCATAACCAACCCGGCACCGGCCCCATTTCCCGCCGGAAAGATAGTTGCCGATTCTTGTTGCTATCGCGGTGGAATCAGCGAATATTGGGTTCGTCTGTTAGATAGTACAGAGCTTCCACGGCATGGTAAATCCTCAGGTGAACCTGGTTCAGTGATGATTTGAAATCCGATTAACGGGAACAGTCTGGTCAGCAAAGTTCGGTCTAGGACAGTAAACATCACATGAGCAATAAATTGTTTGTCGGAAATTTATCCTTCGACACCACTGAAAACGACCTGCAGGACGCCTTTGCGGCGCACGGCACGGTCACGGAAACCAACCTGATGATGGATCGCGTGAGCGGCCGTCCCCGGGGTTTTGGTTTCATCACCATGAGCACGCCCGAAGAGGCGCAGAAGGCCATTGCCGCGCTGAATGGCGCGCAACTGGGCGGTCGCGCCCTCACGGTCAATGTTGCCAAGCCGCGCGAAGAACGCACCGGCGGCGGCGGCGGCGGTCGCCGTGAATTCCGGGTGAGCGGCAGCGGCGGCGGCAGTCGCAATCGCTATTAATCCGGCGGGAGCAGGATTTCAGGGCGGGGTTCGGGTGAACCGGACTCCGCCTTTTCGTCCGGCAACCTCGAGTTTGCCGACCGGCAGGATCTCCTGCTCAATCACGAACCGGCGCTTTATTTGATCAGCCCATGAAAGAAGAACACATTGAAGTGGAAGGCCGCGTCACCCTGGTGTTGCCCGGTACGATGTTCCGGGTGGAGCTCGACAACAAACATCTGGTGCTGGCGACGATCTGCGGCAAGATGCGCAAACGCTGGGTGCGCCTGACCGTCGGCGATCGGGTGAAGATGGAGATGTCGCCCTACGATTTGAACAAGGCGCGCATCACCTGGCGGCTGCGGTGAAATGCCGGTTCCCAACCGGCAGCGGTTTTCAAAAAATCTTCGCGGAAGCCATCAGTACGCGGACGACCCCGATTCATCCACGACCCGGGCAATGCGCCGGTCCGGGATGAGCCACATCAGCGCGACGAGCACATAGAGGCAGCCGGAAATCCAGGGTTCAAAGAACGCCAGGCCAATGGCCACGGCATAGAGCACCGGTGACGCCTTGCCCTTGAAATCCCGGCCGATGGACCTCGCCAGTTTCGAATCGGGACCTTGTTGGGCGACGATCACGCTTTGCAGGATGTAATAGGCGACGGCGGCCAACAACATCACCGCGCCGTAGAGCGCCGTGGGCGCCGTCGTTAAATGGTTTTCACCCATCCAGCCGGTGACAAACGGGAAAAGCGACAACCAGAACAACAGGTGCAGGTTCGCCCACATCATCGCCGCGTTTACCTTGTGCGCCGCCTTGAGCAGATGATGATGATTGTTCCAGTAGATGCCGAGATAAATGAAGCTCAACGCGTAGGTCAGAAACACCGGCAACAAGGATTTCAGCGCGGCGAGGTTTGAAGCCCCCGGACCCTGCGGCACCCGCAATTCCAGCACCATGATGGTGATGATGATGGCCAGCACGCCATCACTGAAGGCCTCCAGCCGGTTCTTTTCCATGCGGCATATTTACCTGCAAACGGACGGCGCCGCAATGCCGGTGGGGCGAGCAGCCTGTCCCGCCCGGCGGTAATCCCCGCGAGCCAACGTCGCCACGGTTTGACGCGCCAAGGCCCGCTCGTCAGCCGCCTCACCCCACCTTGCGCAACTTCAGTTCAAATCAAACACCAGAACCTGTGCGTAGCCTTTGCCGGCCAGTTCCAGCTTCGATTCATCGCTCACGGCCGCGGCATCGCCGCCGTTGAGTGGTTGTCCGTTCAACGTTACCTTGCCTTCGGCCACATGAACCCACGCATGACGTTTCGGCTTGAGCTCGTGCGTCACCGTCTGGCCGTCGCTGAACTTCGCGAGCCACAGGTCGGCGTCCTGGTTGATGCGGAGGCTGTCCTCGCGTCCGGCTTTGCTGGCGATCAAATGCAGCCGGCCCGGCGCGGCGTTGGCGCAGGATTTTTCCCCATAGGCCGGTTTGGCCCCGGATTTGTCCGGCTGTATCCAGATTTGCAGGAAATGAACCGGGACCTGTTTCGACGGATTGTATTCACTGTGCACCACGCCGGTGCCCGCCGCGAGGTATTGGAATTCACCCGGCTGGATGATGCGCCCGTTGCCCATCGAGTCCTGGTGCTCCAGTTCGCCGTCGAGGACATAGCTGATGATTTCCATGTCGCGATGCGGATGCCGGCCAAAACCCGCGCCGGCGGCGACGGTGTCATCGTTGATCACGCGCAGATCCCGGAACCCCATCCATTGGGGATCATGGTAATCGGCGAATGCAAACGTATGGTAACTGTTCAGCCAGCCGTGGTCGGCGTGGCCCCGCTCGTTGGCTCTTCGAATCGTCATCATGTTGCCCTAAGATGCCCTTGTTTGTAATCTCCGCAATCAGGCACTTTTGGGTGCCCATGACGCATGAATCTCAAGACCGTCGAATGTGAAGTTGAACGCCTGCTGGCCGTGATTGGCGGCAAGTGGAAGGTGCTGATTTTACGGGAGCTGTTCGACGGACCGCGGCGGCACGCCCAATTGTGCAAGGCGCTGCCCGGCATCAGCCAGAAGGTGCTCACCGCCCAGCTTCGCGAACTGGAACAGGACGGCGCGGTGCGGCGCAAGGACTTGGCCGCGAAACGCCCGCACGTCGAGTATTCGCTGACGCCCTTCGGCGAACGGCTGCGCGGAATGATTCGACAAATGCACGATCTGGCCCGGCAAAATTGCGAGGTGCTTAAGCGGCGGCCACCGGCGGGACGATTTGAGCGGACGAACTGAATCAACCCCACCGCGTCCTTCATTTCAGTTTGGGTCAACCCATTCTTGGCTTGCATTTTATGCCATAAATGCATAATGTTTCGACATCCTGGGCAAAGGTTGAAGGATTGCCCTAATGATTTTGGGGTGCAGTTTTCGCGCTTGAAGTTATTGTCAGCGGGTACCCATGCGATAAGCGACCAATCACAAAAACAATCTCCTGGCCGGCAGGAATCCGGATACAACCGGCCTCGGGGTTTCAAATCTCAAGCCCAATGAAACCAACCCAGTGGCTCCGTTCATCAACCTGCCTGGCATTGGCTGTCCTCTGCGGAATTGCCCGGGCACAAACGATCAACCTTGTTTATCAGGAAACCTTCTCCATGCCGAAGCCGAATAGCCAGATGGTAACCAATGTTGGTTGAATTCAGGACATCGGTGGTTCATATGGTCCTGCCCGCATTTTCAGCGGTGTCAACGATCACGGGGTAACCTTCCCTGTGTGCGCCGTCTATACCTACGACGATACCGCACCCCAAACCAACGCCTGGTATTATACAACCGCAACCGCGAACGGCGGTCCGTACGATCTTTCCCCAGGCGACGGGCTCGGACCGGTCAGCAATAAGATGGCTTTCCCGGGAATCAACCTGGCAATGGTGCAAAATCTGTCTTACTCGGTGATGGCGAACAATGGGCCGGGAGCCGGTGAACAAATCCACTGGGCGGTGCAAATGAATAACAACCAGTGGTATGTTTCCACGAATTTTTTCATCAATGCCTCCGGCAATGCCTTTCAGAGCTATACTATGTATTTCAATCCCGCGGCCAGCGGCTGGAACCTGCTTACCGTGAGTGGCCATTGCACCTTTGCTTCCCTAAACACCAACGTGGTGGTTGGTCCGCCGGCATCAGCCGATTTGACCGGTTATATTACAGGCGGCGGCTTCTTATCTGAATTTACGGCCACGGGAGGGAACATTCAGTTTAACAATTATTCCATTTCCGACACCACCACCTCCAACTCCTGCCTGCCCGTATTCTGGGTTGGGCCATTAAACACAACTAACATCCCCGGAACGACCGCGACGTTTAGAGAGGATTATTCTTTGCTTTACCCCGTTCCCAATTCCGTTCAATGGATGGCCGGGGCCATCGGCAGCGGGGTTTACTCCAATCTTTACGACGGCGGCCAGATCACCGGTTCGACGTCGAACGTCCTTCAAATCTCAAACGTGACGAGCGCCAACCAACTGGATTACGTCGTGGTCGGATCGAATGAATGCGGTTCCGTCACCAGCTCGCCGCCGGCAAGGCTGTGGGTCGTTGATTCGGCACCGATCCTCACAAACGAAACCTTTATTTATCCCGACAACGCCATTGATCTGGGCAGCACAACCGGCCTCAGCATTCACGCCGGCAACCACAACGTCATGCATTTGACGGCCTCCTTTATCGGCAGCCCGCCGATCAATTATCAGTGGCAGTTCAGCCCCACCAACGACGGCACCGGCGCGGTGTCGGTTCCGAGTGCGACCAACACCATGCTGACGTTGTCCAATCCGCCGACCAGCGCCGGCGGGTATTACCGGTTGAGCGCCGGCAATTCTCAATCCCTTGTCCCCACCAACAGCTCTTGGGTGCAATTGACCGTATTGCCGGCATCCACTTCCCAAATCCAATGGTCGGCCAAGGTGCCTTTCACGGGTCTGACGGCAGCGCAAATCTTGGGCGGCGTGTCCGGCAGCTTCTTCGAGGCTGAAACCTTCGGCGGTTCCGCCTTGTCGGTGACGAATGGCACCAATGTGTTTGTCTTTGATAATACGGGTGCTTCGGCCACCTTGACTGGTGGTTATGCACCTCATACCGGGCAGTTCGTCGGAGACACCGGAGATGCCAACCTTAACGCGATTCTTGGCGCCAATACCGAGGGTAATAGTGGGCAAAGCATCTCTCTGAACAACCTGACAACGGGCCGGAGATATTCCGCACAGTTGTTCGCCTTCAACGATGTCGCCGTGACGGGCCGTCAGGCGAACTTTTCGGATGCGAACGACACCGCCGACGTTTCCCAGTCATTCGCCATGGGCGACAATGTTTATGTGGTGGGAACCTTTACGGCCACCAACACGACGCAAACCATTTCCCTGAATGGGGATTTCGGTTGTTACCTGTGCTGTGTGATCGTTCGCGCCCTGGCCGCGACCCCGGCCATCCAGTGGTCCGGCTCGAATTTAGAGGTGAACTGGGATTATGGAACCCTCCTGGAAGCAACCAACCTTACCGGCCCGTGGACAACGAATGCGGCCACGCCACCCTATCTGTTCAACCCCACGAACCCGGCGCGGTTTTTCCGCACACAATTCCCCTGCTCAAGGCAGGTTGGGTTTTAAGAATATCCAGAAAGTCCGTCGCCGTCACGAAGAGCAGATTGTCGGGTCAGGCGCGACCGGTTCGGACACGGTTCAAACGGGCACCGGGACCGGCTCCGCGATTAAAACCTTGGTGCCGTTGACGGGAATCGTTCTATCCAGCAAACGCTCAACGACGTCGGCCGCAGAATAGGTATTGCAACCGGGTTTCAGAAATTGCGCGACATTCGCGACATCGTCGCCGGCGGTCATCAAGGCCAGTTCTTCTTCCTGTTCGGAACGCACCTGACTGAGACCCACGTTGGCGACCAGCCCATTGCAGAGGCATTTGCGGCCCTGGGCGTCGGCCACCGTGCCACCTTTTTTGATATAGTCATCCACCGGTTCAGCGGGACAACGGTAACCCGGCGTGCCATCCGGTTTGCGATAGAGATGCCGCAGATAGCCCAGGTCGCAAATGCGAGTCCGGGCCGCATACTGGTCGGCATGGGAAAGCGTCCCTTCCATCTGGACCACCTTGAACGGGAAGCCGGTGGGTGAGGCGACCGGGTCGGTAAAGACGCGCGCGTTGCCGGCGCGGCTCATTTGCAGCGCCTGTTGTTTAAGCTCGGGGCGCAGGCCGGATTCGTTGCAAAACGCAAACGCCGTCCCCACCTGGACGCCGGCGGCACCGAGACGCAGGGCATCGGTCAGCCGACCGGGCCGGCCATACGAACCCGCCAGCCAGAACGGCAGACCCAGCGCGCGGATTTTTTCGAGGTCCACCACATCGCGCTCGCCGTAAATGGGTTCGCCGATGGCGTTCAGCTGCATCGCGCCGCGGGGCGGGGCGTTGTGACCGCCGGCGGTATCACCCTCGACGACGAAGCCGTCCACGCGTCCGTTGGCCTTTTTGGCCAGCGTCATGGCGAGCGTGGCCGAGGCCACAATTCCCAGAAACTGCGGACGCCTGACCGCCGGGGGCGGGCCGGCGCAGAAAGCGCGGGGATCGAACGTGGAAAGGAATTCCTCACCGGGCAGGGCGCCGATGACATCAATCTTCAGTTGGGCCGGTTCGCCTTCCGCCAACCGGTCCAGCGCTCCGGGAATGGCGCGCGGGATGCCGGCGCCCATGAGCACATAATCCACGTTGGCCAGCATCGCGCCGTAGAGCGAAGGCAGGGTGGGCAGCTGGATTTTTTCGAGAAAATTAATGCCGACCAATCCGCCGTGGCCTTCCTTGGCCAGAAATACTTCCACGAAATTTGCCGCCACCGTCAATTCCACCAAGGCCGGGCCGGGGCGGAGCGTCGGCATGGGGGCGGATTTAAACGGCGCCGTCGGCGATTTTCCTCCGGGAATGAAATATTGTGCCAGCACGCGCGCGGCGACGGCCGGGATGGGGAACTGGTGCAGGGCGCGGCGCAGGTGGCCATCGGGATCACCGAGTTGCAGGTTGCGGGCCAGGATGATGGCAAGTCCCGTCCCGGAAACGACGCCAAGCTGGCCCAATCGCGAAACGGTGCGCGCCAGTTTCCAGCCGGAAACGGCCACGCCCATTCCGCCCTGAATAATTTTTGGCTGCGACATAATAGCTGAACCACCATTCAAGCAAGTTCCGCTCCACAAATGACCGGAACTCACGACAGAAAACAAGAATCACGAATAGGTGCTCCTTGCAGCACCCGGCGGGAATCCGTCGGAAACCGACGCGGGCAGATTCTAAACGGGTTGCCGGTGGATGGGAAGCACTGTTTTCAGAAATTAAGATTTCCAACGGGCGTGCCCGCGGCACGGTCCTACGAAACGGCTTTTCGATCGGCCAGAATTTCCTGTTCCGCTGCCATGAGGACGTCGCGCATGGTTTGGGCCTCAGGGGCGTCGCGGAGCTGATCCAGCACCTTGGTTTTCTGCGCGACGAGGCACAGCCGGGCCAGCGTGTGCAAATGCAACCGGTCGTCCTGGCAGCAAAGCAGGAAGAACAGATGGGTCGGCTGGCCATCGGGCGCGCCAAAATGGATTTCCTGGACCGGCCGGCCCACGACGATGAACGACTGCTCAAACAGGTAAGGTTCATGGAACCGCGGGTGCGGCAGCGCAAATCCGCCCGGCACGGCCGTGGAACATAATTCCTCGCGCGCCTCCAGGCTGGCCAGCAGGATTTTCGGATCGGAGAGGTTCCCCGTCTTTTCCGCCAGCGCCACCAGATCGTGCAGCACGGACGACCGGGTCTTGGAGGTCATGGCCGACGCCACGGCTCCCGATCGGAGCATTTCCGGCAGGAGAGCTTCCTGCGTCAGGATTTTCCGCGCGTGGCGGGTGGATTTCTGATGATAATCCGCCAGCCGCTCGCCGGGCAAACCGAGGATGCGTTGCGAAGCCCAGGCGTCAATTTCGTTTTTCCGAAACACCACCCGGTCACCGCGCTTTTCAAAAGGGATCTCGCGGTTCTTCACCCGTTGTTCAACGTCCGCGGGCGTGAGGTGCAAATAATTGGCGACCCCTTCAAGGTTGAGCAATTGGAACGGCATAAAATACGCCACAATGTAACGCCAAATCCGCTGGCTGACAATCCGCCTCGCCCGGTCATCAACTGGTCCATTTGACAGATTCGGAAACGGGTTTACTGGTTACCATGCCGCCGGAAAGGGCGGGGATGTAACATGAACATTACCGAAAAAAACTCAGGCGTGTTCCCGGTGACGGATGAACACGAAGGGTTGAACCGCCAGGCCACGACGCGGCCGGCGCCCGTGTCAGATGGACCGTTGCTGGACGCGTATTCGGACGCCGTGGTCAATGCGGCCGACGAGGTCAGCCCGTCGGTCGTGAAAATCGACGTGTACAAAACCGGCGGCCGACGGAATGGCCGGGAATCCGCGGGCAGCGGGTCGGGATTCATCATCACGCCGGACGGGTTCGCCCTCACCAACAGCCACGTCGTCCACGGCGCGGACCGGATTGAAGTGACGCTGGCTGATGGCCGGCGGCCGGACGCCCAGGTCATCGGCTCGGACCCGGACACGGACCTGGCGGTCATCCGCATTTATGCGCCAAATCTCAAGCCGGTGCGGCTGGGCGATTCGAACCAGTTACGCGTGGGCCAGCTGGCCATCGCCATCGGCAATCCGTATGGGTTCCAGTACACGGTGACGGCGGGCGTGGTGAGCGCACTGGGCCGGTCGTTCCGTTCCAGTTCGGGCCGGCTCATGGACAACATCGTCCAGACCGACGCGGCGTTGAATCCGGGCAATTCCGGCGGGCCGCTGGTCAATTCCCGCGGCGAAGTCATTGGAGTGAACACGGCGGTGATTTTGCCGGCGCAGGGGTTGTGCTTTGCCATCGCCATCAACACGGCCAAATACATTGCCGGCTGGCTCATCAAGGACGGTGTCATCCGGCGCAGTTACCTGGGTCTGGGCGGGCAGACCGCGAAGATTCACCGGCGGCTGGTGCGGCATCATCATTTGCCGGTGGAAACCGGCCTGCTGGTGATTCACGTCGAACCGGGCAGCCCGGCGGGCCGGGCCGGTTTGCGCGAGGGCGACCTGATTGTCGCCTACGGCGGACAGCCGGTGGCCGGGGTTGACGACCTGCACAAATTGCTGACGGGAGAACAGGTCGGTGTGCGTTCGCCCATTGAGATGTTGCGGGGCTCGGAAAAACTGCAGCTGGAAGTCGTTCCGGAAGAATCAGGCGTGAAATCAAACTAAGACGCCGCTTCCCAAAACGCGGTTGCTGGATGAAACTTGAAAAATGACCAAGCAAACCGTTCCGATCGATGACCGGGTCGGGATCGGCCACGTGCACTTGAAAGTGGCCGACCTCGATCGCGCGCTGAAATTTTATTGCGGTGTGCTGGGCTTCGAATTGACGCAGCGGTTCGGTTCACAGGCAGCCTTCATTTCGGCGGGCGGTTATCATCATCACATCGGCCTGAACACGTGGGAAAGTGCGGGCGGTTCCCCGCCGCCGCCCAGCGCGACCGGCCTGTATCATCTGGCCATTCTTTACCCGACGCGCGCCCTGCTGGCGGACGCCTTGCGGCGCGTGCTCGCGGCGGGCATCGAACTGGAAGGTGCGTCCGACCACGGCGTGAGCGAGGCAATATATTTGCGCGACCCGGACAACAATGGCGTGGAACTTTATTGGGATCGCCCGCGGAAACAATGGCCGCGTTCGCCCGAGGGGGGCGTGGCCATGTTCACGCACCCGTTGGATTTGGATTCTTTACTGGCGGAAAAGCCGGACTGACCCGACTGCTGCCGGTCAACCGCAGCCCCGGCCCAATTCGTCCGTCTCGCCGACTGGAAAATGCCACCCGCGCTTTAGGATCGGCGGGCGAGCAGCCGCCGGAGCCGCAGGCGATTGTAGCGCTGGGCCAGGATACAGGGCAGGTTCGCCGCCACGGCGTAGCCGGCAATAACCAGGTCGCCCCACCATGGGTTCCACAGGAAGAACAGCGGGACGCAGCCGATGGCCAGCCAATGACACAATTCGCCGCGCCACGTCTCGCGGATGAACCGGCGCAGGTAATCCGCATCGGTTCCCGCCAGCGCACCTTTGGCAAAGCCGCCCTCCAACCAGCGCGCGGCATCCGGCAACCGGTTTTTCCAGCGCTTGATGCTGAAGACGTTTTCGTAAAAACGTCCGCCCCGTTCCCAGGCGCGCGCGCCGCCCGGACTGAACCACGTCACCGGCATTTGGGTAAACAGCCAGGCGAGGCCGATCTGGATGACGAGCCAGCCGGCCACGTTCAGCACAATAATCCACGCGATGGAGAGTTCAATCACCCCGAATTTGCCTCCCTTTCCAGGCCACTTCCTGTTTGCGTCCCGCCCGCCAGGCCGAGCGGGCGAACACGGCGAAATAGAAAATCAACGGGGCGGGATAAAACAGCGCCACGCTCCAATGAAAGGTTCCCACGCGCCGCAACCACCACGCGACCTGCGCCACGCACAGGCCATAAACCGCCAGCCGGAGCCACGGGTCACCCGCGAGCACGAGGCCCAGCGGCGCGAGCATGAGGCCGGTCAGCCATGCGATGACGAGCAGCAGGAGCGGCACCGGAGTTTGACCGGCACCGGAGGCAAAACCCTTGGTCCAGCCTTCCACCAGCTCCCGCAGGCCGTGCGGATACATACGGAAGGCGAACACGCCGCAGCCGCTGCGGCAGCGCAACGGCACACCCGCCGCGCGCAATTGTTCCGCCAGCCAGAAGTTTTCGAGGATGCGGCCCTTCACGACTTCGTGGCCGCCGACGCGCTGATAGGCGGTGCGTTCAATGAGCATGAACTGGCCCAGCAGACCGCGCGGCGCGAGGCGGTCGCCCAGAATGGTAAACGCACCCGTGCCGGCGAGCATGACGAGATTGAAGAAAGCGGAGAACTGTTCGTGAAAATTCCGGACGCAATGATGCGGTGCGACGGACAGGACACCGGCACCAGCCGCTTCAAATTCCGCCAGCACACGGCGCAAACCGTCCGGCTCAAACCAGGTGTCGGCGTCCAGGAACAGCAGCCGGCTGCCGGTCGCAACCTGCGCGCCCTGATGACAGGCCCACGTCTTGCCGCGCCAGCCGTCGGGCAGCGGTTGCGACGCGATGACCGTCGCGCCAAGTTCGCGCGCCACCCCGGCGGTGCGGTCGGTGGAAGCGTCGTCCACCACGATGATTTCGCGCGGGCGCAAGGATTGGGCGGCGATGGAACGCAGCAACGTGGGCAGATTTTGTTCTTCGTTGCGCGCGGGGATGATGATGGAAAGCGCTTCGCCGGAGACGGGCTGATTGGGTTCACCGCGACCGCAACCCCGGACGCGGCCCAGCACAATCCAGCCGGCGAACCAGAGCGCGAGCGTGACGCCGGGGAGGATAATCATTGGTCCCAGGAAACGATTTTCCGGGCGACGTTCTGGCCGCATAGCACGACCATGGGCATACCGCCTCCCGGATTGACCGAGCCGCCGACAAAAAAAAGGTTCGGATACAACGTGCTTTGCTTGGGCGCCTTGAAGGCGAGATTTTTCCAGCGGTCACTCACGACGCCATAGATCGAGCCTTTGTTGGAGTAATATTGCTGGCGGATGTCGAGCGGCGTCCAGACGTGTTCAAAGACGACGTGCCTTCGCAAATCCTTCAAACCCATGCGCTCCAGCTTGTCAATGATGCGCTCCTTGAACTTCAGGTAATCCTCACGGGTCAACGGGTGCTCATCGTCAATATAGGGAATGTGCGGCAAAATTTTCAGGCAATCGCAGCCCGCCGGCGCGACGGTCGGATCGCTCTTGGACGCGGCGACGAGATATATCGTCGGGTCACCGGGCAATTCATGCTTCTGAAATACGGTGCGGAAATGTTCACGCTGATGGCCGGAGTAAAAGAAGTTGTGGTGGGCCAGTTGCGGGTATTGGCAATCGAGGCCAAGATCCAGCACGAGACCGGAACAGGCGGGTTCGAGCTTCCTTTCCAGTGACGCGATGAACGCTTTGTCCTCGCGCAGCAATTTTTCGTAGGCAGGAATGACTTCCATGTTCGACACGATGATGTCCGCCGGATGAAAAGTTCCACTCGCCACGAGGCCGGTGACGCGTGAACCTTCACGACGGACATCAGTGACTTCGGAGTTGAGATGAATCGGGATGCCAAGTTCGTCCATCAGGCGGCGCAAGCCGACGGCAATTTTATAAAGCCCGCCGTCCACGTACCAGAGATCGTAGCGGAACTGGATGGTGGGCATGGCATTCATGAACGCCGGCGCGCGATAAGCCGATGAACCGACGTATTTGATGAAAAAATCAAAAATGTCGCGGAAGTAACGCGTCTGGAGATGCGACGCCACCCCCTGATGCAGGTTGCGGAACAAATCGAACTGGAAAAACTTCCAAAGCCCGTAATGCCGGGCGAAATCGCGCCAGTTGTCCAGGCCCTGCTCGAAATAGCCTTCGTTCGTTAGGTCGTAAAGCCCGGCGGAGTATTTGAGAAACCGTTCGATGTTTTCGGGCGGTTCGCCGACCTTGCGCGCCTCGGCGGCCATCCGGTCGGGCTCGGGATACAAATCGAGCACCACGCCATCCTCGAAAAAATTCCGCCAGTGCGGACGCAACGCGCGGATGGAAAAGTAATCCGACATTTTCCTGCCGCTGCGCTCAAACAACCGCGCGAAGATGTGCGGCAGCGTCAGGATGGACGGGCCGAGGTCAAACGTATAGCCGTGCTCCTTAAGCACATTCAATTTGCCGCCAATCTGCGCATTCTTCTCGAAGATTTCGACGTCGTAGCCCGCCTGCTTCAGCGAGATGGCGGCGGACAATCCGCCCAACCCCGCGCCGATGACGATGACTTTCTTGTTACTCATGCTGTGCTCACTTCTTTCCCGTGATCCGTTTTAGGCCGGCCTGCGCCAGGCTGTCCTGGGGATGCATCGCGAGCGCCCGGCGAAAATAATCCGCCGCGGCCGCCGGTTGGCCGAGCCTTTCGCACGCAAGACCGGTGAACGTCAGGCAACTGTCATGACCCCAACGCGGTTCCAGCGGCGCGGCGGGAACCTTGTCCTCGGCTTGAAAAAGTTTTTCGGCCCCGAGCAGCGTCGTCAACGCCGCGCGCCAGTCCGCCGGCTTCGCGGCCGTGTGAAACTGGCACATGCCCAACAGATATTGCACGCGCGGATCGGTCGCACCAAACTTCATCGCCAGATTTCGATGTTGCTCCACGCGCGGGCCGTACCAGGCGGCGCGCAGCAGGCTGCCGTTGATCTTCAGACCGTAAAGCGTCGCGAGTAACGCGTGACTTTCCGCGTGGGACTCGTCCAGCTTCACCGCGGTCGTCAGCGCAGCCACCGCCGCTGCCATGGCGGCATCGGCCGCCGGCGCGTTGGCGGGGTCCGGGCGCAACTCCAGGCAGCGATGAAACTCCGCCGCGCCCAGCCAGTAAAAATTGGTCACGTTGGCCGTGGCGTTGGTGCTGGCCTGCCGGAACAACTCCGCCGCCGCGCCAAAGCGCGCGCCATCCCACGCCTGATAGGCGGCCGTAAACTCCACGATACCCGCCGCGGTGAGTTGATCGGAAACCGCATCCGCCCATGCCGGCAACGCGGCGAACAGGAGCAGGCTTGAAAGCAAACGAATCATTGCTTGACGAACTTATACGTGGCACAAGAACTTTGACCAAGCTGAATATGGATTTTGCCGCCACCGTCCAACGTCAACGTGCGTTTTTCCAATCCGGCGTGCCGCGCCGGCTGGCGTTCCGGCGCGCGCAACTGGAAACCCTGCGCGCCGCGCTGGCGCGGAACGAATCCGCCCTGCTGGCCGCGCTCCACGCCGATCTCCGCAAATCGCCGGAGCAGGCCTGCGCGTCCGAATTCGGGCTGGTGCAGGCGGAAATCCGTCATGCCCTGCGCCACGTGCGCGCGTGGATGTCTCCCCGTCGCCGCCGGACGCCGTGGTTCGTCGCCCCCGCGCGCGGCTGGGTGCAGCCGGAACCTTTCGGCGTCGCGCTCATTCTCGGCCCGTGGAACTACCCCGTGCAACTGCTGGTCACGCCACTGGTGAGCGCCATCGCCGCGGGCAACTGCGCGCTGCTCAAACCCTCCGAATTCGCGCCGCGCACGGCGGGAACCATCGCCACGCTCGTCCGGGAGAACTTCGCGGAAGAATTCATTTCCGTCGTCACCGGCGGCGCGGACGTGGCCGAGGCTTTATTGCGCGAGCGGTTCGACAAGATTTTTTTCACCGGCAGCTCCCGCGTGGGACGCGTGGTGATGGCGGCGGCGGCAAAGCACCTCACGCCGGTGACGCTGGAACTCGGCGGCAAATGCCCCGCCATTGTCTGTGCGGACGCGCCCCTGGAACTGGCGGCGCGCCGGATTGCGTGGGGAAAATTCATGAACGCCGGGCAGACGTGCGTGGCCCCGGACCATGTGCTGGTGGAACGCGGCGCTCGCGATGAGTTCGTGGCGGCGCTGCGAAAGGCGCTCCTGAATTTTTACGGCGCCGATCCCAGCCGCAGCACCGACTACGGGCGCATCGTGAACGCGCGACAGTTTGAGCGGTTGACGGGGCATCTGCGCGACGGAAAGGTGGTTCACGGCGGTCAGCAGGATACAAAGGATCTATTTCTGGCGCCGACGATTTTGACCGATGTGCCGCCGAACGCGCCGGTGATGCAGGAGGAAATTTTCGGGCCGATTCTGCCCGTGCTCGAATTCACCAGCCTCGACACCGCGCTCGCCCGGCTGCGCGAACCGCCAACGCCGCTGGCGCTGTATGTCTTTACCGGCAACCGCGCCACGGAGGCGCGGGTGCTGGCGGAGACGCGGTCCGGCGGCGTGTGCGTGAACGATGTGGTCTCGCACATGATCGGCACGGGGCTGCCGTTCGGCGGATTGGGTGAAAGCGGGATGGGCACGTATCATGGGCGGGCGGGCTTTGACGCGTTCTCGCATCAGCGCGCAGTGTTGCGCCGGGCAACCTGGCTGGATACGCCATTCCGTTATCCGCCACCCAAGCTTTCTTTGGGGGGCTTGAAACGGGCGACGCGCTTTCTGCTGGGCGACTAAACTTGCTCTGCCGGTTGGTTTTGGTTAACTAATAGGTATGTCTCGCCGTGTCATCATCATTGGAGCCGGACCGGGCGGACTGGCCACGGCCCTGCTGCTGGCGAAAGCCGGCGCGGACGTCACGATTCTGGAAAAACAACCGCGCGTGGGCGGCCGCACTTCGGTCATCGAAAGCGACGGCTACCGCTTTGACCTCGGCCCCACATTTTTTCTTTATCCGCAGATTCTACAGGAAATTTTTCAAGAAGTCGGACGCGACCTGTTCAAGGAAGTACGGATGACCCGGCTCGACCCGCAATACCGTCTGACTTTCGGGGCCGGGGGCGAGTTGAACGCGACCTCCGACCTCGAGCGGATGGTGACGGAGATAGCCAGACTCTCGCCGGCGGACGGGCCGCAGTTCCGGAAATTCATGGCGTACAATCGTGTGAAGCTGGAAAAGTTCGCGCCGTGCCTGCAGGTGCCGTTTCCCGGGTGGACGAGCCTGCTTAGCGCACGCCTGCTTGCGGTGCTGCCGTTTCTGAAGCCGTGGAAATCGCTGCACGCGGAACTGGCGGGCTTTTTCAGGGACCCGCGCCTGCAACTCGCCTTCACCTTTCAATCGAAATATCTCGGCATGTCGCCGTTCCAATGTCCGAGCCTGTTTTCCATCCTGTCGTTTCTCGAATACGAGCACGGCATCTGGCATCCGACGGGCGGCTGCAATTCCATCACGCGCAACCTGGCGCGCGTGGCGCAGGAGCTCGGCGTGAAAATCGAGCTCAACACGGCGGTGGAGGAAATCCTGTTTACCGGCCGGCGCGTCACGGGCGTGCGCACCGCGCAGGGCGAACAACGCGCCGACGCCGTGGTGTTGAACGCCGATTTCGCCAACGCGATTTCGAAACTCGTGCCCGACCGCCGGCGGCGGCGCTGGAGTGATGCGAAACTCGCGAAGAAAAGCTATTCCTGTTCGACGTTCATGCTTTATCTCGGCGTGGAGGGACGTTTCGACCAGCTCGCGCACCATAACATTTACGTCGCCAGGGATTACCGCCGCAACCTTGACGAGATTGAGCGGCAGCATGTGCTGTCGGAAGACCCGTCGTTCTACGTCGAGAACCCCGTCCGCACCGATGCCACCATGGCGCCGGCCGGCCACAGCGCGTTGTATGTCCTGCTGCCGGTGACGCATCAGCATCCCAACGTGGATTGGAGCCGGGAGCGCGCGCGTTTTCGCGGCGTGGCCCTGCGGCAACTGACGAAAATCGGCCTGCCGGCGGACCTCGAGAGCCGCATCCGGTTCGAGCGCGTGGTGACGCCCGCCGATTGGGAGAGCAAGCTGGACATTTATCGCGGCGCGACCTTCAACCTGGCGCACAACTTTTCGCAGATGCTGAATTTGCGTCCGCAAAATCGATTCGAAGAATTTGACGGGATGTATCTGGTGGGTGGCGGCACGCATCCGGGCAGCGGCCTGCCGGTCATTTTCGAATCGGCGCGCATCAGCGCACGCCTGTTGCTGGAGGATCTGGGCCAGGCCGCGTGAAACCACCTTGCTTCAGCCGGACGCCGGAAGGCCTCTTCCAACTGGAAACCGAGTTGTGGCTTCCGCACCGGCGCGACGAGGTGTTCCGTTTTTTCGCCGACGCGTTCAATCTCGAAACGCTCACCCCGCCGTGGCTGAAATTTGAGGTGTTGACGCCACGCCCGATTGAAATGCGCGTCGGCCTGCAGATTGACTACCGGCTGCGGCTGCGGGGTCTGCCGTTGCGCTGGCGAAGCGAGATCACCGCGTGGGAGCCGCCCGGCCGGTTCGTGGACGAACAACGGCGCGGCCCTTATCGCGCATGGATTCACGAGCATACCTTCGAGGAGCAGGACGGCGGAACGCTCACGCGAGATCGCGTGCAATATGCCGTAATCGGCGGCTGGCTGATTAACACCCTGTTTGTGCGCCGCGATGTGGAGAAAATCTTTCATTTCCGCCAGGAAACGTTGCAGGGACTGTTTCCATAAGCCAATTTCAGCGTCCGCAAGCCAGCCTGGATACAATCAAACTTATCCTCGTCACCGGCGCGACGGGCTGCATCGGCGGACGACTGGTGCCGTGGCTGTTGGAGGGGGGACATCGGGTTCGTTGCTTTGCTCGCGACCCGTCCGGGCGGGCGGAATGGCCCATCGTCCCGGCTATTCAAAGTCGCTTTTGGCCGCGGGTGGTCCGGAGGCGGCTGGTGATCCGGAGGGTGTTGGGTGTTGTGAACGGAGGCCCTTTACTTCTTCCGGCGTCACTTCCAAACCGGAGTTCCCAAATGAATTGTAAACGAACGTCAGCACATTCGCGATATCCTGGTCGGTGAGCGGGAACGAAGGCATGCTGTTGTTAAATTTCAACCCGTTCACCACCACTTCGCCCTGCCGGCCAAAAATCACCGTTTGGATGGCCCGGTTTTTGTCGGCATTCAAAAAATCAGATCCCGCCAAAGGCGGAAACACATTGGGAAGACCGCGACCGGTCGGCTGATGACAGGCCGCGCAAACGGACGTGAACAGCCGCCGGCCCAGTTCGATGCGCTCGGCCTTCGACTTGGCGGCGCCGGGCGGCGGCGTCACACCCCGCAGACCGCCATCGTCCACCCACTTCAGGATGGTCAACCGTTCCTGATCGGTCAGCGCCAAGGATTCCGGGCTGTTGGCCACCGGCATGGCTTCCTTGTAATACGTGCCTTTCCAACTGTCCCAGATCCGCCGTTTGATTTCCCAACGATCGGCATAGGCGGTCCGATAATCCAGCCAGTCGTAAATGAACCGGGACTGCTGGTTGTGGCATCGGGAACAACTGCCCATGAAGATCGGTTGGATATCGCCGAGGTAAGTCGGGGCCTGGTTGGTGGAAGTGGAAATCGTGGCCCCGCCATCAGGTGTCGCGCTCGGGACGCTCTGCGCCGAAGCTTCGGCGCAGACCAGACATCCGGTCACCGCCGCTACACACGGCCAGATCACGCGCACCCGCCGCTGGTTCAGGAATTGGAATATATGCATGGCTGCTGTGGGTTGGTATGCTTAGTCGCAATTTTCATCGCCGGTTCTAAAATCCGAGGGAAAGCTGGAAAATGAGCTGGTCGGCCTGGGAAGGGTCGTTGCTGTTGACAAATTCATAGTCGCCTTCGAACAGCAGCGTGTTTGTGAAATAATAAACATAACCCACCGTGTAGCGCTGGGTTTTGAAGTCAAAATTATTGTTGTTCGGGTCGTACACGTCGTGCAGGGCGTCGTAGCGACCGACAATTTCCAGGTTGTTAATCACCGGCAGCTCCAGATCCAAGCCGGCCAGCTTGTAGCCGGCCTGCACCCACCAGCCTTCCTGACTGTGAGTCCCCAAATCGTCGCTTCCGTAGCGGGTCAGGATATACTCGCCCTTGGCCTCAAAGGAAGGACCCAGGTGCAGGGCCGCATCGAACACGCCCGCCGACCAGAGGTGATTTCCCGCGTCGTCCCATTCACCCGATTGGCCGGAAAAGCCCAGTTCCAGATCATAATGGGGTTTAAAGGGCACAAAAAAGCCCAGGCGCGCGCCTCCCGACGGGTGGCCATGCAGATTTGCCGTCACGCCATCGGACCGGACACCCACGTTTCCACCCAGATCAAGATTGGCTGCAGCTCCAGAAGTAGTTAGAGGTGTGTCTGACGAACCAGGCCCGTTCACGACATACACTTCGTAATTGAGCGACTCACCGGCGTCTCCCACGGGAATCCCCCCGCGCAACTCCGCCCCGACGCCGCTGCCAGGAAGCAGCGCATCCACCGCCAGCGGATCATCCGGAATTTTATTCAACCACCCCGCGCCCCGCTCGGTATAAGTTCCGAGCGGCAACAACAGTTCACCGGCCGCAACGGTCAGGTAATCATTCAGCACATAATCCAACTGGGCGAAACTCAAATTGAAGCTGGTGGTGTAACCGCTGCTGTTGGGCGCGTTGTTCTGCAGCGTGGTGTCGAAACCGGCCTCGAACAAAATGTTGTCCCCGCCGCGATACAGAAAAATTGGCGCAAAATCAGCCTGCAAAAAAGCCCCGTGCTGTCCGGCAAGCTTGGCATACTGGAATTCGGCGTCACCCAGCATCATGAAGTTGTGATTGACGGTGGCCTCGTCAATGGGCTGCCTCGGCATCGGCTGCGTCATCGACGCCTCGATGCTTTTCTGTTCCGCGTTCGTGGCGATTTGCTGGGTCTCGGCCAGCTTCTGTTGGAGTTGCCCGATCAGTTGCGTGTCCTGCGCATGGGTTTGTTGCTGAACGATGTTCGACTGTTGCAGATCTTCAACCTGCTCGCCCAGTTTCTCCACCGTACCCTTCAAGGCGTTGAAGTCGGCGTCGCTCACCTCGGCCGTCACCCGGGACGGCAGCGCCATCCCAATGACGCAGCCTGCCATCACCAGCCCTAATATCCAGCGGCCTGTTTTCATTGTCGTTTTCATTCGTAATTCAAGGGTTTGCGGAGTCGCTCAACGACCGCTGTTATCCTGGAGATATTGCAGGATCAGCCGGGCCTGGTTCCCGGGGATGTTGGCGCGCACCTGCATGTGGAGCATGATGGTTTTCCATTGCGCCGCCGTTCGCTCGGTCGGATAACGCTCGGGATGGCAACGGTTGCAATGCATGGAGTAAAGCTCGGCGCCGGTGAGCTGCGGTTTGAGCACGGGTTGCGCGGCCTCCGGCGCTTGGGGTTTCAAAGCCACGGAATTGGTGGCTGCCGCCGTGGAACCCGTCTTCGTCGGCGACGCGTCGGCAGGCGGTTCCGCGAAACAAAAGGTGGACGCCAGCCCGCCCAGCAAGACGACGGCAGCGATGGTGGCGAAAGTTGTTTGAACCAGCACGTTCGATGGTTTGAATTTGTTCATATGACTTCCAGGTTAAAGTTGGCCCTGTCCAAATCCAGTTCGGTTTACAGGGTGACGCAGCTCAACCTTATCTATTGTATGCGTTTTTATTCTGAAAGCCGGGCAATGGCTCTCCATTTATTGTCATTGATGAGACATTTTTTGTTTTACCCGATCTTCGAGCTGCTGGCACCTTCAAACGCAGGATTGAGTGGAAAGGTAATTCGAACAAGGGAAAAATTCACTCACCCCAGTCTTGAACTTGCGGCGATGCCCATCGCCGGTCATCACTTTTGAAAACAAGCCGGGGAGGAACGTGTTCGCCACCGCGGGTGGGCGACCGTTCAATTCTGCGATTTGTAACGCGGCAGGGAATCCGGCAATGCCACGATATTGTCAAACGGCCGGGGTTCAGCCACAGCCACTTCGGATCCCGGGCTGGCGTCCGGCCAGACCGGCAATCGCAAGGCAAAGATTGATCCGGACCCAAGCGAGCTGTGGCAGTGAATGGACCCCGACATGGCCTCGGCGAGTTTTTTGACAATGGCCAGGCCCAGGCCGGTCGAGGATTCGCCACCCGTCGGACGGGCGCTCAATCGCGTAAATTTCTGGAACAGTTTTTTCTGATCGGCCTCGCTGATGCCCGGGCCTTCGTCGCGAACATTCACGAGAATGGAACTCTTTTCCGGCAGCGCGTGGACATGAACCGTCGTATTGGGCGGGGAATATTTGATGGCATTGGAAACGAGGTTGTCCAAAATCTGCAAGGTGGCCGCCCGGTCGGCTTGCGCCCACAACCCGTCGGAAATTCCGACCCGGAAGGCAATTTGCTTCTTGGCAGCGACGGGCTGGTTGTTTTCGATGCATTGCTCGACCAGCGTTCGGACATCACAACGTTCGACTGCCGAGGTGTATTTGCCTTGTTCAATGGCGTTGACATCGAGCAGGTTGGCAATCAAATCGCGCATCCGCGTGGCCGCCAAAACGATGTTGTGAGACAGTTTCTGGATTTGTTGCGGGTCCTTGACCATCGCGGTCAGTTCCGCATTGCCCACAATGACGGTCAGCGGATTTTTCAGGTCGTGCGCGGCAATGCCCATGAACTCGTTTTTTTCATTGTTCAGGTTCAGCAACCGCTCATTGGAGGCGGCGAGCTCGCCGAGAGCAGCCTGCATTTTTGAAAACGCCCGGGCCCGGCCGTCTTCAAAAATCAAACCGAGAATGAACATGAACAGGATCAGCCCCAGGTAACCCGCCGCGGAAACGGCCGGCTCCCATTTGGGGTCATAGGCGGGCTTCAAGTTGATTCCCGCCAAATCAATCCCGGCGACCACGCTGGCGGCAAAAAAAGAAATCACCGCCCACCGCGCCGCCAGTTTTTCTCCCAGCAATAGAAACGCGCAAAGCGGCACGCTCACCAACCACGCGATGGCGTGACCGCGCAATCCGCCTTCGACCAGGCACAATCCGAAGAATCCCGACGTCAGGGTCAGCGCGAAAAAATTGCCGGCCAGTTCCACGGACTTTCTCCAACGCATCAACCAGGGCGTCAACGCCACGCCGGTGCTGCAAGAAATGACGATCAGGGCACCCCAGCGGTGGCCGATGAGGATATAAAACAGCGCGTACACCAGACCAAAAAAGGATCCCAGCACACCAAAACGGGTGATGAGCCGCGCCCGGCGCGTTTGCTCCGGATTCATCAAAAACCCCTTCGGGATCAGCCGATCCATCAACGCACCCAGGTTCCGGCAGTAGCCCACGGTAAAAATTGAGGTCATTCCGGGATTTGATTCCCGAAGCTCGGCTTGGGCTTGAAACTGTTGGCTCACCGGCATCGAACCGTGGTTCATGCCAGAAAACGAAGCGCGATTTGTGCCAAGCCTGAGGCAACCTGGCCGGACACAACCGCTTGGGATTAGCGGTCGCACGCCAATGTTCAAGCATGATTCTCCGTTTGACAGCGCGGAAATTGTCCGCAAAATGGAACCCTGCCGTCGATTGCCAGCGCAGCTCGGGGGTAGCGCAACCCCGAAAGCCTTCGGGGTTGGTCGGGGCTGGGTAAAAGGGTGGTATTGAAATTTCAAAGTCGGTTGCCAGAGTAGCTCAGGGGTAGAGCAGAGGACTCATAAGCCTTTGGTCGGGGGTTCAATTCCCTCCTCTGGCACCAGCCTTCGCTTGGAGCGCAGCGTAAAGCGAAGGCTGCCGCGCCGAAGCACAAAGTGCGAAGGCGGGCGAATGGATATGGCAAAATTCAATGCGCTCCAAGCTACGGCTCCGGCCAGCCAGCCAAATCCGCCCACCGCCGAGCAAGAGCGATGGTGCCCGCAGCGGGCTCCAATTTGATCGAGTATTGACATCCCGATGCCGGCATGGCTCAGTTCTGCGTCATCACTGCAAGAGAGTTGGATATGAATGACGCGGTGGAAAAAAAGCACTCCGGCATAGGCATTGCCGCTTTCGGCATTTCCGTTGCCGTTGGTTTTCTCATGGTGGCACTCCTGGGTATGGCCGCCGTGCTCAGCGCACATCGAGTCCAGGGAAATCCAAACTACCCAGGACAAACGCTGGTGGGATTGGCGGCAATCTTTCTGATGGCGGCTGATGTTTTGGCCGTGGGACTGGGCATCGCGGCGGTGTGCCAGACCGGCAAGCACCGTTTGTTCGGAATACTGGGACTGGTATTTTCAGGCGGAACGATTCTGGGCACCCTGGTGATGATTATCATCGGGATTCTTTATGCGAGCCGGTTCACGCGCTAAAGTGCGGCGGGGTGGCGGGCGCCATTTGCTTCATTTTACAATTTGAAAAACTTAACAGACCCAGGCAGGCCAGACCGGCGCCCGGTTGCCAAAAATCATCCTGGCATTGCAGTTTTAACGATTGCAGTAATCCGCTTGACGTTTGACGGGCCAGCCGATTAACTGGACGCGTTAGGCATATTCATGTTTGCGCAACTTAAAAGCCTGTTTTCCAATGATATTGGAATCGACTTGGGCACTGCAAATTCCCTTGTCTATGTGCGGGATCGCGGAATTGTCCTGCGCGAGCCTTCGGTGGTGGCCATTCAGGCGGGGACAACCAATGTTCTGGCCGTGGGTGAAGAAGCCAAACGAATGCTGGGCCGCACGCCCGGCAACATCGTGGCCATCCGCCCAATGAAAGACGGCGTGATCGCCGACTTCGAAATCACCGAGGCCATGCTCCGCCATTTCATCCAGAAGGTTCACCATCGCAAACTCATTGCGCCACGCGTCGTGGTGGCGGTGCCGTCGGGCATCACCGAGGTGGAAAAACGGGCGGTCAAGGATTCCGCCACTCACGCCGGAGC
>JBEKKN010000009.1:0-51358 GCA_050010675.1 Verrucomicrobiota bacterium | reverse complement strand
GGCATCATCGCCGGCGACCGTTCCATCAATTGGATCAACAGCCTGCTGATTCCCGGCCGTGATGATGGAAAGGTTTCCATTAAACGAACCAAGCTGGCGGGCATGAGCGATCACCTGGTCATTCACACCGCGCATCCGTTCATCATGAAGAACCGCGAAGCCATCCGGCAGACGATTCAATTCCTGCGCACCGGCGCTTTCGACCGCGCCAATGCAATCGTGCTGTAGCGGCAGTCTATGACCGTCGCCGTTTTCCGGCGCTCACAGAGCGCCGCTACAACACCGGTCCGATCGATTTCAATCCGGCGTTTGCGGTGCGTAATGGCGGATGGCCTCCTGGGCAGCCTGGGTGGAGTCAACACTGTTACGGCCATGATCGGTCAGGTTATCGTAATAATCGTTGGCCTGGCCGCAAAGGTCCCGAACATATTTCATGTATTCGGTTTCCACCTCGTCGGTGGCCCGGGTGAAGACTTCCGTTTTGGCGGCCTCATAGTCCGTGGCCGATGAAGTCTGTGCGATGCCGGCCATGAGTCCGCCCGCCTGCCGCGCCACGGTCGGGCCCAATGAATAAAAGTATTCGACAATTTTTCGGTGTCCCTCTTCATGGTCCTTCAGTTTCTCGTAATCGCCCTTGGGCATGATGATGGTAATCTTCAGACCGAGATGCATGGTCACGGTCTCGATGTGGAAGCTGAAGGGTTCGTCCGGACCCGGGCGCGTGACGTGAAACGCGAACGCGGGGTTGCAGCCAAAAGCATACTCCGTGTCCCCGTCCATGCCCTCGGAGATTTCCGAGGGTTTGGGTCCGGCCCGGTCGTAATACGCGTAGCTGACGATGGGGGTGTCGGCCTCGACACTGACCGGGGAGCGGTCGTTGTTCTCCAGCGCGGCGGTGTGTATGTTTTCGTCTTCCCACATCCTCCGCGACAGTTCCGTCATCACGTTGGTTTCGTCCTGCTCATACCGCGACGCTTTCGCCGGGTCGTAACCAAACTGCGCCTGAAGTGACTCTGAAAGCCTTGTAAATTTGAGCCGGGCCAACCCCATCCCGCCGGCATCGGGCAGGTATTGGACCAGCAACCCATCCGGCAGGACGCACTGGAGTTTTACCGCGTTGTAGATTTGTCCATCGGTCGTGACGATCCGGGCCGGCAAGGGATTTGAAGGCGGAATCGCAATATAATTGGTTTGGGCAAATGACGGGGCCGCCGGTCCCGCCAACCCGGGCAGCGTCGGGAGCCAGATCAGAACGACCGCCGGGATGATTTTCCGGAGGGAGATCAACAGGCCATGGCGATTAGCTATCATGCACTCGTTCCGCAGGGACCAGCCTTCCGCGGCGGTCGCCTCAATCGGTTTGGGCCGATAAAAGCAGGAATAAAGCCAAGGAAAGCGGAAACCGTCATCGGAAAAATGGGCGTTAAATTTCCTTCCCTCCCCTGCCCGCTTGTGTCTTTCTACGGGTTGTTCAACCCACAACCACCACCATGATCATGAAGACTTTTATCACCGCATTCAGCATCGCCACGTGCGCCCTGGCATTGGCCGGAACCGTCCGCGCCGGCGAAAGCGTCGCCGGGAAATGGACCGCCCAATTTGATTCGCAAATCGGGGTGCAAAAATACACCTACGATTTCAAGGTGGACGGAACCAATCTGACCGGCCGGGCCATGGGCATCCGCGATAACGGAACGAATGACGTGGCCATCACCGAAGGCATCATCAGCACGAACGGAATCTCGTTTGTGGAGTCGCTCAAGTTCAACGACAACGACATCCGCATCGAATACACCGGCAAGGTGAATGGCGACGAAATCAAGCTGCACCGCAAGGTGGGTGATTTCGCCGAGGAGGATCTGGTCGCCAAACGGGTCAAGGAAATGAACCTATCATCCAACGTTCTGCGCGCGCAAACGGCGGACACCAATTCACCGCCCGCCAAGCCGTAGGCTTACGCCGCCACACCGCCGGCAATGTACTGCTCCATCTGCGCGATAGCCGCGTCCTGGGCGGAAATCGTCCAGTTCACCAGATCACCGATGGATACAATGCCGGTCACCTTCTCGTTTTCCAGGACGGGCAGATGCCGCACGCGATGTTCCGTCATCAGCTTCATGCATTCCTCGACCGTATGCTGGGGAGTGACGGAAACGATCCGGCTCGAAAGAATTTCGGCCACCGGCGTTTCCTTGGACTTCTTGCCCTGCAACGCGATTTTGCGCGTGTAATCACGTTCCGTGACCACGCCCACCAGTTTGCCGCCCGAAATAACCAGCAGGGCGCCGATGTTTTTGTCCGCCATGAGCTTGATGGCCTCGAAGACCGTCAACTCCGGTGTGATGGACCATAGCGCCGTGCCTTTGTGATGCAACAGCGCGCTGATGGGAACGCTCGATTTCATAAGATTACTGGATTAACCCTATATCCACCGCTTCTGCAAGGATTTCAAGTGGTTTTTTTTGACCGGACGGATACCAGGGCCGCCACCACGACACACCCCCAGCCGAACCAGTCGCCGTGACGATGGTAAAACGTCGGCACGCGCCCGGCGCCGGACTGCGTCACGGGAATGTCCACGGTCATGGTGCCCACCCCGTAAACGCTGCCCGAACGGTCATGGAAAATGTCCCGGACGCGGCCGCTGGCGTCGATCCAGCACGTCACGCCATTGTTCGAGCAGCGGATGAGCGGGAGATTGTTCTCAACGGTGCGAAAGACGGCGGTGGCCATGTGCTGCCATTGCGCCGCGCTGTCGCCGAACCAGCCATCGTTCGTCAGGTTCACCAGAAAATCCACGTCATCCCTGGCCGAGGCGCGCGCGGTTCCCGGAAATGAGTCCTCAAAACAGATGAGCGGCGCGGCGTTGACGTGCAGATCGCCCAGCCCAAACGTGACCGGCTGGTCGCCGGGTGTGAAACTGCCGGGGATGGGCGTGAGATATTTGATGAACGGCAGCCAGTGAACGAGCGGGATGTATTCGCCGAAGATCACCAGCTTGCGCTTGTGGTACACGTCCGCGAGCCGGCCGGCCGGTGTGACCAGAAAGGCGCTGTTGAAATAGTCCGCGTCATCCGGGTTCGTCGAACCGTTGCGCGCCGGCTCGGCATCGTCGCTGCTGGTAATCAGCCAGACCTGATTCGATTGCGCCAGTTCCGTGACGGCGCGATAAGTGGCTTCGTCGTAACGCAGCATCCTCGGCACGGCGGACTCGGGCCAGATCAACAAATCGGTCTTCCCGGAGGAATGCGTTGCCCGGTTTCCCCCCGGTTCGTCATCCGGTTTTGCCGGGTCAACGATTTGGATGACCGGTGCCGCCGCTTCCGGATGTGTGTTTTCAGCCAGCGCCGTTTGCGTCATTTGAAGCAATTGCCGGAATCGGTCCTCGTCCGCACCTGGATTCCAGATCAACGTTTGGGGAATCCCCGGCTGGACCAGCAGCACGCGCAGGGTGGTTCCCGGCGAATTCTCCTGCCCCACCCGCACGTATCCGAAAATGAACAAACCCATGACGGCCAGCAGCGGCAGGATCATCTCCGACTGCCAGACAAAGCGGCGGTTCGGGTTGCCAAAAATCGCGCGCGTGGCGGAGAACAGCGACAGGGAAAACCAGGCGACCAGAAACGAAACGCCGTAAACACCCGTCACCGACGCGATCTGGATCAGCGGAACCATCTGATATTGGGAAACGCCGAGCAAATCCCAGGGAAAACCGCCGAACAACCGCGCCCGCACCATTTCCAGCGCCACCCAGGCGGCAGCGCCGGCGAGCGACCAGCGCGTCCGGCGCGCCCAATCGCCCTCGCCGATTCTCCCCGCCATGAGCCAGACCCAGACGGCGGGATACAACGCGAGGAAGACGGCCAGGGAACCCCAGCCCAGAAACAGGAACCACCACTTCGCTGGAATCAGCAACAGCCAGTAAAGGGTCGAGAGAAAATACGCCAGGCCCGCGACATAACCAATGCGAAAGGCGTCGCCGCGGCTTTTGCCTTGGGCAATGGCGAGCAACAGGCCCGGCACAATCCAGGCAAATCCGGCAACGCCGATTTTGGGAAACGCCGCCGTCAGCAACAGGCCCGCCCCGATGGCGGCCAGATAACCGCTGCGCAGCAGCAGCTCATTAAGAAACCGCTTCAACGTGCCCAGCGGTGAATAATCCATGGTGAACGCCGGGCCGGGCCGGGCGCATTCGGCAGCGCGCTTCACCAGCCCCGGACCGGCGTTGACCACGATGGCCAGACGCGCGCCGCGCCAGACCGTGAGGTCGGCGAAGGAATTGCCCGCATAATCGAAGCCGCGTTCGCCGAACTTTTCGACGAGCGCCTTGAGTTTGGTTGAGCCGCGAAGGTTGGTCTGGCCGTTGCTGGCGAGCACCTCGTCAAACAGCCCGACGTGGCTGGCGACCGGCAGGACCATGTCGCGGTCGGAGGCCGTGGCGAGAACGAGTTGCCGGCCCGCGTTTTTTTGTTCGCGCAGAAACGCGAGGAACGACTCATGGTAAGGCAGGAGCGCGGGGTCAATCGAAACCCGCCGGGCAAGCTGTTGTTTCAGGAACGCCCGGCCGCGCATCCACCAGATGAGCACGGAGAAAAGCTGGAACGGATTACGCCGGAGCAGCTGCGCCAGCGCTTCCCAGAGCAAATCGGTTTTGATAAGCGTGCCGTCCAAATCCACGCAGAGCGGGACATGATTTTCGCGCGGTGCGTCGGGTGATGGCGGCATGGTCACGTGAAATCAAAAGGCGAGGCGAGACTACCGGCGAATGGCACGGCTTAAAAGTCAAATCTCCGGGAGCGTCGCTCATCCCGTCGGCGGAACAAATGCTCAGGTTTTGAGCGCGCGCTCCAGCAGGACCTTCTCGCGCGGACCATAATTTAATTTCAACGCCTCGGCCCGGCCGGCGGGCGTCATTTTCTGCCAGGATTTTTGCAGGGCATTGACGGTCTTGTCCTCGGCGGTCTTCACGGCCAGATCGGCGAGCTGATATTCCAGAAACACCAGGCAGAGGGCGTCCTCCAGCACGCGCGTTTCCGGGTCGTCAGGAAAATGTTTCTTGAGGTTCAAATCCTGGACGCAGCGGACCACGGCTTCCGGATAACCGAGCTCGCGCAAAATGTCACCGGCCTTCTGCGCGTGAAATTTCTTCAGGTTGGCGCGCCATTGCAGATAACCGGCGCGGGTCATCGGATACGAACTGCGGGGGATTTCCCAACGGCACAGATGTTGACATCGTGCCGCCAGCCGGAGCGGCTCGGAAGCGTCGGGGTAGAGCCGCACCACCCAGTCACTCAGCCGCCGGGCGTACAGCCATTCGCGCGGTTGCACGACGCCGGCGGCGGTTTCCGTATTCGGGTCGCGCGCGTTTTCCTCGTCGAAACGGCGGAGCGCGTTTTCAAATCGCCGGGCATCGGCCGGTTGAAATGGTCCTGACATCGCGGCGTCTTATGCGAGACCGGCCGTTTGCGCAAGGTTGTTTCGCCGGCTTCCCCTAACATCAGGATGCATCATCAACGTCGGAGAGCCGGGCGAAGTAAAAGCAGGCGGCGCCAATCAGGATGGACCCTCCGGCAATGATGGCCGCCTGCGTGCCGGGCTGTTTCAGGTCGTCGGACCATTGCGAAACCAAAACGCCCATATTGCCGTAAAGGAGTCCCATTTGATGTGTTTCCGCCCGGGCATTTCCCGGCATCAACTCATCCTCGGTCGGCTCCCCGGTATGGGTTCCTCTCCAATAAACCGTGCCGGCACTGGCGAGTCCCAGCAACAGCACCATGACGCCGATCCACCTGAGCCGCTTCCCAGGTTGACGGGATGGAACAGGACTGGTGATGGGATCATTCAACGGCACGCGGAAAACGTTCCCTGCTTGTTCCCGCAAATACAAGCGGATAAAAACATCGGTTGGCAGGCCGGGGTTCCATCTCTAGGCAGTCTGCCTAGGTCACAATCAGGGGGCAGGCCACTTGACTTTGGACCCAATTCGGCCTTGGTTCACTCTATGAACGCGGCCACGCAGCCAGTGTACAGCAAAACGGGCGTGAACGGGCGCGGGCAACTGGAAATCGCAGAGGCTGACCTTGACTTGGTGGTGGAAGCATCGGAAAAAGTGAGGGAGCAGATATGGATGCAGGCGAATGTAGTCGGCCCGGTTCTGGAAGCTTTGCTGCATGACACGCACGGGCATATCCGGTGGGGCTTGGACGAATAATCGGCCACCGGATTGAATTTGTGCTTCAGGAAAGTCCTACACGCTTCCATCAGGCGCAGGAATTCGGATGGGACAAGGAGGAAGTGTGTATCAGCCTGCATTTACAGTTGACCTTTAAATGGCGACTGTTTCAAATCACGATTGAGATCCCGGATGTACCAAACGAATCATGTCAAATCATCCACCCCAAAATAATCCCATGAAAAAACCGTTCATTCCCCTCGTGGCGGGTCTGTTGGCCATGACTCTTCTTACCGGGTGCCTGGAGTTGCATCTCGGTGGCGGCGCCACCAGCAATTTACAGTCCCCGACGCTCGGCCAGCAATTGATTGACTTGCAGAAGGCCAAAGATTCCGGGGCCATCTCGGACCAGGATTATCAGGCCCAAAAATCCAAACTGCTCTACGGCAAATAAACGGGCGGTAATGCCATGACTGGGAGCGCCACCATTCTGCCGGCGCATTGAACCGGAGATTGAAGAAATCGCCGGCAAGCTACCGGTGCTCCCGGGATTTTATTCCGGCATCTTCGACATTTGGTCGCCGGTCATCGGCAGCGGATGCGTGCCCAGGGCTGCCCGGGCGGCTTTGACTTCCTCAGCCGTCACCGGCCCGCCTTTATTACCCCAGGAATGGCGGATGTAAGTCAGCACGCCCGCCAGATCCTCATCGGACATCGCGGCGCCCATCGCCGGCATGGACATGCTCCACATCTGTCCTTTGACGGAAAGCTGGCCGGCGACACCCACCAGCGGAATGTGCGTGAGACGTTCAAAGCCCTTGGTGTCCACCCACTCGGAACCGGCCAGCGGCGGCGCCTGTCCGGCTTTGCCAAGGCCGTCAACGCCATGGCACAGCCCGCACACCTGGTCGTAACGCGCCTTGCCGCGCGCCAGCAGGGCGGCCTCACCGGATTTCGGCTGGTACAATTCCAGTTCCTCGGTGGAGGCGTAAGGGCCGTAAACCTGGGGGTCGAACCAGCCGCTGTGATGATCGAAATAGACCATGCCCAAAAATAACAACACCAGCGTCAGAACAATGATCCAGATCGGCACCGTCGAACGCGAAACGTACGGTCCGGTGCCGGACGTTTGAGGCGTGCTGGATTTCGATTCGTCACTCATGGTTTGGAAACAGCCGGCGGCTGGGTAAACGGCGCGTCATGCAGTGGAACGTCCGCCTGCAGGCTCAGCAAGTACGCGGCCAGTTCCTTTGCCTGCGCCGTCGGCACCACTTCATAACCAGCCGGCGGCGTGAATCCCTTCGGCAGGTTCAAGGCGTCCGGCGAAGGTTCACCGCCGATTTTTTGGATCCGGAACAAATAACGGAACGGTGGCATGGCCGAACCATTGACCACACTTTGCGGCGCGTAGAGGTGCAACAACTGCCAGTTGACGTCCGGCCGCCGCGCGCCCACGTCCGCCAGGTCCGGCCCAATGCGCACGCTGCCCAGTTGCACCGGGTCGTCGTAAAGGAAATCTTCGGCCACACTGTGCCGCAGCCCCCAGCCGCGGGCGATGTCCGGGCCGGTCGCCGTAATGTGAATCTCCGCCTTGCCGCCGACGGCGGTGATTCTATCCACGATGACATCGGCCGTATTCTTGTCGAGGCCGGTTAATTTCAGGGACGACATTGCGTTGGTCACCGCCATCGGATTTATCCCGGCGCTGGTCAGCACCACCTCACACGCCACGCCTTCCTGTTGGAGCTGCTCGGTGTGGCAGGCGGCGCAGCCGTTGGCGCGATAAACCTGCAGCCCCTGGTTGGCCAGGCCGGGCCGGCCGACCGGATAGACGTCCGATGAATTGAGAATGGTGGTCTGCTTTTGGCCGCCCAACTGCAACACCGGCGCGAGCACGAACCCGCACCATGAACCGCCAAGCATGACAAACGAGGCGAAGAAAATTAGAAAACCATTTTTCATGCCCGCACCTCCTTGTCCCGCCGTGGCGAAGCGTAGGCGGACCCCGGTTCCAGCGGTGATTTTACAAAGGCGATGAATTGTTTGATCAGCGCAATCTTCCAGTGAAGCGTCAGGCCCATGACATTCGCAAAAAACAGGAAATTGCCCAGCAACATCAGCAGCAGCCCGGTGGTGCTGGCGCGCAGGAACGGCAGCATGGCCTTCGTCGTGTCCGCAAACGCGATGGTGTCCGGGTGTCGTAATTTCCAACCCTGCACCACACCGCCGATGGCCAGCGGCACGACCAGCAGCGCAATGCCGGCGAGTGACAGCCAGAAGTGCACTCGGGCAAGCTTCGGAAACGGAAATTCAAGAGCGACCGCGCGGGGCAGGATGTAATAGACGGCGCCGAACATGGTCATGGCAAAGAAACCGTAGAGGCGCAGTTGCGTTTCCGCGGGGCCGAACCAGGTGAAACTCGTGAAGCGGCTGAGTTGCGGGCAGGACATCAGCATCAGCATCAGTCCCGACAACAGGAAGGCGTCAATTCCCGAACCGATGAAGCAGAACGGGGTGTTGTGCCAGTTGGATTTTACCGAGCCCTGCACGGTCTGCCAGACGACCAGGAAAACCACGAGCAACGGCACCAGCAGCCACGCTGCGGCAACGGCGCTCAACGTGGGCATCCAGGCCGGCACCGGCGCGCCAGTCGGGATGCCGCACCAGGTGGCAAAGAGCATGAACGTGCAGAACGCGAACAGGACCAGATAATGGCTTTTCAACGGGCGCCCGGTCAGTTTCGGCAGGAAATAGAACGTCGCGCCCAATCCCATCAGGCCCGTCCACACCACGAGCAAATTGTTGGCAAACCACCAGCCGATGACGGCCTGCACCACACCGCGCACCGGACTCGTGGCGAGCAACAAATTGGCCGTCGAATAAATCCACGGAAACCAGAAGAGGGCGGCGACCAGAAACCATTGCGACGGATACAGCGCCCGTTCGCGGCGCCCGGTAAAATTCATCATGGCCCACAGCGCCAGCAGCAGGTAGGCAAAGAAAATGGGCACCGACCCGCCGCGGGGAAATTCCAGCCACGTGAAACCGGTGCTGTCGCCGATTAAAATACCGGCCAAACCGGCGAACACCCCCAGGTGCCAGAGATTGGCGGCCACGATGGGAACGAGGGCGCCCCGCAACGGCGTTCCGCCCAGGCGCGCCAGCAGCCACAACGCAACGCCGAGCCCGGCGGGAAGGCAGAATCCGTAAAGCAACGCGTCGTCCGCGGCCGGTTGCAGGCGGCCGTAGGTCAGGCAGGCATGATTTGCGAGAAATTCCGGCGCATGAAATTTGATCGAGGCGATGAGGGCGAGCACCGAACCGACCACGAGCCAGAGCGCCGCGCCGCCAAACAGTGCGAGCAATGGTACGCAGCAGGAACGGTCAATTTCCGCCGCCGAAGAATTCGTTTGTGGAGTTTCGTTCACGTTCTATTCAAATGCGTTCGGCTTCGCCGGAGCCACGGGCGCCGCCGCGGTCGCCTTGCCCTCACGGGCAATCAGGTCCGCGCGCGCCTGGGCGGGATTCTGCCACGCCTGGGCGGCCAGCTGCAGGGCGACGGCAATCGGCAGCCGCACCACGCCACGTGACTGGTCAATCCAGCCGGGGTTGTCCAGCGCCTGAGCTTCGGCGGCCCGAATGTCCGCAAGGTCCTTGGCGCGCTCGGAGGCGCGGTCGGCATCAATCGCCGGAACCGGCGTGGCGCATTTCAACCACAGCACCAGGGCGGCAAACAGCAGGCTCGCGACGAGAAAGCCGAGGCCGACGTGCCAGACGGGACGTTCGCCGGTGGTTTCCGGATGGGTTGAATTCATGAATGGCCTCCCGGGTCGGTGGCGGTGGCGGCAATGTCCTCCGGTGTTTCGTACTTGATGCCCATGGCTTCGAGCCGGCGCGGGTCCCTGATCGGGTACGGCGCGTGCGCGTTGAAATTCTTCACAAAAACGCGGCTCAACAAGCCGCCCATGAAGGCGAGGCAACCCAATTGCAGCCAGAGCCACTTGAACGGATAACCGTGCGGATGGAGCACCGGCAGGATATTGAAGGCCAGGTCCGCAAAATTCATCGCCCACGCCCAGGCACAGACCCAGAACATGATTTTGAAATTGGATTTGACGCAGATCGGGAGCAGCACCAGGAACGGCAGCAGGAAATGGCCGAAGATGAGGACCATATCCAGCGTCCACCAGGAATGGTTCTCGCGGATGAGATACCAGAAGGTTTCGTCCGGGATGTTGCCGTTCCAGATGACGAAGTATTGCGCGAAGCCGACATAGGAATAAAACAGCGTGAAGGCGAACAGCAGCGTGCCCAGGTAATAAAACTGGTTGTCGCTCAGCACGCTGGTCAACACGCCCTGCCGCTGCAAAATCATGGTGATCAGATAAACCGTGGCCACCCCGACAAACGCGCAACTGCCGAAAAAGTACATGCCATAAATCGTCGAGGCCCATTGGTATTGGAGCGATTTCATCCAGAGGACGGAGGCGAACGTCAACGTCGCCGCGAAGGCGAGGATCCCCCACCCCGAATGAAATCGCATGCGGTGGGTGCACACGGCGTCGCCGGTTTCATCCTGCTGGAGCGACCAGTAACGCAGCCGCGAGGAAAGCAGCCACCAGACGCCGAAGAGAATCAGCGACGCGACGCAAAAGCCCGGCCAGGTGAACAGCGGCCATTTGGCGCTCAAGGCGCGGTCATTCTGCGGGTTCAGCGTCATCCAGGTATAAATTTTTGGCGCCAGCAGGAGGACCGGCACAAACAGGATGGCCAGCCAGGGGAACAGCAGCGCCCCGAGGTGTTCGCAGAACCGCCGGGTGGCCACCGACCAGCCGGCATCGGTCAGATGATGAATCATCACCAGGAACAAACCGCCGAGCGCGATGCTTAGGTAAAACATGAACGCGAGCAGCCAGGCATAACCAAACTCCGCCGGCCGGAGGGCCAGACCGATGACCGACAACACCCCGCCGACCACCATCAAAATGCCGGGCAGTTTCCGCCACCCGGACAAATCCAGTGGCGGCAGCGGGTTGGGTTCGTTGGATGATTTCATGGTCACGGTTTCAGCGCGGCCTGCAGGGCCGGCGGCAAATCGTTGGTCGAGCCGAGCCAGCTCAATTGCAAGGCCCGCACATAGGCAATGATGGCCCAGCGATCCCGGACCGGCACCATCGGGCCGTAGGCGCCCATCAAGTTTTTCCCGTGAGTGATGGTGTTGAAAATCTCGCCATCGGGCAGGTCCACGATGCGCGGGTCGTGCAAATTGGCGACAGAGGGCATGACGCCGAGTTTTTTGGTGATGCCATTGCCGTCGCCGAGCGTGCCATGACACGGGGTGCAGTAAATTTCAAATTGTTCGCGGCCATCCTGCAGCAGGGCCGGCGTCACCGGCAACGGGTTGGTCTCCACGAAATTGGTCGTGCCAAGGATCAGGCCCGTGTTGGCCGGGGCGTCTTCGTAGGGATAAACCGGGCCGCTGACGGTCTCCAGGGGCCGGCTGCGCGGAACGGTGCCCGGCGGCGGCACCTGGGACGTGTGATCGTTGGCAAAAAAGCCGTCCGCCGCTTCAGGTCGCAATTTGAACTGGCGGTTCAGGTCCGGGATGATCTCGATGGGCGGCTTGCGCGAGAGATGTCCGCGCAGGCCGGCAATGCCGACGACCACGGCCACCACGGTCAACAAGATGAGCACGAAGTAGCGCATCATGCCATGGCCAGTTCGAGATGCGTGCTGCCGGCGGACTCCAGCAGCGCGCGAGTTTCGGTTTCGGAAAACTTCGGGTCGGACGTTTCGATCACGAGGAAGAATTTGTCGCGCGACACCATGGTAAAGCGCTGGCTCTTGAACAGCGGATGATACAGGCGCGGAAACCGGTTCAACGCGACCATGCCGACAAACGCCCCGACGGCCGACGCCAGCACCAGCAGGATATAGGACGGCACCAGCGCCTGCGGCGCGCTGAACATCGGTTTGCCGCCGACGAGAATCGGGTAATCGAAGTCGTTCATGAACCAGATCATCAGCATGGACCCGATGAACGCGCCGCCGCCAAACACCAGCGCAAACCAGCCGACCAGCGAATTTTTGAAACCCATCACCTTGTCCAGGCCATGGACCGGAAACGGCGAGAAGACGTCCCAGCGGCGGAAGCCGGCGTCGCGGACCTTTTCCGCCGCGCCCAACACCGCCGCCGGCGAATCAAATTCGGCAATCAGACCGTAGGCCATAGGATTCATGCCGGGCCTCCTTTCGCGCCGCCGAGCGGATGATGCGGGTCGGCGTGCGGCGTGATGGCTTTCACTTCCGAGACGGCGATCATCGGCAGGAACCGCACGAACAACAGATACATGGTAAAGAACACGCCCAGCGTGCCGAGGAAGGTGCAGGCATCCACCCAGGTCGGGTAGAACGGATGCCAGTTGGACGGCAGGAAATCCTGGTACAACGACCCGACGATGATGGTGAAGCGTTCGAACCACATGCCGATGTTGATCAGGACAGCGATGACGAAAATGAGCACCAGATTTTGCCGCACTTTTTTGAGCCAGAACAACTGCGGGAGCAGACCATTGACCAGCAGCATGATCCAGCCGCCGAACCAGTAATACCGTCCGAACAACCGGTGACCAAACACCCAGGAATCATAAGGACTGCCGGAATACCACGCGATGAAGTATTCCATCAGGTAGATATAACCCATGATGCAACTCATCATCAGCGTCATTTTGCAAATCCGGTCAATATGCCGCATCGTGATGATGTCCTCCAGATGGCACCATTTACGCAGGGGAATCAACAGCACCAGGACCATGCCGAACCCGCAAAAAACCGCGCCGGCCACGAAGTAGAATGGGAAAATGGTTTCATGCCAGCCGGCGAGTTGTGCCGTGGCGAAGTCCATGCCGACAATGGAACTCACGGTGAACACCAGCAGCGTCGCCAGACCGGACAAAACGAGATATGCCTTTTCATAATTGTGCCATTGGCGGGCCGAGCCGGTCCAGCCGAGCGCGAACAGGCCGTACAGGAATTTCCGCACCCGGGTCTGGGCCCGGTCGCGCAGCAGGGCGAGATCGGGAATCAGGCCCATGTACCAGAACAGCGAGGAAACGACCAGGTAGGTGTTGACCGCGAACACGTCCCACATGAGCGGCGACCGGAATTGCGGCCACATGCCGGTGGTGAGCGGAATCGGGAACAGGTACCAGGCGAACCAGACGCGTCCGATGTGAATGGCCGGGTAAAGTCCGGCGCACATGACGGCGAAAACGGTCATGGCCTCGGCCGCGCGCCCGATGGCCGTGCGCCAATGCTGCCGCGTCAGAAAGAGCATGGCCGAGATCAGCGTGCCCGCGTGGGCGACACCGACCCACCACACGAAATTGATGATGTCCCAGCCCCACGCCACCGGCACATTGTTGCCCCAGACGCCAACGCCGGTGGAAATCAAATAGATTAACATCGTCGGCAGCACCACGGCCGCGCAAAACGCCGCCGGAATGAACAGCACCCACCACCACAACGGCGTTTTCCCTTCGGGCATGGCGGTGAGATGGTCCGTCAGCCAGCCCAGGCTGTGATGAGCGGGCACCTGCAGCCCGCGCCGCAATTCCGCCGGCGGAACGAGCGATTTCAATGGGATCGCGGTGTCAGCCATTAACTGTTTCCTTTCTCTACGGCATGGAGCTCGCCGCCATTGTTCTTATATTCCTCGGAACTATAGGGCGCATGATAATCCGGCATCGCGGGGTTGGGATTCCGGATGCGCGCCAGATAGGTCGTGCGCGGCTTCGTCAGCAAATCGCCGAGCACGGCATAATTGCGGCCGTAGCCTTTCCATTTGCTCACCGTGCTGTCCGGATCGCTGATGTCGCCAAAGGTAATCGCCTGGGCCGGGCACGCCTGTTGACAGGCCGTCCGGGGAATCGTGCCTTCGGCTTCCTTCAACCGGACGTCGCCGGATGGGCCGGCCTTGACCTTTTGCGCAATTTCCGCGTGTTGAATGCGCTGGGTGCAATAAGTGCATTTCTCCATCACCCCGCGGCTCCGCACCGTCACGTCCGGGTTCTTGGCCATCTTAATCAGGTCCCATTCGTCGGCCTCGCGCATGCCGCTGGTGTCCGGTTGTTTCAACCAGCTCAGCAAATCCCATTTACCGTCCGTCCGGTGCAACAGCGGCGTCGGATACAGCGGTCCCTTGAGATCGGTCAGCGGGCGCTTGTTGTAATCGAAAAAGTTGAAGCGCCGGACCTTGTAAGGGCAATTGTTTGAACAATACCGGGTGCCGACGCAACGGTTGTACACCATTACATTCAGGCCCTCCTGGTCATGCGTCGTGGCATTGACCGGGCACACGTTTTCGCACGGGGCGGCCTCGCACATCTGGCACAACATCGGTTGATTGACCGCCTGCACCTCGTCAATCCACTGTTCAAACTGCTGTTCGTTGTCTTTCCGGAACGCATCTTCCGCCGTTTTCGTCTTCGGGTCGGCCGTGTAATAACGGTCAATCCGCATCCAGTGCATTTCGCGGCCGCGTCGCACCTGGTCCTTGCCGACAATGGGAATATTATTCTCGCTCTGGCAGGCGACCACGCACGTGGAGCAACCGACACACGACGTCAAATCCACCACCAAACCCCATTGCTGCAAGGCGGTCTTCTTCGCTTCGTCGAGCGGATTTGGATACAGCGGCGCCACCACCGGCGGTTCCTTCTCCTGCATCTGCTTCGCAAAATCCGGGGTTTTCTGAAATTCCGCCAGGTTCGCCTCACGCACCGCCGGACGGCCTTCCATGGACCAATGATCCTGCGTGCAGGCAAACTCGTGCGTCACACCCGTCTTGCGAAGGGTTGCGCCGGTCTCGATGTATTTCCCGGCAAAAATCTTGTACGCATTGAACCCGACGCCGCTGCCCACCCGTCCCGCCTTCTCGCGCCCGTAACCCAGCGCCAGACCCAGCGAATAATCCGCCATGCCCGGTTGCGTCCAGATCGGGCCCTCGACCTTGCGGTCATTCAACGTGACTTCGACCATGTCCCCGTTTTGCACGCCCAGTTCGCGCGCCGTTTTGCGGCTGATGAGCACGGCGTTGTCCCAGGTCATCTTGGTGACGGGATCCGGCAGTTCCTGCATCCAGCCGTTGTTCGCATAACGGCCGTCGTCCAGCTTCGCGTCGCGGAAGAAAACGATTTCGAGGTTGCCCGCCGACAAAACCGGCGCCGCCGGGAAAGGACGATTTTGATAGTTAAATGGCACCTTGACGGAGTTCGTCTCCGAATAAGCCAGAAATCCATTGAACAGGCATTTCTTCCACGTTTCGTCCGAACCGCCCAACGTCGCGCGGACAATGTCGTGGGGATTCGTTTGCGCTTCGCCGGCAATGCGCGCGAGAAATTCCAGCTCCGTCAACCCGCCAAACAGCGGCTGCAGCAACGGTTGAACGGGAACCACGGTTCCGTCACTCGAGGTCGCGTCGCCCCATGATTCGAGGTAATGCGCCAGCGGAAAATGCCAGTCGCTGATTTCAAAAGTTTCATCCTCGTAATACCCCAGTCGAACGACGGTCTTCGGCTTCTGCCCGGCCGACCAATTTAAATGGTAAACCGGATTACCCCCCAGGCAGACCAGCGTGTCGATCGCGGCAAGGTCCAGATTTTTTAAATTGGCCCCGGAATTTTCCACCGTGGGCAGCAACGTCACCGTGTTGCCAACGGCACCCAGTGCGGAGTTGAGGGCATGAGCCAGCATATGCACCTCCCGCGGCTGGCGTTGACCCGCGACCACCAGGGCATTGGCTCCATTTGCAATCAAATCCTTTGCGCATTCGTAAATCCATTGCCCATCGACGCCTGCCGGAATGGACACCATCGCGCCGGAGAGCTGCGCCGAAATTGCCGCGGCAACCTGTCCCACGAGACCCGCCGCCAAACGCAGCCGATGGTCGGCATTCAGGCCGGTGAGTGTGAACAGCGATTCCACCGCGTACAGCCGGTTCATTCCGCCATTCTCCGGCTTGCGGCCTTTGGCAAAGCCCGCAATGTAATGGTGCGTATTGTCCTCCCCGCCGAGAAAATCGCAGTCCAGCGACAGGATGACCTTCGCCTTGTCGAAGCGGAACACCGGCCGCACCGGCTGGCCAAACGCCTGCGTGGCCGCGCGCTGATGAATGCCGGAATCAATCGCGTCATAGGTAAACCACCGGGAATTCGGAAATTTTTGCGCGATGATCCTTTGCAGTCGCGCGCGGGACGGCGAGGTGCTGCTTTCCGCCAGTAACGCCAGTCCCTGACCCTGATTGGCCGTAAATTTTTGGGACAAATCATCGAGGGCCTTCAACGCGTCATCCCGGGAAACCGTTTTGCCGCCGCTGCTGAACCGCTGCGCGCGGTCGGGATCGTACAGATTCAGAATCGAGGCCTGCGCGTAACGGTCGGTGCCGCCGTTGCCGCCCGGATACAGCGTATTGCCTTCGATTTTTATGGGCCGGCCATCGTAGGATTTGACGACCAGCGGAACCGCCCCGGTCCGCGTGGGCATGGCCGTCGCAAAAAATTGCGGCATGCCGTAGTCATAGAGGTCGTCCGGCGCCTTCGAAAACGGCACGAGTTCCTCCTCCGGCCGCCGGCACCCGGCCGCCATCAGCCCCAGACCCGCCAGCGCAAACGACGCCGACATGATTTTGACAAAGTGCCGCCGGGAAACCGGATCTTCAAACTCGCTGGCGCCCTGGGGAAATTCGCGATGTAGCCAGTCCTTGAATTCCGGCGTGTCGGACAGGTCATCCAGGCTGCGCCAGTAACGGCGGCCGGTGACCGGCGCGGGCGAAAGGTTGGGTAAATGGTTCATCGGTGGCAAGCTGAACAGTTTTCGAGCGATTGCACGCGCCAGTCGTGGACAAATTTCGCGCCGTTGGTCGCCTGCATGTCCGCGGCCACGTCCGCGTTCGTGCTCCACTGCCAGCCCAAATCCGTGATCTTGCTTTCGGGCCGGATAAACGCCGCCGGGTCGCGGTGACAATTCAAACAGAATGCCATGGTCAGCGATTGGGCATGATGCACCTCGTCCATCTGGTCAATGCGTCCGTGGCATTCCACGCAACTGATGCCGCGGCGCACGTGAACGGAGTGGTTGAAATAAACGTAGTCCGGCACCCGGTGGATTTGCACCCAGGGAATGGGCACGCCGTTGGTGGCACTCTCCCGGACCAGGGCCAGCCGGGGATCGTCCTTGAGCACCTGATTATGGCAATTCATGCACGTGGACGCGGACGGAATATTGGAAAACCAGGATTTTTCCACGGTGGTGTGGCAATAACGGCAGTCCATGCCCAACTGGCCGGCGTGGACGGCGTGCGAAAACGGCACCGGCTGGATCGGCTCGTAACCGACGCGCGAGTATTTGGGCGTGAAATAATAAGTGACCCCAGCGGTGACGGCGCCGCCCACCAGCGCAAGGCCGGCGGCGATCAAAAAAGGCAACTGGTTTGTCCACTTCGGAAAAATCACTGGCATCTCAGAAAACGACCCGTCAGTTAATCAAATATTGTCCATTGCTCCGCAAACATTGGGCAAGATGTTTAGCGATTGACCGCTGGTTCCGCAAGAAAGTTTGTGAAAAATTTCACGTTCGGTCGAAACCGATGAAGGGAAAGGTTTTCCGTCACCGGGGAGCCGGGTGCCGGGGCCGCAACGACCTCTATTTCAGCGAAGTTTTCTGTGTGGGCGTGCGCACCGGATAAAGCCCCGGGCAACAGCCGAAGGTTTCGTGAAACGCCTGGCTGAAATGGCTCAGACTGGAATAGCCCACCTCCAGCGCGGCCTCGGTGACATTGAACTTCCCCGAGCGCAACAGCTCCGCCGCCCGTTCCATGCGCAACTGCCGGATATATTGCGGGATGGTCATGCCGGTGGCCGAGGAAAACGTCCGGCTTAAATGAAACGGACTGCAGCCCACGGCGCGTCCGATCTCCTCGAGGTTCGGCGGGTTCTCCAGGTTCTTGCCGAGCAGCGCCACCACCTTCTCAACGCGCTCGGCGGAAAGCCGCTGCTGCCGCTGGCAGAACAGTTCCCGTTCGCCCGGCGCACAGAAAAACAATTCCGCCGCCAGTTCCAGCGCCTTCGTCTGGTACCAAAGCTTTTGCGCCGCCGCGAGCACGGGCGCCTCGCGCAGGCTGGCCAGCAACTGCTGTTGCCGGCTCGTCAACCGGGTCGGCGCCACCACCGCGGATTTTTCCGATTGCCCGGCGACGACTTCGCGCACCAGCGGGTGCAACGCGGGCCCGAAATCGCCCAGGTGCCGCCGCAAAAAATCGAACGACATTTCAACCGTCAGAAACTGGTGCCGCTGCTCTCCCTGCCGGGACGCGTGCAATGGTTGTTCGCCGCGCCGGTAAAAACCAATGGTCAACGGTGTGAAGGCCGCCGCCTGACCGTTAAAGGCGACGCTTCCGTTTCCGGCCAGATTCAAACAGACTTCAATGCTGCCGGGATGAAAGCTCTTGCCCCAGTCAAATTCCATGTGCGTCTTGAAGTCGTGCCACTCGAAGCTCACGCCCGCCCCGCGCACGCTGCCGTGCAAATGACGCCAGCCTTCACCAATTGCATTCCACGCCGGACGTTCGGTGAACGCCGGCGCCATGGCGAAGTCCGTCGGATCGGCGGCGGCCGCCCTGGGTTTTACCGGTTTAGGCACAACCCCAATGTGCCATCTTTGGAGCCGCGAGCAAATATCTTGTCATGGCTGGAGCCGCAAATGATGAGCAAGTCACCGTCAATAAATCGCAAGTAAACGGAAGCCGACGGCCTGGTGACAAGGCATTATCGCCGCCATGAAATGGCCAGTGACGTTCCTTGCCGCGGTTTTTGGAACCCTGACCTGCCTTCCGGTATTGATTGCGGACGAGCCGGCTCTGCCCTTGCAGCCGGCAGACATGCGATACGGCCTGTTCAATTTGTTTGACCATCGCAGTTCATATGGACAGGACGTCTTCCCGGAACCGTTTCTCGTGGACGACTCGGACCTGGAAGATAATGAAGCCCGTCTGGACTGGTTGCACACCGAAGGGGATGGCCAAAAAAGCGATGTCGTCGTTGCGGAAGTGGAGAAGGGTTTCGGCCTGCTGACCTTGGAAATCGAGGTCCCCTTCGAGCGCGACGTGGCGGACGGTGATGTTTCCGAAGGCATCGGCAACATTGATTTGGGCGCGCGCTGTCCGTTCTACCAATTTGTCTCCGTCGGCGGACTTTGGGACACCACCTTCGGTTCGGGTGTGGAACTGGGCATTCCGACCGAATCGGCCGTCAGCAAAAACACCGAGCTGGTTCCGAAAGTCTTCAATGACACCAGAATCGGCAAACATTTCACCGCGCAATCCATCTTCGGTTATTCAGCACTGTTCGGCCCCGGTGATGATGGCGGCCGGCAGACCTTTGAATACGGGTTTGATTTCGGCTGGACATTTCAGCACCGGGAGTTGCCGCTGCCCGGCGTGTTACAGGTCATTCCGGTGTTTGAGCTGGCTGGCGAAACCGGATTGAACAAGGGCGAATCCGGTCAAAACAGTCTGCTGGGAAACGCGGCCTTTCGGCTGAACCTAAAAACCATCGGCACTGTGCAACCGCGCCTGGGTGTCGGATTCGTGTTCCCGCTGGATAACCACGCCCGCACCGAAGTGCATCACGGTGTGATGGTCAGTCTGGTGTTTGAATACTGAAACGTTTTCAAAAAACTGCGATATGCTTTTGAACCGGCGACAATTTTTACTCCTGAGCGCAGGCTTGGTCGCGGGGTGCAGTTCCACGCCGCCGGTCACCAATTCGTCTGCGCACAAAACGCGGATGATCAATGCCGGACCGGCAGGGAACTATGCTGCCGACGGTGTCTACGACCATTTCTGGGCCCTGGGCTTTTTTATTATCCGCCGGGGGAACAAACTCTTTGCCTTGTCTTCCATCTGCACGCACCGGCACTGCCGGTTGGACGCCGAACCGAACCATTCCTTTTCCTGTCCGTGCCACGGCTCTACTTTCAACCCCGACGGTCAGGTCACCGGCGGTCCGGCCAAACGCGACCTGCCGACACTGACAACGTTCATAAATGAAAAGGGCGAACTGCTGGTAAAAGTGCCTGCCGCCTGAAACCCGGCTGCCAACGCCTTGGACGGCAACCTGAGACCAGGCAAGCCGCGGCGCGATAGGGACATTTCGCCCTACCTGGCGTCGCGAACGGTCATGGCGGGCAGTCCGTAACTATTTCTTTTTGGCGGCCTCTTCTTCGAGAGCAGCCTGCGCCGCCGCCAAACGCGCAACCGGGACCCGGAATGGACTGCACGAAACATAGCTTAGTCCCAGGCGATGACAGAATTTCACACTGTCGGGATCGCCGCCGTGTTCGCCGCAGATTCCCAGCTTGAGGTCTTTGCGCACACTGCGGCCCTTTTCCACCGCCATCCGCATCAACTGGCCTACGCCCACCTGGTCAATCGTCGCAAACGGGTTTTTCTTGATGATTTCCAGTTCCGTGTACGGCGGGAGGAAACTGCCGGAATCGTCGCGGCTCATGCCAAGGCAGGTTTGCGTCAGATCATTGGTCCCGAAACTGAAGAACTGCGCGGTCTGGGCGATTTCATCCGCCGTCAGCGCGCCCCGCGGCACTTCAATCATGGTGCCGACCAGGTAATCCAGCTTCACGCCCTTTTCCTTCATCACCTCCTGTGCGACGCGATGAACCACCTCCACCTGAAGGTCCAGTTCCTTCTTGAACCCGACCAGCGGGATCATGACCTCCGGTTTCACCTTGATGCCGGACTTCTGGACTTCGGCGGCGGCCTCGAAGACGGCGCGCGATTGCATCTCGGAGATTTCGGAATAGACGATGCCCAGCCGGCAGCCTCGGAACCCGAGCATCGGATTGAATTCGTGCAGTTCCTTGACACGTTGTTTGATCTTTTCCACCGGCACGCCCATCTTCACGGCCAGATCGTTCTGGGCCGCGTGGTCGTGCGGCAAAAATTCATGCAACGGCGGGTCCAGAAAACGAATCGTGGCCGGCAGCCCTTTCAATTCCTTGAAGATGCCCACAAAATCCGCCTTCTGGTAAGGCAGAATCAGGGCCAGCGCCTGCTTCCGTTCGTTCACATTGTCCGCCAGAATCATTTCCCGCATGGCGTCAATCCGGTTGCCTTCAAAAAACATGTGCTCGGTGCGGCACAGGCCGATGCCGGTGGCCCCAAACGCCAGCGCGTTGGCCGTCTGTTCGGGCGTGTCGGCATTGGTCCGCACCTGGAGTTTGGTGACCTTGCCGCACCAATCCATCAATTTGGCAAACATCTGGTAGGTGGCGCTCTCTTTGGCCGTGAGTGATTTTTCGACCAGCACCTGTACAATTTCCGAGGCTGCCGTTTTGATCTCGCCCGGATACACTTCACCGACGGTGCCGCTGATGGAGAGATAATCCCCTTCCTGGTAGGTCTTCCCGTCCACGGTCATGGTCCTGGCCGCGTAATCAATCTGCAATGCCGCCGCGCCACAGACGCAGACCTTGCCCATCTGGCGCGCGACCAGTGCCGCGTGCGAACTGACGCCGCCTTTGGCCGTCAAAATACCTTCGGCGGCAATCATCCCGCGCAGGTCTTCCGGCGATGTCTCGTTACGCACCAACAAGACTCGTTCACCTTTCGCCGCGGCGGCGTCCGCACGGTCGGCGTTCAGATACATCTTGCCGGAAGCCGCACCGGGACCGGCGGGCAAACCCTTGGCAATACAATTGGCCGCCTTGACCGCCTTGCGATCAAACACCGGCGCCAATACCTGATCCAGCTGGTCGGCGGGCACGCGGCGAATGGCCGTCTTCCAATCGATCAGCTTCTCCTTCTCCATTTCGATGGCGAAACGGACGGCGGCCAGACCGGTGCGTTTGCCGTTGCGGGTCTGAAGCATGAACAATTTACCCTCTTGAATCGTGAATTCGAAATCCTGCACGTCCTTGAAATGGCTTTCCAATGTCTTGCGGACAATTTCGAGTTCGCCAAACGCCTGGGGCAGATGCTTCTTAAGCTGCGCCACCGGCTCGGGCGTGCGCACCCCGGCCACCACGTCTTCGCCCTGGGCGTTGATGAGAAATTCGCCGTAGAAAACCTTTTCGCCCGTGGCCGGATCGCGCGTGAATGCCACGCCGGAACCGGATTGGTCGCCGGTATTGCCATACACCATCGCCTGGACGTTGACGGCCGTGCCCCACTCGGCGGGAATACCGTATTTGCGGCGATAAACAATGGCGCGGTCGTTCATCCAGGAGCCGAACACGGCACCGATGGAACCCCACAACTGCTTCCAGGGGTCCTGTGGAAATTCACTGTTGGTGCGCTCCTTGATCAACGCCTTGAACCGTTTCACCAGTTCCTTCAAGTCGGACACGGTGAGTTTGGTGTCCTCAATTTCGCTCTGGTAACGGTCATGTTTGAGTTTATGAATGACGACTTCAAACGGCTCGTGATCTTCGTTGGGCCGTTTCTGGACGCCCATCACCACGTCGCCATACATCTGGATGAACCGGCGGTAACAATCCCACGCGAACCGTTCGTTCTTGGTGGCTTTGACCAATGCGAGCACGGTTTCGTCATTGAGGCCGAGGTTCAAAATCGTGTCCATCATGCCCGGCATCGAATCGCGGGCGCCGGACCGGACCGAGACCAGCAGCGGCATGGCGGTTTTATCACCGAATGTGGTGCCCATGATCTTCTCAATGAACGCCACGCCAGCCTTGACCTGCGGGTCGAGCACCTTGGGATAAGTCCGTTTGTTGGCGTAGTAATAAGTGCAGACCTCGGTGGTGATGGTGAAGCCCGGTGGCACCGGCAGTCCGATCCGGCTCATCTCGGCCAGGTTGGCGCCCTTGCCACCCAGCAACGGTTTCATGGAGCCGTTACCATCGGCCTTCTTGTTCCCAAACAAATAAACGTACTTCGATGCTTTAGACATAAAATCAATATTCGATGTTTGCGCGTTACCAACCGGAAAAACTCCCGAAAACGAGCGGCGAATCTAGCAAAGACCATCGCCGTGTCAACGTTTCGCTCCGGCACCGGCCCGCCCCAAGTTCAGAAAACGGTGAACCATTTTGACCGGGTTTATGCCGGATTCACTCCATTTAATAGCACCTTGCCTCAGTTATATATCATCATATCAGGATGCGTTGATTTTTAATTTGCGCAAGCAGGTGCTTTCCGTTAGTGTCTGGCTGGCTAATCTGCATCCAACACATGCCGGACCGAATTGAACATCTCGAACGTTTGCTGCGCGAACGCATCGTCATTCTTGACGGTGCGATGGGCACGATGATCCAGCAACACCGGCTGGAGGAGGCGGCCTTTCGCGGCGCGCGGTTCGCGGACTGGCGCGGGAAGGACCTCATGGGCCTCAACGACCTGCTCAACGTCACGCAGCCGCACATCATCGAAGGCATCCATCGCCAATATCTCGAGGCCGGCGCGGATATCATCGAGACCAACACCTTCAACTCGCAATCCATCTCGCTGGCGGATTACGGGCTGGAAACGCTGGCGTATGAATTGTCGAAGGCCGGCGCGGAATGCGCACGGCGCGCGGCGGACCAGATTGAAGCCGCCCAACCCGGCCGGGTTGCCTTCGTCGCGGGCGCCATCGGACCAACAACCAAAACCTCGTCCATCTCCACCGACGTGAACAATTCCGGCGCGCGGGGAACGACGTTCGACGATCTGGTCACGGCCTATGGCGAACAGGTCCGCGGTCTGCTCGACGGCGGCGTGGACCTGCTGCTGGTTGAAACCATCTTTGACACGCTGAACGCGAAGGCGGCATTTTTTGCCATCCAGAAAATTCTGGAAGAGCGCGGCCTTGAGCCGTTCCCTTATCGGAGGGACGAGTTCCGCGAGTCCCACAAATCCGGATTGGCAGCACAGCGCATTCCCATTCTCGCGTCAGTCACGTTCATCCAGGCGGGCAGCAATCGCGGCGTGACCGGCCAGACCGTCGAGGCCTTCTGGAATTCCATCTCGAACGTGCCCCTGCTCTCCGTCGGCATGAACTGCGCGCTCGGCCCGAAGGAATTGCGCCCGCTCATTGAGGAACTATCCGGCCTAGCGCCGATTTACGTCAGCGCATATCCCAACGCCGGCCTGCCCAATCCCCTGCTGCCGACCGGGTTTCCGGAGACACCGGAAACGCTGGCGCCGCAGTTGCGCGAATGGGCCCGGAACGGCTGGCTGAACATCGTGGGCGGCTGCTGCGGCACCACACCCGCCCACATCCAGGCGATCGCCGCCGCGGTGAAAAGCCTGCCCCCGCGCGTGCCGCCGAAAATTGAACCGTATTTGCGATTGAGCGGACTGGATGCGCTCACGGTCCGGCCCGATGCCAATTTCCTGAACATCGGCGAGCGCACCAACGTGGCCGGTTCACCCAGGTTCGCCCAGCTCATCAAGGCCGGTGATTTTGAGGCCGCGCTGACCGTCGCCCGCCAGCAGGTCGAGAACGGGGCGCAGGTGATCGACGTGTGCATGGACGAAGGGATGATTGACGGCGCTGCGGCGATGACGCGCTTTCTCAACCTCATCGCCTCCGAGCCGGACATTTGCAAGGTGCCGGTGATGGTGGACTCCTCGAAATGGGAGGTGATTGAAGCCGGGTTGAAATGCCTGCAAGGCAAGGGCATTGTGAATTCCATTTCGCTCAAGGAAGGCGAGGAAAAATTTCTGCAGCAGGCGAAACTCGTTCGCCGCTACGGCGCGGCCGTGGTGGTGATGGCATTCGACGAGCGTGGCCAGGCGGACTCATTCGAGCGGCGCATCGCAGTCTGCCAGCGTGCCTACAACCTGCTCGTGGAAAAGGTCGGCTTTCCACCGCAGGACATCATTTTTGACCCGAACGTGCTGACCGTCGGCACCGGCATGGAGGAACACGCGAACTACGCGGTGGATTTCATCCGCGCGACCCAATGGATCAAGGCCAACCTGCCACGCGCCCGGGTCAGCGGTGGCATCAGCAACGTCTCGTTTTCATTTCGCGGCAACAACGCCGTGCGCGAGGCGATGCACTCGGCGTTCCTGTACCACGCCATCCAGGCCGGGCTCGACATGGGCATCGTCAATGCCGGCCAGCTCGCCGTTTACGACGAGGTGCCGAAGGATTTGCTGGAAATCGTCGAGGACGTGTTGCTCAACCGCCGCCCGGACGCCACCGAACGGCTCATCAAATTTGCCGAGTCCGTGAAGCAAAAGGGCAAGGCCGAAGTCGTCGCCTACGAATGGCGCAGCGGGACGGTCGAGGAACGCCTCAGCCACGCCCTGGTCAAGGGCATTGTGGATTTCATTGACCCGGACATCGAGGAAGCCCGCCAGAAATACGGCAAACCGTTGCTGGTCATCGAAGGCCCGCTCATGGCCGGCATGAATGTGGTGGGCGATCTGTTTGGTTCCGGCAAAATGTTTTTGCCCCAGGTCGTCAAATCCGCACGCGTGATGAAAAAGGCGGTGGCCTATCTGCAACCGTTCATGGAAGCGGAAAAGCAGGCGGCCGGCGGGACGCATAAAAATGCCGGCAAAATCCTCATGGCCACTGTGAAAGGCGACGTCCATGACATCGGCAAGAACATTGTCGGCGTCGTGCTCGCCTGCAACAACTACGAGGTCATCGATCTCGGGGTGATGGCGCCGTGCGAAAAAATCATTGCCACGGCCCTCGAACAGCACGTGGACATCATCGGTCTGAGTGGACTGATCACGCCGTCGCTGGATGAAATGGCGCACGTGGCGCGCGAGATGGACCGGCAGGGCCTGAAGCTGCCGCTGCTGATTGGCGGCGCCACCACCAGCAAGGCGCACACGGCGGTGAAAATCGCACCGGGTTACCGTGAACCGGTGGTCCACGTCCTGGACGCCTCGCGCGCCGTGCCGGTGGTTGGCAGCCTGATCAGCGCCGGGCAAAAGCCCGGGTTCGTCGAACAGATCCGCGGGGAATACGAGCGCGTTCGCGCCCAACACGCCGGACAACATACAAAACTAGTCACCCTCGAAGACGCCCGGGCCCGGGCACCCAAGCTCACGTATGACGATTTGCCACAACCGGAATTTGTCGGCATTCGCGCATTGTCATCGGAGGCAACCACGCTCAATACCCAGCATTCCGCGCGCGTGACCCTCTCGGAGCTGGTCCCGCTGATTGACTGGACACCATTCTTTCACACCTGGGAATTGCGCGGGGTTTATCCGAAAATCCTGGAACACGAGAAACACGGGGAGGAGGCGCGCAAGCTCTTTGCCGACGCACAGACATTGCTGGAAAAAATCATCGGTGAAAAATTGCTCTCACCGCGCGGCGTTTACGGTTTGTTCCCGGCCCATCGCGTTGGTGACGACGTGCAACTTTATACGGACGAGTCACGAACCGGAGTTCTCACGACGTTCCATTTCCTGCGGCAGCAGATCGAAAAAACCGACGGCACACCCAACTGGTGTCTGGCGGATTTTATCGCGCCAAAACATTCAACATCCAACATTCAACATCCAACATTGAATGATCATTTGGGTGCCTTTGCCGTCACGAGCGGCCACGGTCTGAAGGAACTGGTCGAGAAATTCAAGGCCGACCACGACGATTACAACGCCATCCTGGCGGAAGCCCTGGCAGACCGGCTGGCCGAAGCGTTCGCGGAATTCCTGCACCGGCGCGTTCGCGAGGAATGGGGTTACGGCCGGAACGAAAAACTTTCGAACGCCGATCTGGTTGGTGAAAAATACCGCGGCATCCGGCCGGCGGCGGGTTATCCGGCCTGTCCCGACCACACGGAAAAGGGCATCCTCTGGAAACTGCTCGACGTGGAAAAGCACACCGGCATCAAGCTGACGGAAAGCTTTGCCATGTGGCCGGGCAGCTCGGTGAGCGGCCTGTACTTCGCCCACCCCGAGTCCAGATACTTTGCGGTCGGCAAACTCGGTCGCGATCAGATCCTGGATTATCACCTGCGCAAAGGTCTGACGTTACAGGAAGTTGAGCGGTGGCTGGGACCGTGGTTGAACTATGAGCCACCGACGCAGGCGGCCGGTGCAACGGCCCCCTGCGCCTGCGGCGTCCGGCATTGATAAAAAAGCTCGACGCGCAAGTGGTTTCGGCCCAAGAATCGCCTGACTCGGCAGCAGGAACGTTATGGCAACCTTTACGCAACCCGTCAAAATGGAGCCGGTGGACGCGGATTTGTTCGAGGCCGTCGGCTACGTGCCCAAGACCCGGCAGCTGGTCATCCGATTCCGGAATGCACCCACCCTTGGCTTCGACAACGTGCCAGGTTTCCGTTTCGAAGGCCTGCTGAAGGCGCCGCGGAAGGACGCCTATTACCGGACATTCATCAAGGACCGTTTCCTGACCAAACCCGTCGAACTGCCACCACCGGGTTGAGTCAAAGCCGGACTTGTTTTTCGCACGATTCGGCCTAAATTGAACGCATGAAGCAGGACGTTGTGGCGGTTCAGATTCGCGGGATCATCCCGGCCAACAGCGGTTGTGCGCTTTTTGTCGGCAATGACCAGAAGGTCTTTGTCATCAACGTCGAGCCGCAAATGGGCGCGGTCATCGGCATGTTCCTGCGGCAAACTCCAAAAGAACGCCCCCTCACCCACGACCTCATCAACCGGATGTTTCAAGGTTTCGGCATCACGGTGGAGCGCGTGGTCATCACGGACCTGAAAAATTCAACCTACTTCGCCCGGTTGATCCTGCAGCAGCAAAACGAGCTGGCCCGTAAAATCGTGGAGCTCGACGCGCGCCCCAGCGACTGCCTGGCCCTCGCCGCGGCCCAGAAAAAACCAATCTTTGTGGCCGCCTCCCTCTTCGAACAGGTCGAGGACATGAGCGAAGTGTTGAATCGAATCAACGAAACCGGCAGCGAGGCGGAGTAAAATGCCCGCCACCCAGACTTCATCGCCGGCTCTCATTTGCGGTGACGACGAGTTCGCCGTAAAACAACGCGCCAAGCAACTCTACCAGCAATGGTGCGGCGAAATCGGAGGCATGGACCATGAAATCATCGAAGCCACCGTGGCCAACAGCGGTGAAGCCATGGCCGCCATCGCCCGGTTGCGCGAAGCGCTCCAAACGCTGCCTTTTTTTGGCACGGGCAAGGTCATCTGGCTGCGGGACTGTAACTTCCTCGGCGAGGAACGGGTGGCGTCCGCCCAGATGGTCACCGAGTCACTGTCCGATCTGGCCGAGGAATTAAAAGCCTTCGCGTGGTCGCGTAACACCGGCATCCGGCTTTTGATCAGCGCGGGCAAGGTGGACAAACGTAAAACCTTTTTCAAGACGCTCGATAAAATCGGCTCCGTCGAAAGTCTCGCAGGCTGGTCGGCAGACGACCGCGATTGGGCGGAACGTGCGGAAGTCACGGCGCGAACCGCCGTGCGCGACCGGAAAAAGGAAATTTCCGACGAAGCGGTGGCGGAACTGGTCAGCCGCATCGGCCCGCATCCGCGCCAGCTCGACAATGAAATTGAAAAACTCTGCCTGTTCGCCGGCGACCGGAGGCAGATTGAAGCCGGCGACGTCAACGCAGTGTGCGCCCGGAACAAAACCGCGCGGGCGTTTGCCCTGGGGGACGCCCTGGGCGACCGCGATTTACCCCGCTTGTTGCGGCGGCTGGACGAGGAGTTGTGGGAGGTAAAGTTCGATTCCCAAAGATCGGAAATCGGCCTGCTGTACGGGTTGATCGGCAAGGTGCGCGCGATGCTGTTGTTGAAGGAAATGCTGCGCGAAGGCTGGATCAAACCGGAGATGGATTACAACCGGTTCAAGGCCCAGCTCCAGCGGGTGCCGCCGGAACAGCTGCCGGGTGACCGTCGTTTCAATCCATTGGCCTTGAACCCATACGTGCTTTTCAAGGCGCTGCCGCAGGTGAAACGGTATTCCGAATCCGAACTGGTGCGGGCCATGGATTTGCTGTTGCGTTGCAACCAGCGGCTGGTTTCCAGCGGCCTCGATGAAACCCTGGTGCTGCAACAAACCCTGGTGCAAATCGTCTCGCCGCCGGCAGCGGTGGCGTGACCGTTAAAACTATTCTTTAAAAATGACTACGCCGTCGGCAAAAATGTTGGTGCTGGCCTGCAAGAATTTTGTGTGCGTGAAAATTGTGGGCCGCGCCAATTTCACCTACGGCCCCGATTTCAAGAGCCTGCTGACCGGGCTGGCCGCGAAGGGCTACGGTCATTTCATTGTTGACCTGTCGGAATGTGTGCTCATGGACAGCACCTTCCTGGGCCTCCTGGCCGGTTTTGGCTTGAAGTTGAATCAGACGGCCAACCCGGACGAACATGGCATCGAATTGTTGAACCCCAACCCGCGGCTGGTGGACCTGCTGGAAAACCTGGGCGCGTTGCATCTCTTTAAAATCAGCAAGGGAACCTTGCAACTGCCAGGTGACGTTGAAACCCGGGCGCCAGACTCCCTGAATCCAACCCGTGAACAAATTACCCGTACCTGTCTCGAAGCGCACCAGTCGCTCATGGCGATGAACCCCGATAACGTTGTGCGCTTCAAGGACGTGACCCGTTTCTTGGCGGAAGACCTGCAGAACCCCAAAAGTGTTCCGTAACGGCATGTGGCTTGCTATGTTGTCCGTTGATTGTCAACCACAAGCCTTGTTTGCCTTATGAAAACTGACCGGAGAATTTTGACACTTTTGATCATGGCCCTGCTGGCTTCCCTGCCCGCTTCCGGCCGCGCGCAAGACGCAACCACATCCGACAGCGATACCGCCGCTTCCGATAGCAACACTAACACGGCGCCCACGCTCAAAGATTTGATGGACGCAAGCGATCAAGTCACCAACACCGCCGGCATGGTACTGGTAAAGATTTCGCCATCCCTCTGGGCCGGGATGTATGAAGTGACGCAGGACGCCTATCAACAGGTGATGGGCAGCAATCCCAGCGCTTTCCCCGGCCCGGATCATCCGGTGGATTCGGTCACCTGGAACAATGCCATGGCCTTCTGCAAAAAATTGACCGAAACCGAACAACGGGCGCATCAACTGCCGAAAGGTTTCAGCTACAATCTGCTGACCCAGGCGCAATGGGAAAAACTCGTCGATAACGCCTCCTTGAGCGATGCCGTTATGAGCTTGAATGGACAGCGCCATTCCTCCACCGAGTCCGTCGGCGGTCTCGGAGCGAACAGTTACGGTCTCTACGACATGCGTGGCAATGTCATGGAATGGTGCCTCGATCCTCAGGACAAACCCTATCGCGTTTTGCGCGGCGGCGCCTGGGATACCTTCATTGAAATTAACGCGCGGATTGATTTTCGCGAATACTCGGCCCCCGACATAACCAAAAAGGACTACGGTTTTCGCGTGGTGCTGGAACCAAAAGATTAGTTCAAGACTTCAAACCGGCGCGGGCGCCGGCGTTCCCAGCCCCGGCAATTTGGGCGGCACGGGTTTGGGTGGTGTTTCCGGCAACGGCGTGCCGGCCGGCGCGCCCATCAGCGTTCCACCTTGGGGCTTGGGCGGCGGCGGCGTGAACTTCCCGGTTTTAACGATTTCCTCAACCTGTGCCCGATCGAGCGTTTCATGCTCCAGCAGGGCATTGGCGATCAATTCCAGCTTGTCACGGCTGGTCAGGATGATGTCCTGCGCCCGCTTGTAACCTTCATCGATGAGGCGTTTGATTTCCTCGTCAATTTCGCTCGCCGTAGTCTCGCTATAAACCTTCGTGCGCGCCATTTCGCGACCCAAAAAAACGAACTCGTCGTCGCTGCCGTATTGCACCATGCCGACCTTGTCGCTCATGCCGTACTGGCAAACCATCGCGCGCGCCAGATGGGTCGCCTGCTGGATGTCCATGGCCGCGCCCGTCGAAATATCACCCGAAACAATTTCCTCGGCAATGCGCCCGGCCATGGTCACGGCGAGATCGTCAAACATTTCCTTGCGGCGGCGGTTCAAGATGTCCTTCTCGGGCAACTGCATCGTCGAACCCAGTGATTGTCCGCGCGGAATGATCGTGACCTTGTGCAAGGGATGGGTGTGTTCCAGCATCACATTCACGAGGGCATGACCGGCCTCGTGCCAGGCCGTGTATTTCTTCTCCTCGGCGGTCATGGCCAGACTGCGGCGTTCGCGACCCCAACGGACCTTGTCGCGCGCCTCTTCCAACTCTTCCATGCCGACCGATTTTTTGTTCGTCCGCGCGGCGAGCAAAGCGGCCTCATTCAATAAATTCGCGAGTTCCGCACCGGAGTAACCCGGCGTCCCGCGCGCGATGATCGACAAGTCCGCTTCGGGCGCGAGTTTCACGTTCTTGGCGTGCACCTTCAAAATTGCCTCACGGCCGCGCACGTCCGGTAGATTGACCACCACCTGTCGGTCGAAACGGCCCGGACGCAACAGGGCCGGATCGAGCACATCCGGCCGGTTGGTCGCTGCGATGATGATGATGCCTTCCTGCGTATCGAAACCGTCCATCTCGACGAGCAAGGCGTTCAATGTTTGTTCGCGTTCGTCGTTGCCGCCGCCCAGGCCATGCCCGCGGCTGCGCCCAACGGCGTCAATTTCGTCGATGAAAACCAGACACGGCGTGTTGCGGCGCGCCTGTTCAAACATGTCGCGCACGCGGCTGGCACCGACGCCGACAAACATTTCCACGAAGTCGGAACCGCTGATGCTGAAAAACGCCGCGTCCGCCTCGCCGGCAATCGCCTTGGCGAGCAGGGTCTTGCCCGTGCCCGGCGCACCCACCATCAGGACGCCCTTGGGAATGCGCCCGCCGAGCCGCTGGAACTTCTTGGGATCCTTCAAAAACTCCACCAGCTCGGAGACCTCCTCGATCGCCTCTTCCACTCCGGCCACGTCCTTGAACGTGGTTTTGTTGCGATCCTTTGCCAGCATCCGGGCCTTGCTCTTACCAAAACTCAGCGCGCCCTTGCCGGCAATTTTGATCTGCCGGATGAAGAAAAACCAAAACAGAATGCCAATCAACAGGAACGGCGCAATGCTCCAGACCACACTCATCAACATCGTGTTTGGCTGACTTGCGTCTACCTTGTCCGAGGCGAACAACTGATCCTGCTTGGGCTGGGTCAAATATGCATTCTTGACCACAAACGGCACTTCCACCCGTTTGCCGTCCTTGTCGGTCTGGTAATAGGAACCGCTGATTTCCGTCAGCGGTGCCGTCTGCGGATTGAAACTGACCGTCGCCTGTGAAATCAGATTGGACTGGAACTTTTGGAAAAATTCATATTGCGACAGGGTGCCGACCTGCGTTGACATATGGTCGCGCAACAACATCAACGCCACGATGCTGCCGATGATGGCAATCCACGCCACCCAGGTTGTCGGTGGCAGTTTGAAACCGCCCGGCGGCTTTTTTTGGCCGCGGTCGTTCTCCTTGTTATTTTGGTCTTCGCCGAACATATTTTTGTACTTGGGCATGGCAAGCTAACATGACCTACTGGCTTCCGCAATGCGTGAATTCGCTTTTCTCTGCCATGCGGATGAACCTGTGTTATCCTCCTGCCATGCGCATCGGCTCGCTCACATTGCCGTCCAATTTGTTCCTATCGCCGCTGGCAGGTTACACCAACCTGCCCTTCCGCCTCGTCGTGCGTGAAATCGGCGGCGTCGGCCTCTGCACCACCGACCTCGTCAACGCCCGCTCGCTCCTGGAAAAAAATCCGAAGGCATTCAAGCTCATTGAAACCCGGCCCGCGGATTCGCCGCTGGCCGTCCAGCTGTTCGGGTCCGTACCCGAAGAAATGCGTGACGCCGCGCAAATGCTTGAAGCCCGCGGCATCGCGTCGGTGGACATCAACATGGGCTGCCCCGTCCGCAAGGTCTGCAACGTCGGCGGCGGCTCGGCCATGATGACCGAGCTGGCCAAAACCGCCGCGCTCGTCCGCGGCATGGTCAACGCCGTAAAAATTCCCGTCACCGCCAAAATGCGCCTCGGGTGGGACGACCAGAACATTACCGCGCCGGAGCTGGCGCGGGCGCTCGAAGACGCGGGGGTCGCGGCGATTTTTGTTCACGGCCGGACGCGCGAACAAGGTTTTGGCGGCACGGTGAATCTGGCCGGCATCCGCGCGGTCGTTCAAGCCGTGAAACAGGTTCCCGTCATCGGCAACGGCGACGTCCTCGCGCCACCGGCAGCGAAAAGGATGTTCGATGAAACCGGGTGCGCCGGCGTGAGCATCGGCCGCGGCGCATTTTATAATCCGTGGATCTTCCAGCACACGTTGGATTATCTGACAATGTGCCGCCGCGGACGTGAGTCCGCTCCGACCTCAAAGATTCCGGCAAAATGTAATGAGCTGACTCACGGCGGCGGCTTCCAACGAAACAACAGCCACCTGCTTCCGGAACCCACCTTCTCCGATCGCGTGCGTGTGATGTCCCGGCATTTGGATTTGATGCTTGAAGTTTTTGGCGAGGAACTCGGCTGCCGGATGTTCCGCAAGGTCGCGCCGTGGTATGCCAAACGATTCGGCCCGTGCCACGAATTCAACAAGCGCGCCGTGCACATTTCCACGCGCGCGGAATTCCAAGGGGTGCTGGAAAACTACACCCGCTGGCGGCAACAATTCCTCGACGAACATGGCGAATTACTGCCGCGGTTCCGACCGCCGCCGATGGTTGCCTCCTTCATGCGCGAATCGGAACCGGCGTCAACGCGCCGGGACCAGATTCCTGTGCCCAAAGGGCCGGTGGAAGTTTGGTAACTTTTCTCTGACCCAACGAATTTCCCGCTGCCGTCTCCAGCGCCGGGTCAGCGTTTGGGCCGCCGGGGTTCTTCACGAAAAACCTTCTCAATCACCTTTCCGAATTTCGTGTCAAAAATGGTTTTTTGGGGGGACGGCTCGGACGGAGCGATCTCCTCCTCCAGGTTCAGCACGAACCGTTTGAACCGTTCGCAACGGGCCTGGACTTTCTTGATCGAAACCTCGAGTTCCCCAACTTCTTTTCTCAGTATCTCCGCGATTTCTTGTTTGTTCATAATCAGGATGCCGGTGTTGAAAGCCGGACAGTGCCGAAACTGATTTTAAGCGTAACCGCGCTGACCCCATTACGCCAGCCTCGAACTTCACTTGCCCATGACAACCCTGGTTGAAAATGGAGTCGGCCAACTTTTCATGGCCGTTTGGTCTTGCCATTCATTTTTGCTCCGTCATAGTCGCGGCGTTTTACCAAAATAAACAAAGGAATCATCATGCGAATGTTAATGAATGTCAAAATACCCCATCAATCGTTCAACGCGGCTGTCAAAGACGGCTCGGCGGGCGCGAAATTGAGCCGGATCCTGGGAGCCATCAAACCGGAAGCCGCTTATTTCACCGAACAAGCCGGCCAGCGCGGAGCCGTATTGATCGTGGATTTGCCGGACGCCTCAAAAATCCCTGCCCTGGCCGAGCCATGGTTCCTGACCTTTCAGGCCGATGTTGAATTTCGCATAGCGATGACGCCGGACGATTTGAAACGCAGCGGCATTGACGGGATGGGCAAGCAGTGGAGTTGAAGCCTTGCTCTCATTTTCCAATGCAGGACTGAGTGAATGTGGAGTCGGGCAAATCGTCTGTCGCCGGCCGGACTTTAAACGCCAGCATCAGCCGGCTATGGTGTGAGCCGGACCCACTGTGTTTGCGTCTGATAAGCAAGCCCGTCGGTGGTCTGGACGAGGGCATAGAACGGGTGCAGTCCGGCCCACAAATTGGTTCCATTCACCTGAAAGATGGTCGTGGACACGTTGGTGACCGTGTTCAGCGCACCACCGGTGCTGAACAAAGTGATCAGACTTACATCGTTGGTGCTGGCGGTGACCTGAATGTGGTAGGTGCCTTGCACGGGGGCTTGATTGGTCAGATCGAGCAGGGTCATGGTTGCACTCAAGGAAGTGTTTTGGATTTGGACCGGAATGGTCACCGGGGTTTGCGTCCGGACGGCACTACCCTCGTAAGCGACGACGGTTAATTCATGATACCCATCAGCCAGGGTCGTGGTATCCAGGGGGAAGGTCGGGGCCAGACTGAAAGCACCGGCGGTGACGTAAAGATGGTTCCGGGGCTGGAGGTCGGACAGGTTTTGGGTAAGCGTGCTGCCCGAGTCCGTGAACGCGGGAACCTGGATGGAAGATACCGTGGGGGTGACTTGTATGACGGCGGCCGGGTAGCCGGGGCTCCGCGCATACAGGTTGAAGCCTGTGAAAAAGAAAGTGCCGTATTGGTTCACCGCATAATCCCCGGCCATAACCCCGTCACTGCCTTGCAAGGCGGGATTCGCGTTAATCGCGTTGTAGAGCTGGCTGGCCAGCGTGACGGAATCGCTTGGAGTCTGGTTGGTGACGGCCACGACCACGATCTGGCCGTTGGTCTTGGCAACAGTGAACTGCATCCAGGAATTGGCCGGAATCGAATTACTTCTCTCCGAGTAGCCCTGCACGCCGAAGGCTTCGCCAGTCAGGAGTGCGGGTTGGCTGGCGGTTATAAAGGTGGAGAGCGGGTTGACACTGCCAGCCACGCTGGTGGCGGCGGTTTGAATTTCGCCGAGAGCGAAATTGGTTCCCAATGCCGTCCATTGGCCCTGGTTGGTGGAGACCCCGATCGTGTAAGGCCGCGCGGCGCTGTCCACGCGGACCAGGGTAAGATTTGCAGCCAGATTCAGCACCGTGTAGCCGGGCGAACCTGGCGGTACCAGCCATGCCCGATAAAACCGGCTGGCTGAATTCAGGATGCCGGCATCCACAAAATCCATTGCCCCGCCGGGTTGATTGGTAAAAACGGAAACCCAGTCAACCAGGTTGCTGGAGGACTGGATGGCCCACGGCAAACCGGGTGTGCTATCCACGTGCATCTGAAACGTCCCCGGCCCGATCAGGTCGGGTGCGGACAGTTGAGGCGGTTGATCCGGGAGCGGCCATGACATGCGATAAAAGCGCGCGGGATAGTTTGTGGAGTCATAATCCGTAAAATTCAGCAGTCCCGGCATGTCATTCGTAAATATCGGCTGCCAGGTGCTCAAATTGGTGGAGGCCAGGATGACGTAGGACAGCGGGCTGGGAATTCCCACCACCATCGTAAATGCCCCGTCCTTGTCCAGACCACCCGGTGTCATCTGGGGCGGATACGAATCGGGCAGGTAATTGACACTATACGAAAGGTTGGGTGTGTTCGTGGGCGTTGTATCGGCAGCGTAGAACGGGACATTCACGAGATTGCCGGCGATGGCTTGCAGCTCGATGCGGTCACCATGAACCAGAGCCTTGACCAGGGTGGCGTTGGTGACGGTGTTTATCAGGGCGCCCAGCCCTGAGGCAATCGAACTCAACGTTGCGTTGGTGGGGACCGTATAAGATATGGGATAGCCGTTCAAGGTGATGGTCAAGAGATTGCCGGGATCCGGTGCCAGATTGGTCAGCGTGCTGAAATATTTCCCGTCCACAAACAAATCAACCTGTTGCAGGGGCCGGCCCCCGTCCCGGGCGAGGAATTGTGCGGAAAGCATGGAGGTGCCGCTCAATACCGAGTCGGGGAGAAGGTTGGTGCTCCACTCGGCATAGCCAGCTCCGGCAAAAGGCGCCGCCAGCGGCTCGGCCACGGTGAGTCCAAGATACGGGGCGTTGACGCTTTGATAATAACATTCGGCCAGACTGAACCCACGGGCCTGATAAAAGTAAACCTGGGGATTGGGAAATTTTTGGGTGTCGTTGTTGGGTTCCGCGACCGTGCCGTAGCTGCCGGCCGCCCCGGCACTGATAAACGCCAGCAAATTGGTCTGGGTGTTGGAGCCGAAAATAATCCCACCGAAGGACGTCATACTGTCGGCGATGGCCCCGGGAACAAAAGTGCTCGGCGGGACGTTAAACTGCGCCAAACCGGTTTCGTAGCCCAGACACTCGATTGGCCACGAGACGGAATCACTGTTGGTTCGCAATATGGTGGAGATTCCCCGAATGTTTATGTTGAAAATGGCATTGTCGAAAAACGGGTAGCGGATATTGCGGGCAGAGTCTGAACTCTTGGCCAGGATCACCGGCGCTTGTGGAAAAGTCCCATCGCTGACCACTCCCTGATTCACCAACTGTTCCGCCTGGGTCAGCGAACCAGCCGTGATCATGGTCGCCAGAAAGGAATAGCCCGGAGCGCCAACCGGTGTCGACTGCCGAAAAACCGCCTCGCTGGCAGCGTAGCTGTTGGTAACCCCGAAACCATCGCTGCCATTGCCCTGTCTCGAGCCGTAGAACAACGCCGAGGTTGTGCTGTTGACGGTGGAACCAAAGCTGGTCTGAAATGGGATATCCATCGAGAGGACCACATAATCAATCTGGTTGGTCAACTGGCGGGCAGCCAGCATGTTCAGCAAGGGGGTTGCCAGATTGGTTTGAAAGTCATTACTGGTCCAAAGGGTGTTGCCGCCCGGCCAGTTGATGCGCAACATATTTTCCGGTGGCACCTGTCGTGCCTCACAGTAGTAATTACCAAGCTCGCAGGAATTGGAACTGTTCTGATTAACAATGACAACTGTGTTCAGTCCACTGCCACCCGCGTGCAGATTGCACACCCAAACACAGCTCATCACGGCTGTTGCCAGCATTCCGTAGCGAAAACTGTTGTACATACACTTAATACGACCCTGGCAAACGAGTTACGCTTGCTGCTTTGTGGTGGAGTTATCATAACAGAACCCTGGAGGTTAATACAGAAAAAAAGCCGGCTTTTGACCGGCTCTGAATAAATTTTGCTGGAAACAACCGCGCTCGCTTCTCAGGCGGTCTTGCGCCGCAACGACAACCCGAAAGCACCGATCCCCATCACGATAAACGCCAGTGTGGACGGCTCCGGAACCAGCTGGATCGACAAACCTTTGTCCTTGGTGATGTTAAACGTGTCACCCGCGCCGAGGTTTACGTTCCATTGGAATGCCCAACTCACATCGCCCGGACCCGCCGACGCATTGTCATTAAGCGTATAATAACTGGGCCCGTTCAATTCACCCAGCGTCTGCCCGACCAGCGCGGCTTCACCATAATTTGCCAGTGGTGCGTCAATGACCTCTGCTATGCCATTCCCGTCAGGACCACCGGTTGTTTGCGTTGCCCCAGTATAGCCGCCGGGACCGCTGGAAAGACTGACGCTATTCAGGTTGTTCTGGAACAAATTGAAATTGGAATACTGATAGAAGCTCAAGCTGATCGAACTTGCGGAATTATTCACGATGGACAACTTCTCCGCCATGTCGGCGCTCCCGGAACTGGGCCCGTTTCCCGTCAAGACATATTCAACCTGCACCGTTAATTGCGCGTTTTGATATTGCACCCCAAGATCATCAATCGGGCTTGCCGGGCTGCTGAAGTTGTACACCGAGGCCCCGCTGATCGTATTAATGGGCTGTTGGACAGCATTGTTGACTGAGTACCAAAACCATTGCTGGTTCAATTGACTTCCGCTAACGCCTCCCACCGACCAACTGTTCATCCCCAATACGCCGGTGTTTCCGACATTCACCGTTGCCGTGGAGCCCCCATTGTTCATGGTATAAACCTGAGCCATGGCGTGACCTGGCGAAAACAAAACCCCTGACGCAACCAAGGTCGCGCACAGCGAAGCCAGACGTTTCACACGGAAGACCACTTCATTGGGGTGTTTCATAAATTCTCTGATTGTTTGTTATTAGGCGCAATCTTGACTGGGCCCAACATTATACTCGAACATTCTTGATTCCGCCAGCGGCGTATTGCCAGGGCCAAAACACACATTCCCGCCGAAACCAACGCCAGCGACGAAGGTTCTGGAACCACCGGGAAAGACGAGGTCTCACTGATCGAAAGCAGGCCGCTTGAGAGCACGCTCCCGGAAAATTCATAACCAAAAACCGCCTGGGTGTTGACGGCAGCCAAAGTGGAATTGTTCAAGTCGCTACCCAATCCGATAAAAGCGCCAAAGGGAGCCCCGCCGGAATTGGCCTGCACCAGGGTGGTGAAACCCGGCGCGTCCCCCTGCCAGGTAAGGGCGTATCCGCCCCCGCTCTGATTGGCAACCGCATATCCGCCACTCACCGGAGCTGGAGTCAAATTGACAGTCTGGTTTCCCGCCGCACCAGAACCTCCCAAAATAAAGTCCGAGTATTGGAAAATGCTTACGTTGGCCGTACTCGCGGTTAAATTCGCGAACTGGATTGACTCGGACAAGGTACTGCCATTGATCGTCAGTGTGTCCGCAATGCTCCCTGCCGCAGTTGAGTAGGTGGCGGTGATATATTTGCCACTGAAACCTGAAGAACCCGTGTTTACGATCGCGCCGGTCAACAGGCCTACTGGGCCGCCATTGATGCTGGCGTATAGCGATTGCAGGGCCAGTTGGTTCACCGCACCCCCCGACCATAGCGTATACCCGTTTTGCGAGGTGTCGTAAGCCGCGCTGTAACTGCCTGAATTAACCGTGTAAATCGCCGCCTCGCTCTTAACAACCAACCCGGCAAGAAAAAATACAGCCAAAACAGCTCGACACCACCGGAACCTGCCTGCGAAAAGCGTTTTCAAAATCTTCATGGCGTTGCTTAGGTTTGTGGACTTTCTGAACTCCTTTATGCGCTTATTGAAGTCCAAAGTCAAGACATATTTTGTCAAGGAATTGGACAAAAAGAGGAGGACTTTAATATTGTGGAACCGACTCATATTCAATGGAATATGTCCGTTTCAACCAACCGTTCGCCGGGATACAACCCCCAAATGTAGCTTATGACCATTATTATTTGCCAATGCAAAACTGGCTGAAGATGGAGTCGAGCAAATCTTCCGTTGCCGTTTTGCCAACAATTTCCCCGACGGCGTTGACCGCAATCCGCAAATCCAGCGCGGCCAGCTCCAAAGTCACCTCGCCGCGCAACGCGTCAATCGTCCGCTGCACTGCCGCCCGCGCGCGGTTCAGCGCATCTTGATGCCGCGAATTAATCATCACCTGCAACATTCCGGCCTTGATTTCGCCCGACCAGATCAATTTCTTGATGGCATCCTTCAACGCTTCAATCCCCTGCCCGCTGACGCAGCAAACATCCACGATGCCACCGGTAGAGCGCGTCACTCCATGCGCGCCGGCGATGGCCAGAGGACTGCCCGCCTTCCCAGGCAATTCCAGCTTCCTCGGCAAATCCGATTTGTTCCGCACCAGAATCCGTTTCTTGCCGGCAAACTGGCTGAGAAGTTTTTCATCCGCTTCCGTCAGCGGTTCGCTCGCGTCGAACACGTGCAGGATGAATTCGGCCCGGGCCAGGGTTTCGTGGCTCCGGCGGATGCCTTCCTGCTCAATCTCGTCGCGCGCCTCGCGCAAGCCCGCCGTGTCCACGAACACCACCGGCAACCCGCGGAGGTTCGCCGTCTCTTCAATCGTGTCTCGTGTGGTGCCGGGAATCGGGGAGACAATCGCACGGTCGTGCCCGAGCAATTGATTGAGCAGGCTGGATTTGCCCACGTTCGGCCGGCCCACAATCGCCGCGCGGATGCCGCGGCGCAAAATCTGCCCTTCATTCGCCGTGCGCAACAATTCATCCATGAACTTCAAGCCGGCTTCCAGCCGTTTCAGCAATTGGTCCTTGGTGTCGGGCGCGATGTCTTCGTCCGGGAAATCAATGTGCGCCTCGACATGCGCCAGCGTCTCCACCAGCTCATCGCGCAGTTCATTGATGCGCAGCGACAGTTTGCCGGCGAGCTGTTCATTGGCGGCGGCCAGCGCCAGTTCCGTGCGCGCATGAATCAAATCCGCCACCGCCTCGGCCTGCGCCAGATCCATCCGCCCGTTCAGAAACGCGCGCCGCGTAAATTCACCGGCCTCAGCCGGGCGCGCGCCATTTTCCAAAAGCGTGTCGAGCACGAGCTTCGCCGGCAGGATGCCGCCATGACAGGTGATTTCAACGGTGTCCTCGCATGTATAGGTCCGCGGCGCCCGCAATACCGCCAGCAGCACTTCGTCCACGGTTTCTCCACGCCGGACCACCTTGCCATGCAAAATCGTGTGCGACGTCGTCGCGGAAGGTTTGGTTGATTGTTTCCCGGCAGCCACAAAACTTTTGTCCGCAATGCCGAGCGCCTGCGGACCGGAAATCCGGACCACGGCCAGTCCGCCTTCGCCGAGCGGCGTGGCAATGGCGGCAATCGTGTCGTCGAACATGGGTCGAGGGTCGAATGCCGGGCGGCGAGAGTCAAAGCCGTATTTAAGTCGGGTCCCGCGCCCAGCGAATCCGTCGGGCAGGGATCGGATCATCAAATTTAATCCGCGGATCGGGAGCTGACGGGCCGGCCCTCGACCTTCGTCGTTCGACTCTCGACTAATTCACGTGGCGGCAGTTCCCCGCGGCATTTTCGGCCTCGCGGCCCTGCAAAAAGAGCCGGGCTTTCTGATAACTTTTCTTGTGCAGATAATGCAGCAGGATGGGGTCCGCGTCGCGCGGCAATGCCTTCGCCAGTTCGTCAATTCGCGCGAACAGCTTGAGCAAATCCAGTTTGGGATTGGCCGACGGCATGGCCTGGACCGCCGCATCCAATTCCACCAGCGTCTTCAGTAAATTCTTTTCCAGCAATGTTTCCACAATGGTTAGTTCGGACTGTTTCGCAACACCCTGACATTAGACTTACAATTTTCTCCAAAGTCCAGACGCGACTGGCGCCGGTTCTGTTTCAGAATTTCTTTGTCGTTTCAAGCCTGTGGCTCGAAATCGGCACGCCATTTCCGGGACGTATTCCAAAACCCGCACCCCTTTGGTTGCTTTTAACCGTGGTTAGTGGAATTTTAAGGTCATGCAAAGGACGGTTTTGGCCCTGCTGGCGACACTCCTGTTCGCCGGGTGTGTCACGGAAAAAATTGACTGGGCGGTGCGCGTCGGCGTGTATACCCACGATCAGGCCATCCTGGATTTGGGGCCGCCGGATACATCCGCGAAATTGTCCGATGGCACCGTCGTGGCTGAATGGCTCACGCAATCCAGCCGCGTCATCGTCGCACCGGAACCGTATTTTCTGCCGCCAGGCGAATATTTTGGCCCCGCCACGCCGGGCTACACCGAAACCTATGTGCCGGCTTACTTTCTGCGGCTCACGTTCGGTCCCGACGGCACCCTCAAGTCGTGGAAAAAATTCGCCAAATAAATCTGCTTCCGCGGGCGTAACGCCCGTGCTTAACTCGCCGGGTGAACGTAAACCTCGGTATCTGGAGCCTGTTGACGAAAGTGGCCGTGGCCCTGGTCGTCATCGCTTTTGCCTTCCTGATTGGGATGTACTACCTGCCGCTACTTCAGCAAAACGAGCGGATGCGCTCGGACATCCTGCGGTTGCAAACCCAGTTGCAGATCGAGGAAGCGAAATCCCGGGATCTCCAGGCCCAGATTGACGAACTGCGGAACGATCCCGGCGCCATCGAACGCATGGCCCGCGAAAAACTCGGTTACGCCAAACCCGGCGAAACCATCATCCATTTTGTCCCCGCCACCAACAGCCCGTCCGCACAGTAATTTACGATTTGCGATTGGCACCCGAAATCGCCCGCGCCGGGTTCCGGGTTTTTGAAATCGTAAATCGTCAATCGAGGATCATAAATCCCCTAGACGGTCATGACTTCTTTTTCCTTGTTCGTGACGTGCGTGTCAATCTTCGCGCTATATTGATCCGTCAGCTTCTGCAAATCCTTTTCCGCCTGCTTGGCCTGGTCCTCGGTGATGCCGCTGTCGTGCCCGTGTTTCTTCAACAGTTCCATTGCGTCACGGCGCACGTGCCGGATGGCCACACGGCCGTCCTCGGCCATTTTTTTGATGAGTTTGACAAACTCCTGCCGCCGTTCCTGGCTCAATTCCGGGAACGCCAGCCGGATGACTTTGCCCTGAACCGTGGGGTTCAGGCCCAGGTTCGCCTTCTGAATCGCCTTCTCAATCGGATGCAACGAGTTCACATCCCATGGCTGGACCACCAACATGCGCGGTTCCGGCGTGGTGATGCCCGCCAGTTCCCGGACGCGCATCTGTGAACCATAGACCTCCACCAGCACGTTCTCGACCAGTGAAGCCGATGCCTTCCCTGTCCGCACGCCGGCGAATTCGTTGATGACCACCTGCTCGGTCTTGATCATCTTCTCTTCCGCCTCCAGTAAAATATCGTCGGGTTTCATAACGGATGCAGGCTAACAAGCCGGTCGCACCGGGTCGAATGAAAATTGCAACGCAAATTCAAAACCACAAATGGTCGCGGATAAACACGGATATGATCCGTACAATCTGCGTCACACCTCTGCGTCATGGCGCCTTGGCGGTTGAAAATCCGCTTCCCCAGCAACGCTGCGCATTGCGCCGAAGCGTATCCATGTTTAGACTGGGAACGTGGCGGACATCGTTTTAACCACGCTCAATGCAAAATACATTCATGCCGCGTTCGGCCTGCGTTACCTGCTGGCCAACCTCGGCGAATTGCGCGCGCGCGCCAGCCTCGCCGAGTTTGATATCCATCAGCGACCGCTCGACATCGCGGAAATTTTAATCGCGCGAAACCCCCAAATCATCGGTTTTGGTGTTTACATCTGGAACGTCGAACCCACCGCCCAGGTCATCGCCGCCATCAAACGCGTTCGGCCGGACATCAAAATCATCCTCGGCGGACCGGAGGTCAGCTACGAGACCGAACGCCAGGCCATCGTCCAGCTCGCCGACCACGTCATCACTGGCGAAGCCGACTTGAAATTCGCGGAAGTGTGCCGGGTGTTACTTGGTAGGGCCGAGCTGCCGCTCGGCCAGGACGCGCAGCAGCGCGTCCCTACCGACCTGCCCAAAATCATTCCCGCGCAGCTGCCGGAATTTTCGCAACTCGTCCTGCCTTACGACCTGTACACCGACGACGACATCGCGCACCGCATCATTTACGTCGAGGCTTCGCGCGGCTGCCCGTTCACGTGCGAGTTTTGTTTGTCATCGCTCGACATTCCCGTCCGGCAGGCTCCCCTGCCCGATCTCCTCGAACAATGGCAGCGCCTGCTGGACCGCGGCGTGAAGCAATTCAAGTTTGTTGACCGCACGTTCAATCTCAATGTCCAGGTCAGCCAGACGATCCTCGAATTTTTCCTCGCGCGTTACCAGCCCGGCCACTTCTTCCACTTTGAAATGATTCCCGACCGGCTGCCGGACTCGTTGCGCGCCATCATCGCCCGGTTTCCGCCCGGCACCCTGCAATTCGAGGTCGGCATCCAGACGTTTAATGAGGACGTCAGCCATTTGATCAGTCGCCGGCAGAATTACGAAAAACTGGCCGATAATCTTCATTTCCTGCGCCGTGAAACCGGCGTTCATATCCACGCCGACCTGATTGTCGGATTGCCCGGCGAAACGGCGGGAAGCTTTGCGGCTGGGTTTGACCGGCTGATCGCGCTGGCACCGCAGGAAATCCAGGTGGGCATCCTGAAGCGTTTGCGTGGCACGCCCATTGTCCGGCACGACGACGAATGGCGGATGGTTTACCACCCGCACCCGCCCTACGAAATCCTCCAAAACCGGCTGATCGATTTTGCCACGATGCAGAAACTGCGCCGTTTTGCGCGTTTCTGGGATTTGATCGGCAACAGCGGCAACTTCATTGAGACCACGCCGTTGATCTGGAGCGCCGCCTCTCCCTTTGAAGCTTTTCTGGACTTCAGCGAATGGCTTTACGCCCGCACCGGCCGCACGGACAGCATTGCGCTGGTGCGACTGATGGATTGGCTCTTTGAATTTCTCACCGGCGAACTCCGGCTGGACGCCCGGCAGGCCGCCAACCCGCTCTGGCACGATTACCAACGCGGCGGTCGCCACGACAAACCAGGTTTCCTGAAGGATTTTTTGCCGGCCGACAAAACCGTGATCCCCCTGCCCGGAACCAAAGCCACCCTGCCCAAACGTCAGGCCCGGCATCTGGCATAAATCCAATGACAGCGAATAAGCTGTTAATAAATTCCCTCCGTTTTTCCTTTATGCGCCAGATATATCTGGTACTGACATATTCAGGACGGATTATGGTACCAAGAGACAGAGGCCAGTTCGGAAATATCATCACCATGATATTGCTGGCGCTCATTGTCTGCTCGGCGGTCGTGTTGGCGGTCTATTTGTTTCTCTCGCCGACGCTTCATTAGCCGGCATTTTTCCGGCGGGAAAGTCCCGCCTCCCTCAAACCAGCAGGGCAAAATCGTCCCCCAAACCTGTTCTCCTTGTCATCCAAGTGCTTGATATTAAATCAATTCCGGCGGCAAGCCCGCACTTTTAGCGTTCCACATTTAGCTTGCAACAGGCCGAAGATTGGTTATCATTTTCTTGTCTCTTTACGGTCATGGTAAATCTTCAAGTGAACCTGGTTCAGTGATGATTTGAAACCCGGCAGTCGGGAACAGTCCGAGAAAAGCAGATATTGAACAGTAAATCATCAAATGAGTACGAAATTGTTTGTAGGAAATCTTTCCTTCAACACGACAGAAAATGACCTGCAAGAGGCGTTCGGCGCCCACGGCACGGTCGTCGAAGCCAACCTCATGATGGATCGGATGAGCGGCCGCTCACGCGGCTTTGCTTTTGTCACCATGTCCACACCCGAGGAAGCGCAGAAAGCCATCGCCGCCATGAACGGCGCAACCCTCGCCGACCGCGCCCTCACGGTAAACATTGCCCGCCCGAAAGAAGAGCGCCCGCGCGGCGACCGTGGCCCGCGCCGCGAATTTCGCGGTGGTGCTGGTGGCGGCGGTGGCGGCGGTGGCCATCGTGAGCGTTATTGATCACCGATAATTTGTCCGACCGGGGCGACGTTCGAAATGAGCGTCGCCCCGTGTCGTTCCAGCCCGGAAACCCGTTTCTCATGGAAGAACATATCGAAGTCGAAGGGCGCATCACCTCGGTTCTGGCCGGGACGATGTTCCGCGTCGAATTGGACAACAAGCATCAGGTGCTGGCCACCATTTCCGGCAAGATGCGGAAGCGCTTTGTCCGCCTCACCATCGGCGACCGCGTGAAAATGGAAATGTCGCAATACGACTTGAACAAGGCGCGCATCGTCTGGCGGTTGGGGTGATGGCACCTGGCGCAGCCGTCATTTGAATTCCTCCATCCACTTTCCTTCCGCTTCCTCGTTCGAGCAGGACGCCGGCGCGCATGACCCCAGGCCCGCAACCGGCGGTCCGGCCCGGTCCAATTTCATTCGTGGCCCGACTCTGAAGACCGATCGGAAAATTCCGCGAGGTTTTGGACTGCGGCAGCCCTCTGCCGCTTTGCGTTCGCCGGTCTTGTGGGAGAAAGAGCGGCAGAGGGCTGCCGCAGTCCAAGACGCTGACGCGCCATCCGCTTAACCCAAGCCATCTCACCGGCTATTGTATTTTAAAAACCGCTCTAATGAAATTGTCAACGGGCCGTCACGCCGATAGGTTGTGGGCCGTATATGATGCCTGCCCAGCAAATGGCCACGTTGAACGCGGCAAATTGCGAGGTCGCTTTCGACAATCTCACGCGGCAGCTCTACGCCACGGATGCCTCACCTTACCAGATTGTGCCGCTGGCGGTGGCTTTTCCCAAAGGCGAGGCCCAGGCCGCATCCATCATCCAGGCAGCAGCCCAGGCCGGTGTGTCGGTCATTCCCCGGGGCGCCGGGACCGGACTCGCCGGCGGCGCGGTGGGTGACGGCCTGGTCATTGATTTTGCCCGGCACAACCGCGTCATCAGCAACTTTAACCCCGAAAACCTCACCATCCGCGTCGGCGCCGGCGTGGTGCTGGATCAATTAAACGATTTCCTCCGGCCCCAGGGATTTTGTTTCGGCCCGGATGTGGCGACGAGTGCGCGGGCGACCCTGGGCGGCATGATTGCCAGCGATTCGTCGGGAGCGTACGCGCCGTTTTATGGCACGACGGGCATGCATGTCAGCGAGCTGAGCATCGTGCTGGCTGACGGAGAAGTAACCAAGGTCGGGCCCGGCCAGGAAAGCCTGCCACGCCAGCAAAACCTGATCGAAGACCTGCTGGCGCTCAACGCGCTGCAGATCGCCGAACGTTTGTCGCCGGGTCTTTTGAAACGCTGGCCCGGCTACGCGCTGGCGCGGGCGGCCAACGAGCCCGGCAACCTGCTCCCGATTCTCTCCGGCAGCGAGGGCACGCTCGCGGCCATCATTTCCGCCCAATTGAAAATCGTTCCCCTGCCCGCCGAGCGCGGCGTCGCCCTCTTGTTTTTCACGTCCGCGGCCGAGGCCCTGCAGGCCACGGTGGAACTGCTCGACTTGATGCCGGCCGCCATTGAACACATGGACAGCCTCCTGTTTGACCAAACCCGCGGCCAGCGCGAGTTCCAGGCCGTGCGCGATCTGCTCGAACTCGACAGCCGGCCGTGCGGGTCAATTTTGATGGTGGAATTTTTCGCGGACGTCCCGGACCGGCTCGCGCATCTGCAAAAACGCAAACTGGGTCTGCGACAATTGATTTTGCGGTCACCGGCCGAGGCCGATCTGGTGTGGGCGATGCGCAAGGCGGGACTCGCGTTGCTGACCGGCTCCAAAGGCACCGCGAAGCCCGCTTGTTTTGTGGAGGACACCGCCGTGCGGCCGCAGGATTTGCCCGCGTATTTCAGCAGTTTGCAGCGGCTCATGGCCCGGGTCGGCGTGCAGGCTTCCTACTACGGCCACGCCGCCGCGGGTTTGCTGCACGTGCGTCCCGTGCTCGACTTGCACAGCGCGGAGGATTTGAAGAAATACCGCCTGATTGCGGACGAAGTGGCCGCGTTGGTCAGGCAATTCAAGGGCACCCTGGCAGGCGAGCACGGCGTCGGCATCGCCCGCACCGAGTATCTCAAGGACCAGGTCGGCGACGAGCTTTACCAGCTCATGCGGGAAATCAAGCAGTCCTTTGACCCGAATAATTTGTTCAACCCCGGCAAAATCATTTCGGACGGCCGTTACCAGATTGACCGTCATTTGCGCCTGGGCGCCGGTTATTCGTTGAACCTGCCCTTTGAACCGCGGCTGGCATTTGCCGCGAAGGACGACTCGTTCGTTGCCAATTTGGAACAGTGCAACGGCTGCGGCGGTTGTTTGAAACAAACGCCGACCATGTGCCCCACGTTCATCGCCACCGGCGAGGAATCCATGTCCACCCGCGGTCGCGCCAACGCCATCCGCGCGGTGCTCGAGCTGCGCGATATCAAGGGTGACCCGCTGCGTTCGCGGGAACTGGAGGTCGCTTTGAGCAACTGCCTGTCCTGCAAAGCCTGCACCACGGAATGCCCGTCCCATGTCAACCTGACCCTGTTGAAGGCGGAGCTGCTCCACGCGCGCATTCATCGCGACGGCTTGAAGCTGCGCGAACGGCTGCTCAGTTCGATTGACCAGCTGGGCCGTTGGGGTTGCAAGCTGCCGCGGCTGGCCAATGCGCTCCAGGAATTCTTTCCCGCTCGACTGGTCCGAAACCGGCTCCTGGGCCTTGCCACGAGGCGGCCCATGCCGCGGTTTGCGCGCATACGATTCGATCATTGGTTTTCAAAACATCAGCCCGCCGCGCCCCCGAGCCGCGGCCCGGTCATTCTTTGGGACGACACCTTTACACGTTACTATGAACCGCACGTGGGCATGGCGGCGGTGACGGTGCTCGAAGCAGCGGGTTTTGAAGTCACCCTCGTCACCCAGCGCCAATGTTGCGGACGACCCGCCTTCAGCCAGGGCAACCTCGACGAAGCCGCCAGGCTGGGCGGGCATAATCTGGCGCTGTTGAACGCCGACGCCGGGGGCACCCCGATCATCTTCCTGGAACCCTCGTGCTTCTCAATGTTCGCGGAGGATTACCGGGAATTGAAACTGCCCAATGTCGAAAACGTCGCGCGACGCTGCTTCCTGTTCGAGGATTTCATCGAAAATTTCCTGAGCTGGGAACCCAACGGACTCAAATTCAACAACCGGGCCGGGCGATTGATCATCCATCCGCACTGCCACGCCAAGGCACTCAGCAATCCCAACCTCATGCGCCAGCTGGCCGAGCGGTTGCAGGAAAAAACGGTGACCCTGCTGGACTCGGGCTGCTGCGGCATGGCTGGCGCGTTCGGGCTGCTGGAATCAAAATACGACCTTTCGGTGAAGGTCGCCGAACCGCTCATCCAAAAGGTCATGAACCAGCCGTTCGGCACCACCGTCGTGGCCTCCGGCGCCAGTTGCCGCCAGCAAATCCAACATCTGGCGACCGTCCGGCTGCGGCACATGGCCGAAGTCCTCGCCGAATCACTTGCTGATTAAAATCGCAGGGCCGAGGTGACGAGGCTTGAGACACGTTAAGACCTCCACAAAACTGGCGTAGCGGCGAGCCGGCAGAGAGCCGCATCGGTAATTTCATTTGAAAATGCGGCGGTCTGACGACGCGCCGCTCCGATGGCTGGGAGTTTTGCAGAGGTCTCACGGTATTATTTACGGGTTCATTCCTGCTCCCAACCCGCGCGTCTTTTTAAATTTCTGCCTTCTACCTTCTACCTTCTGCCTTTACCCATAGATGTCCTTCAACGCGCCGCGCAATTCGGGAAATTGGAACTTGAACCCGAGTCTCAGGAACCGCGCGGGCCGGCAACGCCGCCCGGTCAGCGCCAGCGACGGCTCGGTTTGCATCCATCGCGAGCCCAGTTTCACCGCCCAGACCGGTGCGGGCGGACACCACGGCCGGTGCAGCGCCCGCCGCAACTCGCGCATGAACTCCGCGTTCGTGACCGGGTTCGGTCCCGTGGCATTGAACACGCTGATCATTTCGTCCCGCTCGATGGCATCCAGCAACATTTGATTCATGTCCGCCAGGTGAATCCAGCTCATATATTGCCGGCCGTTCCCCGCCGATCCGCCCAGAAACCAGCGGGTCAATTTTCCCAGAACGGAAAGCGCGCCGGCATCGCGCGCCAGCACCAGGCCGATGCGCAGCAGCACCCGCCGCGTGTCGGACACGGGAACGGTCTTGAACGCATTTTCCCAGAGCCGGCAGGTTTGCACCGTCGTGCCCTCACCCGACAGCGTGCCTTCTTCGCACCACTGGTCGTCCAGGTCCCCATAGATGGCGAGCGACCCGGCCTGCACCCACACGCGCGGCGGCTTCGTCACGTTGTGAATCGCCGTGGCCACGGCGTTCACGGAATTGATGCGCGATTCGTTGATCTCCCGGAGGTTCTCCGGCGTGTGCCGGCAATTCACGCTGCGCCCGGCAAGGTTGACGACGGCGTGGGCACCCTCCAGGCACTGCACCCAGTCGCCCAGTGACTTCCCGTTCCACGCCACTTCCGCCACGCCATCCTCACGCGCGCGCGGTGAACGCGTCAGCACCACCACCTCGTAATCCTTCAAAAGCAATTGCGCGGCGAGCGCCCGGCCGAGAAAGCCGCTGCCGCCCGCCAGCACCACGCGTTTCTTACCAGTGCCATTCACTTTTGTTTCCTCAACTCTCATTTCCGGGAGCGCCGGCATCTTGCCGGCGAGAGTTCATGTTTTGTGTCACAACCGACCGACAAGATGCCGGCGCTCCCACAAGATGCCGGCGCTCCCGGTGGACATCCTGAAATTCTTACCTCTCATGCATTTCCAATTCCAATCCTAGCGCCGGCGCGTTTTGGTCGGTCAAGGGATTGACGTCAAACCGGCCCCGCTCCACTTCTTCCAGCCATTTCCGCGCCAATTCACAAGTGGTTGCCACATTCAAGCGTTCATGGAGGCGCGGATATTTTTCGAGGTTGGTGAGAGCGAGCTTGAACAGCGCGGCGGCGGGGCGCAGCCGGTTTTTTTGCAGGTGCACAAACGCCCCGGCCAGTTGGATCAGCCCCTTGTAAAACGCCCCGTTCGGTCCGTATTTGTCCGGCAGCCAGAGATGTTCCAGCACGTCATGCGCCTCGTAAAACAGCCGCTGGTTGAAATAATCAAAATAGCCGAGATAATGCGCGTCCAGCTTCCGCCCCTGATGCCGGACGACCATTTCCGCCACGCGTTTGCTCTTGCTCACCCGCCCAGCTTAAAGTCCAAAGCCCAAACTCCAAAGTCCAAAGTCGCGTGGAGTTGAAAGGTAGGGACGGCGCGCTGCTGTAGGGTATCAAGACATCGGTAACAGGTTGAGGTTAGGCTTTGGCCCATGCCTTGGCTTGATATCCGACCGATGGATCAGAAGATTGCTTTCATTTCGATAG